>NZ_JBVITR010000041.1:20731-66749 GCF_055574875.1 Streptomyces sp. NPDC034670
GGTTTCTTGGGCGCCCAAGTCCAGTGGGCGGGCCGGGGCGCGCCGCGCCCCTCCCCCCCCCCCCCCCCCCCTCCCCCCCCCCCCCTCCCCCCCCCCCCCCCCCCCCCCAAAGCCCCGGCCGCCGGACGGGGGCGGGAACGGTCCCGGGCCTCGCGCGGCAACGGGTCAGGGGTGTCCGGCGAGGTCCTCCAGCCGCTGGCCGCGCAGCAGGAACCAGGCGGCCACCGCCGCGGCCAGCAGTACGGCCGCGCCCACGCCGGCCGCCAGTGCCAGGCCGTCGACGAAGGCCTGCCGGGCCGCGTCCAGCATCGGCTCGGCGGTGCGGGCCGGCAGCCCGGACGCGGCTTCGACGGCCCCGCCCAGCGACTCGTGCGCGGCGGCGGGGGTGCCCGCGGGACCGGTGAAGCCGCGGTAGACGCCGGTGACCACGGAGCCGAGCACGGCGATGCCGAGGGCCGCGCCGAGTTCGTAGGCCGTCTCGGAGACGGCCGAGGCGGCGCCCGCCTGCTCCTTGGGCACGCTGGAGAGGATCACGTCGGCGGTCACGGTGAACGAGAATCCGGCGCCGGTCCCGACCACCAGCAGCGCCGCCCCGAGCAGGGGGTATCCGGTGGACTGGCCGATGACGGTGAGGGACGCCAGCGCGAGGCCGACGGCGGCGAGCCCGCCGGCGACGACGGAGCGCACCGAGAAGCGCCGGGCGGCGCGGCCGGCGACCAGACCGGCCGCCACCGCGCCGATCGCGGCCGGGAGTTCGGCCAGCCCCGCCTCCAGCGGGCGCCTGCCCTGGACGAGTTGCAGGTACTGCGAGAGGAAGAACACCAGTCCGGACAGTCCGAGGATGGTCAGCAGATCCGCGAGCACGGCACCGCTGAAGCCGCGGTGCTTGAACAGCCGCATGTCCAGCAGGGGCGCGGGGAGACGGAGTTGGCGGCGCCCGAAGGAGTACAGGGCGCCCGCGCCCAGCAGTCCGGCGGCCGCAACGGACCGGCCGAGGCCGTGCGCCGCGGCCTCCTTCACCGCGTACACGACACCGATCATGCCGACCAGCGACAGGACGACACTGGCCAGGTCCCAGGGGCCGGGGTGCGGCGTCCGGGACTCGGGGAGCAGCTTGGCGCCGACGAGCACCAGGACGGCCATCACCGGCAGGTTGATCAGGAAGACCGAGCCCCACCAGAAGTGCTCGAGCAGGAAGCCGCCGAGGACCGGCCCGACCGCGGTGCCCGCGGAGGCGGTCGCGCCCCAGATGCCGACGGCGAGGCTGCGTTCGCGCGGGTCGTGGAAGAGGTTGCGGATCAGGGCGAGGGTGGCGGGCATCAGGGTCGCCCCGGCGACGCCGAGCAGGGCCCGCGCCAGGATCATCGTCCCGGGCGTGGTGGCGTAGGCGTTGAGCACGGATATCGCGCCGAACGCGGTGGCGCCGAGGAGCAGGATCCGCTTGCGGCCGACACGGTCGCCGAGGCTGCCCATGGAGACGAGCAGACCGGCGATCACGAAGGAGTAGACGTCGCCGATCCAGAGCAGCTGGGTGCCGGAGGGCGCCAGGTCCTCGCTGATGTACGGGGTGGCGAGACCGAGGACGGTCGCGTCGACGGCCACCAGCAGCACGGCGAGCACGAGGACGGCGAGCGCGAGCCACCGGCCCGGCCGCTCCGCCGCCTCGGTGGGGCCCGCCGGTCGCAGGGCGCTGGTCATGGTTCCTTACCTCTGTGTCGTCTCGTTCTGCCGTCGGGCGCCGCCGAGCAGCAGTTCGACGGTCATGTGGGTGAAGTCCCTGGGGGCGACGCGGCCCTCCGCCACGGCCCAGGCGGCGGAGGCGAGCAGTCCGTAGAGCGCCTCGGTGAGCCAGGCCGGGGTGAGGTCGATGCGGAACTCCCCGCTCACCTGACCGCGCCGGAAGAGACCGGCGATCCGCTCGTCGATCCTGGTCCAGCCCTCGTTCTGCTCCTCGCCCTCGAAGAGCTGGTTCTCGGTGTAGAGGAAGGCGAGCAGGGGGGCGTGCGGTTCGCACGCGGCCACCAGCCGGCGCACGGCGTCGGCGGCCGGCCCCTCCTCGGGCCGGGCCGCCTCCAGGGCGGCCTCGCACTCCGCGATGCCGAGCGCCTCCAGGGCCCTGACCAGCGCGTCCCGACCGGCGAACTGCCGGTGGAGCGTGGCCCGGCTGATCCCGGCCGCCTTGGCGACCTCGTCCATGGTCGCGGTCGATTTGCGGGTCAGCAGGGCGGCGGCGCTGCGCAGTACCTGATCACGATCGACAGCCATGAGACGAATATAAACCATGTGAGACGATGATGTCTCACCCGGGGCGCGCACGTCTCATACGGCGCGGGGATGCGGACACGCCGGAGCGCCCGGGGCGGCCGGGACGCCCCGGGGCGCCCGGGGCGCTCAGTGCCAGGGCAGCCGGCCGCGCCGCTCCCAGTAGGCGTGCGGCTCCTCGGCCAGGGCGGCGAGGCGGGAGAGGTGGTCGTCGGTGAGGTCGACGGCGGGGGCGTGCAGGTTGGAGGCGAGCTGGGTGACGGTCGCCGCCCCGGACAGGACGACGCCGGCCCAGGGCCGGCTGAGGACGAAGGCGAGCGCGACGGCGTCGCAGCCCAGGCCGGTCTCCTCGGCGACGGTCCGCAGCGCCTCGGGGGCATGCGGGGCGGCCAGCCGCCCGTTGGCCATGCCCTCCTTGACGATCACCGTCAGTCCGGCGTCGTGCGCCTCGGCGAGCGCGGGCCCGGCGGAGGTCTCCAGCACGTTGTACGTGGCCTGGACGGTACGGAAGAGCGGCTCGCCGCCGACCGTGACGGCGAGGGCGGCGCGGACGGCGTCGGCCTGTGCCGGGCCGCTGGTGGAGAGGCCGACGGTCAGGCCCTGGGCTGCGGCCTCGGCGAGCCGGGCGTGCAGCTCCTTGTCGGTGAGGGCCGGACTGTCCGGGGTCACCGAGTGGATCTGGTAGAGGTCGAGCCGGTCCCCGAGCAGCGCCTCGGACTCGGCGCGCTGCCGCTCGTACGCGGCGAGCGAGTGGTCCTTGACCTCGTGCCGCTCGGCGTCGGTGGTCCAGCCGGCGGTGTAGGCGTACCCCCACTTGCTGCCGACGACCACGTCGTCGGCGTCGGTCCGGTTCTTCAGCCAGTCGGCGAGGAACTCCTCGGAGCGGCCGTAGGAGCGGGCGGCGTCGAAGTAGCGCACGCCCTGGGCGTAGGCGGCGTCGAGCAGCTCGTGGGTGCGGGCGCGCAGGGCGTCGACGCCGCGGTCGGCGCCGAGGTCCTCGTCACGTCCCAGGTTGATGTAGCCGGGCCGGCCGACGGCGGCGAG
This sequence comes from Streptomyces sp. NPDC034670, assembly GCF_055574875.1. Classification (NCBI taxonomy): domain Bacteria; kingdom Bacillati; phylum Actinomycetota; class Actinomycetes; order Kitasatosporales; family Streptomycetaceae; genus Streptomyces; species Streptomyces sp. NPDC034670. Next base: position 24,038 of record NZ_JBVITR010000041.1, read on the forward strand.
TCCCAGGCCGATGTGGCACGTAGGAGTGGTGGCCGAGGCCAGTCGGGCGAAGGGCATCGCGGGCTCCGTTCGGTCGGCTCCTTGCGGCTGCCGGACCAACGTAACCCGTGATGCCCCCGGGCACCCGGTCGGTCACCTCCCGGCGTTCGCCCACGCGTGCTGGGCGGCCACGTCCGCCTTGACCTCGGCGAGCTGGACGGCGACCGCGCTCGGCGCCGTGCCGCCCCGGCCGCTGCGGGAGGCCAGGGCGCCGGGGACGTCGAGGACGGTGCGCACCTCGGGGGTGAGGTGGGCGGAGATCTTGGCGAACTGCTCGTCGGTCAGCTCGTCCAGCTCCTTGCCCTCGGCCTCGGCGGCCTTGACGCACTCGCCGGCCACCTCGTGCGCGACGCGGAACGGCACGCCCTGCCGGACCAGCCACTCGGCGATGTCGGTGGCGAGGGAGAAGCCGGCCGGGGCCAGCTCCTCCATGCGCTCGCGGTGCACGGTGAGGGTGGCCATCATGCCGGTGAAGGCCGGCAGCAGGATCTCCAGCTGGTCGATGGAGTCGAAGACCGGCTCCTTGTCCTCCTGGAGGTCGCGGTTGTACGCGAGGGGCAGCGCCTTGAGGGTCGCCATCAGGCCGGTGAGGTTGCCGATCAGCCGGCCGGACTTGCCGCGCGCCAGCTCGGCGATGTCCGGGTTCTTCTTCTGCGGCATGATCGACGAGCCGGTGGAGAAGGCGTCGTGCAGGGTCACGAAGGAGAACTCCTTCGTGTTCCAGATGATGACCTCCTCGGCGATCCGGGAGACGTTCACCCCGATCATCGCGGTGATGAAGGCGAACTCGGCGGCGAAGTCCCGGGAGGCCGTGCCGTCGATGGAGTTGGCCGCGCTGCCGCGCTCGAAGCCGAGGTCCTCGGCGACGGCCTCCGGGTCGAGGCCGAGGGAGGACCCGGCCAGCGCGCCCGAGCCGTACGGGGAGACGGCCGTGCGCTCGTCCCACTGGCGCAGCCGCTCGGCGTCCCGGGACAGCGCCTGGACGTGGGCCAGGACGTGGTGGGCGAAGAGCACCGGCTGGGCGTGCTGGAGGTGGGTGCGGCCGGGCATGGCCACGTCCGGGTGGGCCTCGGCGAGGCCGATCAGCGCGTCCTGGAGGTCGGCGATCAGGCCGCCGATGGTGCGGGCGTGGTCGCGCAGGTACATGCGGAAGAGGGTGGCCACCTGGTCGTTGCGCGACCGGCCGGCCCGCAGCTTGCCGCCGAGGTCCGGACCGAGGCGCTCCAGGAGGCCGCGCTCCAGGGCGGTGTGCACGTCCTCGTCGGCGAGGGTGCCGGTGAACGAGCCGTCGGCGACGTCCGCCTCCAGCCGGTCGAGGCCGGCGATCATGCGGGTGAGCTCGTCCTCGGTGAGCAGCCCCGCCCGGTGCAGCACGCGCGCGTGGGCGCGGGAGCCGGCGATGTCGTAGGGCGCGAGCCGCCAGTCGAAGTGGACGGACGCGGACAGCTTCGCCAGGGCCTCGGCGGGACCGTCGGCGAAACGGCCGCCCCAGAGCCGTACGTCACCGCTGTTGCTGCTCACTTGCGTGCTCCTCGAAGGGGTTCCGGATGTGCCGCCGCCTCCCCACCCGTGGTGGGGAGGCGGACGTCGGACTAGTACGGGTGAGGGGTCGTCAGACGGGTGCGGCTCACGCCAGGTCCCGCTTGGCGGCGATCTTCGCCGACAGGCTGTAGATGTCGATGAAGCCCTTGGCGGCGGCCTGGTCGAAGGTGTCGCCCGTGTCGTAGGTGGCCAGGTTGAAGTCGTACAGCGAGGACTCCGAGCGCCGGCCGGTGACGACGGCGCGGCCGCCGTGCAGGGTCATCCGGATGTCGCCGTTGACGTGCTCGTTGGCCTCGGCGATGAAGCCGTCCAGGGCGCGCTTGAGCGGGGAGAACCACTGGCCGTCGTAGACCAGTTCGCCCCAGCGCTGCTCGACCTGGCGCTTGTAGCGGGCGAGCTCGCGCTCGACGGTGACGTTCTCCAGCTCCTGGTGGGCGGTGATCAGGGCGATGGCGCCGGGCGCCTCGTACACCTCGCGGGACTTGATGCCGACGAGGCGGTCCTCGACCATGTCGATCCGGCCGACGCCCTGGGCCCCCGCGCGCTCGTTGAGCTGCTGGATCGCCTGGAGGACGGTGACCGGCCTGCCGTCGAGGGCGACCGGCACGCCCTGCTTGAAGGTGATCACGACCTCGTCGGGCTCCCGCGCCAGGGCGGGGTTCTGGGTGTACTCGTAGACGTCCTCGATCGGCGCGTTCCAGATGTCCTCGAGGAAGCCGGTCTCGACGGCGCGGCCGAAGACGTTCTGGTCGATCGAGTACGGGGACTTCTTGGTGGTCGCGATCGGCAGGCCCTTCTCCTCGCAGAAGGCGATGGCCTTGTCGCGGGTCATGGCGTAGTCGCGGACCGGGGCGATGCACTTGAGGTCGGGGGCGAGGGCGACGATGCCGGCCTCGAAGCGGACCTGGTCGTTGCCCTTGCCGGTGCAGCCGTGGGCGACGGTGCTGGCGCCGTGCTTCTGGGCGGCGGCGACGAGGTGCTTGACGATCGTCGGCCGGGAGAGGGCGGAGACCAGCGGGTAGCGGTCCATGTAGAGGGCGTTGGCCTTGATCGCCGGGAGGCAGTACTCCTCGGCGAACTCGTCCTTGGCGTCCGCGACCTCGGCCTCGACGGCACCGCAGGCGAGCGCGCGCTTGCGGATGACGTCCAGGTCCTCGCCGCCCTGGCCGACGTCGACCGCAACGGCGATGACCTCGGCGCCCGTCTCCTCGGCGATCCAGCCGATGGCGACGGAGGTGTCCAGACCGCCCGAGTAGGCGAGTACGACGCGCTCGGTCACGGGTTTCTCCTCACAGTGCATTCGCTGATATGCATGAGTATGCAGCACTCCGCATGATTCGTCAATCCGCCCCTCGGGGTACGCCTTCCGGCCACTCCGCGGCCGGAACGCGACGGCCCGTGAACGCGCGGGGCCTCCTTCCCGTACCACCCGTCGCACGCGGGTGCCGCGCCGCTCCGTCCGGGACGCCCCGGCCGGACGGGACCCCGCACGCACAGGACCTTCCGGAGGACGGCGGGGCGCCGCACCGCCCCGCCCCCCTCGCCGCCTGCACCCGCGTCGAGCGAGGTGACAGGCGCCGCGGACGCCCCGTGTACGCGCCGGCCGGGGCGGCCGCGGTCCCCTCCGCCAACCTCTCAATTCCTTAGACGGTCGAAAGACCTGCGCCTACGATCGTTAGGCATGGGAAAGACTTATGAGCGCATCGAGGGCCGGCTCCGCACGTTCATCGAGGAACAGCCCCTCTTCTTCACCGCCACCGCCCCCCTGGCCGCCGACGGCACGGTCAACCTCTCCCCCAAGGGCCTCAAGGGCTCCTTCGCCGTCCTCGACGAACGCACCGTCGCCTACCTGGACTTCGCCGGCTCCAACGCCGAGACCATCGCCCACCTGCGGGAGAACGGGCGCATCACCCTGATGTGGTGCGCCTTCCAAGGGCCGCCGAACATCGTGCGCGTCCACGGCCGCGGTGAGCCCGTCTTCCGCGACGACCCCCGCTTCCCGGAGCTCCTCGCCCGCTTCCCCGGCATCGACCCCACCCCCCACGGCCTGCGCGCGATCGTCGTCGTGACGGCCGAGCTCATCCGCGACACGTGCGGGTACGCGGTGCCCTTCATGGCGTACGAGGCCGAGCGTGACCTGCACGGCAAGCGGTTCGCCCGGGAGGACGACGCCTCCCTGAACGCGTACTTCACCAAGAAGGAGCACATCGCCACCAGCCTGGACGGACTGCCCGGGCTGCCGTTGCCGCTGCCCCCGTCCACGGTCTGAGGCCCGCCCTCCCGGGTGCCGCCCCCGCCGGCCCCCGCCTCCCCGTCCCCGTCCGCACCCGGCTCCGGGCAGCCGTCCGCGCTGCCGGGCCGGGCGGCGACACGGGGCGGCACCCGGCCCGGTCACGGCCGCCGCCCCGGGGGCCGGTCCACCCCTCCACCATCACCGCGGCCACCGGGGGAACCCCGGTGGCGGACGCGCGGCGACCGCCCGGCGCCGGGGCGGGAACACGACGGCGTCCCCTCTGAACGCTCCCGCGTCACGGCACGTATGTGTGGGCCAAGGGCCGAGTCCCACGGAGGAACCGTGACCACCACGCTCGCAGGCGGCCGTGCCGCCCGCCGCCAGACGATGCGCCGCATCCGTCCGCGCCGCTCCCCCGCCGTGCCCCTGCTGCTCGCCGTGGCGGCGGGCGCGGTGGCCGTGCTGTGGCTGTGGTGGACCAGTACACCGTCCATCGCGGACACCACGGGCAGGATCGTCGCCGCGGGCCGGATCACGGGTCTGCTCGCCGGCTACCTGATGGCCCTTGTGGTGCTGCAGATGGCGCGGGTGCCCGCGCTGGAACGCCGGGTGGGCTCCGACCGGGTCGCCCGCTGGCACGCGATGAGCGGCCGCTACACCGTCAGCCTGGTCGCCGCCCACGTCTTCCTCGTCATGTGGGGCTACGCCCGCCAGGCGGGCAAGGGCCTCGGCGACATCGTGCAGCAGACGATCGCCTCCGTCGGCACGCTGCCGGACATGGGCAAGGCCGCCGTCGGCACCGGTCTGCTGTTCGTGATCGCCCTCCTGTCCGTCGGCCCGGTCCGGCGCCGGCTGCCGTACGACGGCTGGTACCACGTGCACCTGCTGACCTACGCGGCGGTGTACCTGACGTTCTGGCACCAGATCACCACCGGCAACGAGTTCGCCGTCGAACCGTCCGCCAAGACCTTCTGGTACGGGCTCTACGGCACCGTGACCGCGCTGGTCCTGTGGTACCGGATCATCACCCCCGTCCGGCTGAACCTGCGGCACCGGATGCGGGTCGAGGCGGTCGTCGAGGAGACGCCGGGCGTGGTGTCGGTGCTGATCGGCGGGCGCAGGCTGCACCGGATGGGCGCGGAGGCCGGGCAGTTCTTCCGCTGGCGGTTCCTGGCGCCCGGGATGCGGTTCAGCTCCCACCCGTACTCGCTGTCGGCGGCGCCCCGCCCGGGCATGCTGCGGATCACGGTGAAGGCGATCGGCGACCACAGCTCCCGGCTGCGCGAGCTGGAGCCCGGCACGCGCGTGTGGGCGGAAGGCCCCTACGGGGCGCTGACCGCGCAGCGCCGCAGCCGCGGCAAGGTGCTGCTGGTCGCGGGCGGCGTGGGCATCACCCCGATGCGCGCGCTGTTCGAGACGCTGCCCGGCGCCTCCGGCGACATCACCCTGCTCTACCGGGCCAACAGCACGCAGGACCTGGCGCTCTGGGGCGAGCTGGCCAAGATCGCCGACGAGCGCGGCGCCCGGCTGATGTACGCGGTGAACAGCCCCGACGGGGCGCGCCCCGACATCTCGGCGGAGAGCCTGCGGCGCAAGATCCCGGACATCGACCGCCACGACGTCTTCCTGTGCGGGCCGCCCGGCTTCGCGCAGTCCGTCTACGAGGCACTGCGCGGCGCGGGAGTCCCCGCCCGCCGTATCCATCACGAGTCGTTCGAGATGTGAGCGACGGGCCGTCCACACCCATCAGGAGCTTGAGAAGCGATGAGGAAGAGTCACCCCGTCCGGCGTGCCGTGCTGGCCACCGCCGCCACCGTCTCGGGCATCGTGCTGCTGCTGTCGCTGAAACCGGCGTCCGACCCCGGTTCGGCCGCCGCCGGCGGCGCGGTCCCGCCCGCGGCGGCCCAGTCCCCGCAGGGCGGCGCCCAGCCCATCGGGAACGGCACGGTCACCGGGGACGCGGCGCAGACCCAGTACGGCGCGGTCCAGGTCCGCCTGACGGTCAGCGGCGGGAGGATCACCAAGGCCGAGGCGGTGCAGGCCCCCGCGGGCGGACAGAGCGACCGGATCACCTCCGACGCCGTCCCCCGGCTCAACCGGGCCGCCGTCGCGGCACAGAGCGCGGAGATCGACGCGGTCTCCGGGGCCACCTACACCAGCACCGGGTACAAGAAGTCCCTGCAGTCGGCGCTGGACAAGGCACGCGCGGCCGGGTCCTCCGGCGCGGCGGACCCGGCCGGCTCCGGGCAGGGCCCGGGCAGCGCGCAGGCCCGGACCGTCACCGGGGACGCGGCACAGACCCAGTACGGCGCGGTCCAGGTCCGGATCACCGTCAGCGGCGGGAGGATCACCAAGGCCGAGGCGGTGCAGGCCCCCGCGGGCGGACAGAGCGACCGGATCACCTCCGACGCCGTCCCCCGGCTCAACCGGGCCGCCGTCGCGGCACAGAGCGCGGAGATCGACGCGGTCTCCGGGGCCACCTACACCAGCGCGGGCTACCGGCAGTCGCTCCAGTCGGCGCTGGACAGGGCCGGGGGCTGACCCCGTGGCCGCATCCCCCGGAGCGCCCGCCGCGGTGCGTCACGCGGAGGAGGCGATGGGGACCGTCTTCTCCTTCGACGTCCGCGGCGGGGAACCCCGCGCGGTGCGCGCGGCGCTGGAGACGGCGGTCGCCGGGCTGCACCGGGCCGACGAGGTGTTCAGCACGTACCGCGACGACAGTCAGGTCTCCCGGCTGGCGCGCGGTGAACTGACCGCCGGGGAGTGCGATCCCGAGGTCGCCGAGGTGCTGGAGCTGGCCGCAGAGGCGGAGCGGACGAGCGACGGCTGGTTCAGCCCGCGCTACCGGGGCCGCCTCGACCCCACCGGGATCGTCAAGGGCTGGGCCACCGAGCGGGCGGCGCGGACGCTCGCCGCGGCCGGTGCGACGGGGGTGAGCGTCAACGGGGGCGGAGACGTCCAGCTGCTGGGGGTGCCGGGAGCACAGCGCCCCTGGCGGGTGGGCGTGTCGGACCCGCTGCGCCCCGGCGGTCTCGCCGCCGTCGTCTCGGCCGCCGGCGCCGGCGAACTGGCCGTGGCCACCTCCGGCACGGCGGAGCGCGGCGACCACATCGTGGATCCCCGCACCGGCCGCTCGGCGGTCACCGACCTGATCGCCGTCACCGTGGTGGCCCCCCGTCTGACCTGGGCCGACTGCTGGGCCACGGCCGCCTTCGCGATGGGGTCGCGGCAGGCCCTGGACTGGCTGGAGTCCCTGCCGGACGTCGAGGCGCTGCTGATCACGGCGGGGGACGAGGTGCGGTGCACCGGAGGGCTGGCCGCCCGGCTGGGCTGACCGGGCCACCGTTCGAGGGGGAGCCCCTTCGGAGCCCTTCGCAAGGGGCCGTGCCGTCCGGGGGCGTTCGAGAGGAGGGCCGCGGAGGGAGCGGGGCGCCGCGCGGTCGGGGCCGCACGGCGACGCGCGCCCCGCGGCGCGCCCCGCGCCGCTCAGTGGCCGTTCTGCGCCAGCCTCAGCAGGTGGTCCGCCAGGGCCTGGCCTCCCTCGGGATCACGGCTGATCAGCAACAGCGTGTCGTCCCCCGCGATCGTCCCCAGGATGTCGTGCAGCTCGGCCTGGTCGATCGCCGAGGCCAGGAACTGGGCGGCTCCCGGAGGGGTCCGCAGGACCACGAGGTTGGCCGACGCCTCCGCGGAGATCAGCAGCTCCGCGGAGAGCCTGCGCATCCGCTCCTCCTTCGCCGACTCGCCCAGGGGCGCCCGCGGGGTCCGGAACCCCCCCTCGCTCGGCACGGCGTAGATGAGGTCGCCGTCGGTGTTGCGGATCTTCACCGCGTTCAGTTCGTCCAGGTCCCGGGAGAGCGTCGCCTGGGTGACGCTCAGCCCGTCGTCCGCGAGCAGCTTCGCCAACTGGCTCTGACTCCGCACCGGTTGCCGGTTGAGGATGTCCACGATCCTGCGGTGGCGCGCGGTGCGGGTCTGCGGTACGGCGGGCCCGGCGTGCTGCCCCTGGCCCTGCTCCTGGCTCATCGTCGTCTCATTCTCCGGATCGTCCTTCCGCGCCTGCCCGGCCGGCCTCGTCCAGGATGCCGGGCAGCGCCCCGAGGAGGGCGTCCACCGCGTCGTCCCCGAGGGTCAGCGGCGGCATGAGCCGTACGACATCGGGAGCGGGCGCGTTCACGAGGAATCCGGCGTCCTGAGCCGCCCGTTGCACCTGGGGCGCGAGCGGCTCGGTGAGCACGATACCCAGCAGGAGGCCCGCACCCCGGACGTGGTCGGCCATGGGGTGCCCGGCGGCCTCGATTCCGTCGCGGAGCTTCTCCCCCTGCCGCTTGACGTTCTCCAGCAGCCCCTCGTCCTCGATGGTGTCGAGGACGGCGAGCCCGGCGGCGCAGGCGACCGGGTTGCCGCCGAAGGTCGTGCCGTGCTGGCCGGGCCGGAGCAGGTCGGCGGCGCGCCCGAAGGCGACGGTGGCGCCGAGCGGCAGTCCGCCGCCGAGCCCCTTGGCGAGGGTGACGACGTCGGGCAGGACGCCCTCGTGGGCCTGGTACTCGAACCAGGTGCCGGTGCGGCCGATGCCGGTCTGCACCTCGTCCAGCACCAGCAGCGCGCCCGTGGCGGCCGTGATGGCGCGGGCGGCCTTGAGGTAGCCGGGCGGGGGGACGACGACCCCGTTCTCGCCCTGGATCGGCTCGATGATCACCAGCGCCGTGTCCTCGGTGACCGCGGCGGCCAGCGCCTGCGCGTCGCCGTACGGGACGTGGGTGACGTCGCCGGGCAGCGGCAGGAACGGCTCCCGCTTGCCGGGCTGCCCGGTGAGCGCGAGGGCGCCCATGGTGCGGCCGTGGAAACCGCCGTCGGTGGCGACCATGCGGCTCCGCCCGGTCAGCCGGCCGATCTTGAAGGCGCCCTCGTTGGCCTCGGCACCGGAGTTGCAGAAGTACACCCTGCCGTCGCGGCCGAAGATCGTCAGGAGTCGTTCGGCGAGGGCGACCGGCGGCTCGGCGACGAAGAGGTTGGAGACGTGGCCGAGGGACGCGATCTGCCCGCTGACGGCCTCCACGACCGCCGGGTGGGCGTGTCCGAGGGCGTTGACCGCGATGCCGCCGACGAAGTCGAGGTACGCGTTGCCGTCGGCGTCCCAGACCCGGGCGCCCTCACCGCGGACCAGGGCCAGCCGCGGGGTGCCGTAGTTGTTCATGAGAGCGCCCCGCCACCGGGCGCTCAGTTCCTCGTTGTTCACGACTCCCCCTGTTCGTCGGGCACGACCATCGTGCCGATGCCCTCGTCCGTGAAGATCTCCAGCAGGATCGAGTGCTGGACCCGGCCGTCGATGACGCGGGCGGTGGTCACCCCGCCCCGCACGGCGTGCAGGCAGCCCTCCATCTTCGGCACCATCCCGGAGGCCAGCTCCGGCAGGAGCTTCTCGAGCTGGGAGGCGGTGAGGCGGCTGATCACCTCGTCGGAGTTCGGCCAGTCCTCGTAGAGTCCCTCGACGTCCGTGAGGACCATGAGGGTCTCGGCGCCCAGTGCAGCAGCGAGTGCCGCAGCCGCCGTATCAGCATTGACGTTGTAGACATGGTGATCGTCCTGGGAACGGGCGATCGACGAGACGACCGGGATGCGGCCGTCGGCGAGCAGCGCCTCGATGGCGCCCGTGTCGATCTCGGTGATCTCGCCGACCCGTCCGATGTCGACCGGCTCGCCGTCGATCTCGGGCCGGTGCCTGGTGGCGGTGAGGGTGTGCGCGTCCTCGCCGGTGAGGCCGACGGCGAGCGGTCCGTGCCGGTTGAGCAGCCCGACCAGCTCCCGCTGCACCTGTCCGGCCAGCACCATGCGGACGACGTCCATGGCGTCCTCGGTGGTGACGCGCAGGCCGGCCTTGAACTCGCTGACGATGCCGTGCGTCTCGAGCGCCCGGCTGATCTGCGGGCCGCCGCCGTGCACGACGACCGGCTTGAGTCCGGCGTGGTGCAGGAAGACCACGTCCTGGGCGAAGGCGGCCTTGAGTTCCTCGTCGACCATGGCGTTGCCGCCGAACTTGATGACGACGGTCTTGCCCCGGTGCCGGGTCAGCCAGGGCAGCGCCTCGATGAGGATCTGCGCCTTGGGCAGCGCGGTGTGCTTGCGTGTGGTGGTCATGAGGAGTACGCGCTGTTCTCGTGGACGTAGTCGGCGGTGAGGTCGTTGGTCCAGATGACGGCCCCCTCGTCGCCGGCGGCCAGGTCGGCGACGATGTGCACCTCGCGGTAGCGCATGTCGACCTTCTCGCGGTCCTCGCCGACACCGCCGTTCTTGCACACCCAGACGCCGTTGATGGCGACGTTCAGCCGGTCGGGTTCGAAGGCGGCGGCGGTGGTGCCGATCGCGGACAGGACGCGGCCCCAGTTGGGGTCCTCGCCGTGGATCGCGCACTTGAGGAGGTTGTTGCGGGCGATGGAGCGGCCCACCTCGACGGCGTCGTCCTCGGTCGCGGCGCCCACCACCTCGACCTTGATGTCCTTGCTGGCGCCCTCGGCGTCCCGGACGAGCTGCTGCCCGAGGTCGTCGCAGACGGTCCGTACGGCCTCGGCGAACTCCTCGTACTCCGGGCTGGTCCCGGAGGCGCCGGAGGCGAGCAGCAGCACGGTGTCGTTGGTGGACATGCAGCCGTCGGAGTCGACGCGGTCGAAGGTCACCCGGGTCGCGGCCCGCAGGGCCCGGTCCAGCTCCGCGCTGTCGAGGTCGGCGTCGGTGGTGAGGACGACGAGCATGGTGGCGAGGCCGGGGGCGAGCATGCCGGCGCCCTTGGCCATGCCGCCGACGGTCCAGCCGTCCTTGGTGACGACGGACGTCTTGTGCACGGTGTCGGTGGTCTTGATGGCGATGGCGGCCTTCTCGCCGCCGTGCTCGGACAGCCGGCCGGCGGCGGTCTCGACGCCGGGCAGCAGCTTGTCCATGGGGAGCAGGACGCCGATGAGCCCCGTGGAGCAGACGGCGACCTCGCCCGCGCCGACGCCGAGCACCTCGGCCGCCTTCTCGGCGGTGGCGTGGGTGTCCTGGAAGCCCTTGGGCCCGGTGCAGGCGTTGGCGCCGCCGGAGTTGAGGACCACGGCGGACAGCCGCCCGCCCTTGAGGACCTGCTCGGACCAGAGCACGGGGGCGGCCTTGACGCGGTTGGAGGTGAACACGCCGGCGGCGGCGCGGCGGGGGCCGTTGTTGACCACGAGGGCCAGGTCGGGGTTGCCGTTCTCCTTGATCCCGGCGGCGATGCCCGCCGCCGTGAACCCCTTCGCTGCCGTCACACTCACGGCGCAACTCCGATCGTCGTCAGCCCGGTGGTCTCGTCGAGCCCCAGGGCGATGTTCATGCTCTGGACGGCACCGCCCGCGGTGCCCTTGGTCAGGTTGTCGAGGGCGCTGATGGCGATGATCCGGCCGGCGGTGGCGTCGTACGCGACCTGCACCTGCACGGCGTTGGAGCCGTACACGGAGGCGGTGGCGGGCCACCGCCCCTCCGGGAGCAGGTGGACGAAGGGCTCGTCGGCGAGGGCCTTGTCGTAGGCGGCCCGGACGGATTCGGCGGTGACGCCGGGCGCGGCCCGCGCGCTGCACGTGGCGAGGATGCCGCGGGGCATCGGCGCGAGGGTGGGGGTGAAGGAGACGGAGACCCGCTCGCCCGCCGCCGCGGAGAGGTTCTGGATCATCTCGGGGGTGTGCCGGTGCCCGCCGCCCACGCCGTACGGCGTCATGGAGCCCATCACCTCGGAGCCCAGCAGGTGCGGCTTGGGCGCCTTGCCGGCCCCGGACGTCCCGGACGCGGCGACGATCACGGCCTCGGGCTCGGCGAGTCCCGCCGCGTACGCCGGGAAGAGGGCCAGCGAGACGGCGGTCGGGTAGCAGCCGGGCACCGCGACGCGCTTGGACCCCTCCAGCGCGGCGCGGCCGCCCGGCAGTTCGGGCAGGCCGTACGGCCAGGTGCCGGCGTGCGGGGAGCCGTAGAACCGCTCCCAGTCGGACGCGTCCCGCAGCCGGAAGTCGGCGCCCATGTCGATCACGAGCACGTCCTCGCCGAGCTGCTCGGCGACCGCGGCGGACTGCCCGTGCGGCAGCGCGAGGAAGACGACGTCGTGCCCGGCGAGGGCCTCGGGGGTGGTCGGCTCCAGGATCCGGTCGGCGAGCGGCAGCAGGTGCGGCTGCAGCGCGCCGAGCGGCTGCCCGGCGTTGGAGTTTCCGGTCAGGGCCCCGATCCCGACCTCGGGGTGGGCCAGGAGCAGGCGCAGCAGCTCCCCGCCCGCGTATCCGCTCGCTCCGGCCACTGCCGCACGTACCGCCATGGAAAACCCTCCTCCTGGATGGCATGACTATACGATCCGACGCAGGTTTATGCAATGTGGCGGTGGCGGCACCCCGGCTTGCCGCAGCCGGTCACGGGAGGGACGTGCGCGGCGGGGCGGCGCGGCGCGTCTCCGGCCGGCCCGGCCACCCGGCGACCGACGCGCCGGGCGGCCGGACTCCGGGGCGCCCCGCGCCGGTCCCGGTCGCCCGGCTATCCGCCGGCCGGACTCGACGGCCCGGCAAGCGTGAAGGACGCGTGCGCGGGCGCCAGGTGGGCCCGGTAGCGGCGGATTCCCAGCGTGCGGTGCCGCAACTCTGCGGCGAGCATGACGTCGGCCTCGTTGAGACGACCGGGCACCGTCTCGACCAGGGCGGCAACCGCGTGGTCACCGACCAGGGGGCGGTGCCGTACGCGGCGGAACTGCCACATCGGAGTCGGCTGCGAGGCGCCGAACCCCCGGACCGTCCACTCGGCGCGATCCGGTGCCGCACTGCTCACCTGGCGTTCCGCTTCCACGTTCAGCAGTCCCGCGTTGATGCCCAGCATGACCCTCGAGTCGGCCGACGGAACGGCCCGGGTCCGCTCCTCGGGCTCGATCGCCCTGGCCACCGGGCGTGGGCCCTCCGCCGCGCCGGCGCGCAGTGAGAGGCCCAGTGACGCTCGCACGAACTCACCACGGGCCTGCGGCGTTTCCGGGAGGAAGGAGCACACCAGCACGACATGCACGAGGTCGCGGCCCGGGACCGCGGTCGCGTACGCGGCCCAGGCATCGGGGGCCAGCGCCTCCGAGAGGGGGAAGCAGTCCCAGCCGAGGGCCAGCCGGCCGCGCAACGCCTCGGCGTCCGGAGGCGTGCCCAGCGTGCGCTCCGGCAGGAGATCGACGGGGTGGGTGGTCACGTTCATGCGTCTGCCTCATCCGTGGTACGGGCGCTGATCAGCGAAAAAGCTCCCCAGTCCCGGTACTGCGGGTGGCGGGCCCGGGTGGCGAGCTGGGCGGCCCCCCGGACGTCGATTCTTCGGCTTGCGGCCCTGGGGAGACTAGTCGCCTTCTCGTCCGGTGACCCGACGAACGGCCGGTGACGGACCCCGGAGAGGGAGCGACGGCGACGGTCCGCCACCGATCGCCCCGGACGGGCGCGGTCCGCCGTGCACGACGGGCCCGCGCCCCTCCCCCGCCCCTTACCGCTGCTTGATCCTCAGGAACGTCACCGAGTGCGCCGGGAACGTGTACGTGAACTCGTCCGCGACGCCCCGGAAGGTGGACGTCACCGGAGTGACCGGGGTGTCCGTCTCCGTGTTCACCGCGTCCGCGTCGGCGGCCAGCACGGTCACGCGGGCCGTGGGGGCGACCCTCGCGCCGCCGAGGTCGATCGCCGTACGGGCCTCGGCCGGCTGGGCGTTGACGACCTTGACGATCAGCTCACCGGTCCGGTCGTCCTCGGTGACCACCTGGCGGAACGGCTCGGCCGGCCGGTCGTCGGTGAACTCGCCCCACTTCTCGCCGTCGAGGTAGAGGGTGACCTGGCGGCCGCGCACCTTGACGTCGATGTCGTAGGCGCGGCCCGTCTCGACGGACCCGGCCCGGGAGACCAGGGTCGACCTGCCGCCGTCCACGGCCTGCTCGACGGCGGACCGGGTGTTGTTCCAGCCGCCCAGGTTCCACCAGTAGTGGTTGCCGGTGTCCTTGACGCCGAAGGCGACGAGGAAGCCCTCCTTGCCGGACTTCTTGGTGGCCCTCACGTGCAGGTCGTAGTCGTGCCAGGCCGGGTCGCCGGCCGTGACCAGGGTGTTCTCGGCGGCCTCGTCGGTCTGGACGTACTGGCCGTCCCGGACGCTCCAGTCGCCGCCCCCGACGTGCCTCCACTGCGAGGCGTCGCCGGAGAAGTCGTCGCTCAGCAGCGTCGAGCCGTCGGCGGCGGTGACCCTCACGTCGTCGTACGCGGCGCTGGTCGCCCAGGTCGAGAGGCCGACGGCGCCGGTGACGGGGCCGCTGGTGTCCGGGGTCGCGCTCGCCGCCGACGGGACCACCCGGTCGCCGGTGTTGTTCATGAACAGCTTCTGGACCTCGTAGGAGGCCGATCCCCAGGACGCGCGGTTGTTGAACCAGATCATGTCCGGCGACCACCGGACGTGGTCCTCGTTGGCGAGCAGCGGCGCGTACGAGGCGAGCTCGACGACGTCCGCGTTGCGCTCCAGGCCGGTCATGAACGCGGCTTCGGCCAGGCCGTTCCTCCAGGCGTTGCCCTGGGAGGCGTACTCGCCGAGGAAGACCTTGGGGCCCTGCCGGTCGTAGGAGTCGTAGCGGTCGTTGTTCCGCAGGAACCACTGCGGGCTGTTGTAGTAGTGCTCGTCGACCATGTCGACCCCGCCCTCGCGGTTGAGCCGCCAGAGGGTGTCGAAGGTCGAGCCCGTGTCGTCCGGGCCGGAGTTGGAGATCACGGTGATGTCCGGGTGCTCCGCCTCGATGGCGGCCCGGAACCGCTGGAAGCGGGCGAAGAACTCCTCGGGCAGGTTCTCCTCGTTGCCGACGCCGATGTGGGTGAGGCCGAAGGGCTTCGGGTGGCCCATCCCGGCGCGGACCTTGCCCCAGGTGGAGGTGGCCGGGCCGTTGGCGAACTCGATGAGGTCGAGGGTGTCCTGGAGGTGCCGCTCCAGCAGCGCCTCGTCGTCGGTGGCCCTGTTCTGGCCGCAGCCGGTCACCAGGGCGGGGACGACGGGCAGCGGCATCGCGCCGACGTCCTCGGCGAAGCGGAAGTACTCGTAGTAGCCGAGCCCGTAACTCTGGTTGTAACCCCAGAAGTTGGCGTTGGTGGCGCGTTCCTCGACCGGGCCTGTGGTGTCCTTCCACTGGTAGGAGCGCTTGCGCTGCCAGCCGCTGGCCTCGCTGTAGTCCTCCATGGAGCCGGTGTTGACCAGGCAGCCGCCGGGGAAGCGGACGAAGCCCGGCTTCAGGGCGGCGATCTTCTCGGCGAGGTCCTTGCGCAGGCCGTTCGGCTGGTTCTTGTAGGTGTCGCGCGGGAACAGCGACACCATGTCGAGGGCGGCCGCGTTCGCGGTGGCGACGGCGAGGCGGCCGCGGTTGCTGGTCCGGGACGCCGTGAAGGTCGCCCGGTACTTCGCCCAGCCGCCCTCGACCGCCACCTCGCGGGCGTTCGCGAGCGCGCCGGCCGCGTCCTCGAGCGTGACGGTGAGGGTGGTGCCGCTCTCCGCGCGCGCCCACACGGAGAAGTCGTACCGCTTGCCCTTCTCCACGCGGACGCCGGTGTTGTAGCCGGCGTTCCTCACCGAGGAACCCGCGCCCAGGGAGAGGTAGTTGCGGTTGCGTTCGTTCAGCCGGCCGGAGTCGTCCACCACCTCGGCCGTGCCGCCGACCGTCCAGGAGGTCAGGGGTGTGTAGGAGCCGTGGTCGGCGGTGGAGTACTCGAAGGACCGGTTCTGCACGAGTTCGGCGTACAGACCGCCGTCGGCGGCCCGGTTGATGTCCTCGAAGAAGACGCCGTACCTCGTGTCGCCGATCGCCGCGCCCCGGGCGTCCGGGTCGACGGTGAGCGTGTAGTCGGTGACGTCCTCGGCGTGCGCGGGGGCCGGGACGAGGACGGCGGCCGTCAGCAGGGCGGTGAGGCCGAGACCGAGGCGGGCGCGCCTTCGTGCGGTGCGTGACATGGGTGCTCCGCGGCTCTCTGGGCGTGGGGACTCCGGAGTCGTTCGGTATATCGACCAATATTCAGCACTTCGAACGGCAAGATAGGGAGGAGACAGGAGCACGTCAACGGGGCGTGCGGCGGCGGAGAGCGGACGGGAAGGGGCGGGATGGGCGAGTTCTGGCCGGTGCCCGACGTACTGGCCTACCTGGAGGGCCGCTGGCGGGTGGAGCGCACCGTGCGCGACCTGGCGAGCGGCGGGCGCGGCCACTTCGAGGGGGCGACCGTTTTCGGCCCGTCGGAGGGCGGCGGCCTGCTGCACCGGGAGTCCGGCACCTTCACCTGGCGGGGCGTCGCCCGGCCCGCCGAGCGGACCCTGCGCTTCCTGCCGGGACCGGGCGGCACGGCCCGCGTGCGGTTCGCGGACGGCCGCCCGTTCCACGACCTGGACCTCGCCTCGGGCCGGCACGTCGCCGACCACCCGTGCTCGGCGGACCTCTACCGGGGCGAGTTCACCGTCCGCGACGAGGACCACTGGCGCACGGTCTGGCGGGTGCGCGGGCCGGCCAAGGACCTGGAGCTGACCACCGGTTACGCACGCGTGGGCTGAGCGGGCCCCCCGTCCAGGCACAGGCTCCAGCGGCCCGCCCGGCCGGCCACGCCGATCGCCGACAACGAGCGGACGTCGATGTGCCAGTACGTCGCCGGCGGCGCCTTCAGCACGTACACCAGGGCCGCGCGGATGACGGACGGCTCGGCCACCGCCACCACCCCGCAGCCGTCCTCCGCGGGCCGGGTGTCGAGCCAGCCGCCGACGCGCCTGATGAAGTCCAGCAGCGACTCCCCGCCGTGCGGTGTGGCCCGCGGGTCGGCGAGCCAGGCGTCCACCGCCTCCGGCTCCCGGGCCATCGCCTCGCCCAGGGTCAGCCCGCGCCAGCGGCCCATGTCGCAGTCGCGCAGGGCGAGCTGGACCAGCGGGGCGTATCCGAGGCCCTCCCCGGTGGCGCGGCTGCGCGGGGTCGGCGAGCAGTAGCGCAGTTCGGCCGCGGCGAGCGGCAGCAGTTCGGGGGCGGCCCGCTGCACCTCGTCCCAGCCGGCCCGGTCCAGCGGCCGGTCGTCCTCGAAGCGTTCGGCGAGCACCGAGGAGCTCCCCGCGGCGGCGACGAACGTGACCCGAAGTGCCATGCGGCGATCGTCAGTCGCGCAAGGACCCGGGTCAAGAGGGGCCACCCCGAACGTTACTCAGGGTTCACCCAGGTCAGGACCTGACGGACAAGTCGCCCACGGTGCGCGGTGCCGAGCGCTCACCCCGGCGCCCCGTCCGGCCGTCCCAGCACCTCGTCGCAGGCGCTCCGCAGGCGCCGCACCCCCTCCGCGATCTCCCCGGCGCCCGCCACCGCCGCGAAGCTCAGCCTGAGGTGCCCGGCCGGGGGCTCGGCGCTGAAGTACGGGCGGCCGGGGGCGAGGGCGACGCCGGCGCGCAGGGCGGCGGCCGTCAGGGCGGGTTCGGCCGTGCCGTCGGGCAGCCGCAGCCACAGGTGGTAGCCGCCGGAGGGGACGTGCGGCAGGGCGAGTTCCGGCAGGCGGAGGCGGAGCGCGGCGGTCATCGCGTCCCGGCGGGCCCGCAGCTCGGCCGAGAGCGCGCGCAGGTGGCGCGGCCAGGCGGGCGAACCGACGAGTTCCAGCGCGGCCTCCTGGAGCGGACGGGGCACGAAGAAGGTGTCGACGACCTGGATGGCCCGCAGCCGCTCCAGCACCGGGCCGTGGGCGACGAGGGCGCCCACCCGGAAGCTGGGCGAGGTCGCCTTGGTCAGCGAGCAGACGTGCACCACGACCCCGTCGGGATCCTCGGCGGCGAGCGGCCGGGGCAGCGGGCCCGCGTCCTCGTGCACCAGCCGCCGGACGAAGTCGTCCTCGATCACGAAGGCGCCCGCCGCGCGGGCGGCGGCCAGCACCTCGCCGCGCCGGCCGGGCGCGAGCACGGCGCCCGTGGGGTTCTGGAACAGGGGCTGGCAGACGAAGACCCGGGCGCCGCTCGCCCGGAACGCGTCCGCGAGCAGCGCGGGCCGCACGCCGTCCGCGTCCACCGGGACGGGCACCGGGCGCAGGCCGGCCGCGCGGGCGACGGCCAGCATGCCCGGGTAGGTGGGCGACTCCACGAGGACGGGCGCGCCGGGCGGCGCGAGCGCGCGCAGGGCGGTGGTCAGCGCGGACTGCCCGCCCGAGGTGACCAGCACCCCCGCCGCCGTCACCGGACCCCCGACGCTGCGCGCGAACCACTCGCGCAGCTCCGGCAGCCCTTCCACGGGCGGCCTCCCCCAGGCGCCCGGCCTGCGCCCGGCCCGGGACAGCGCCGCCGCCATCGCCCGTTCCGGCTGCAGGCAGGGGTGCGGGTAACCGCCGTTGAACTCGATCACCCCGGGCGGCGGCGCGGCGAGCGAGTCCAGCACCCCGGAGGCGTCCACCGAGCGCGGCACCAGGTCGGCGGCGCCGTCCGCGCTGAGGGCGACCTCCTGCCAGGAGGTGTCCCCGGCGGGAGCGGCCGGGCCCCGGGGCCCGGCGCGGAAGGAGCCGGCCCCGGGCCGGGTGACGACCAGGCCCTCGGCGGCGAGCCGCCCCAGCGCCCGGGAGACGGTCACGGGGCTCACCCGGAACCGCTCCACCAGGGCCCGGCTGGACGGGAGCTTCTCACCGGGAGAGTAGCGGTCGAGCTCACGTCGCAGCCGATCCGCCAGATCACCGACACTGCTACGCTCATGCATGAGAGCACAGAGTAGCGCTACCCCCGCGCCCCCGATAACGGTCGCCGCCCGCCGGGACCGCACCGGCCCGGGCACCCTCCAGGCCGCTCTCGGCGTCGTCGCCTTCTCCCTCACCTTCCCGGCCACCGTCTGGGGGCTGGAGGGCTTCGGCCCCTGGTCGCTGGTGGCCGTGCGCAGCGTGCTCGCGGCGCTGATCGCGGGCGGCTGCCTGCTCGCCCTGCGCGTGGCGCCGCCCGCCCGCCGCCACTGGCCCGGGCTCGCGGTGGTCGGCGCCGGGGTGGTCCTCGGCTTCCCGACGCTGACCACCCTGGCGCTGCGGACCTCGACCACCGCGCACGCGGCCGTCGTGGTGGGCCTCCTCCCGCTGACCACGGCGCTGCTGTCCGCCCTGCGCGTCGGCTCCCGTCCCTCGCGCACCTTCTGGGCGGCGGCCCTGGCCGGGGCCGCCGCCGTCGCGGCGTTCACCCTCCGGCAGAGCGGCGGCGCGCCGACCACGGCCGACCTGTACCTCTTCGCGGCGCTGCTGGTGTGCGCGGCCGGGTACACCGAGGGCGGCCGGCTGGCCCGGGTGATGCCGGGCTGGCAGGTGATCGGCTGGGCCCTGGTGCTGTGCCTGCCGCTCACCGTGCCCGCCGCGGCGGTCGCGCTGGCCCTCGAGCCGGTGCGGCTGACCGCGCACGGCGTGGCCGGGCTGCTGTGGGTGGCCGCGGGGTCGCAGTTCCTCGGGCTGGTCGTCTGGTACCGGGGCATGGCGGCGATCGGCATCCCCCGGGCCAGCCAGCTGCAACTGGCCCAGCCGCTGCTCACGCTGGTGTGGTCGGTGCTGCTGCTGGACGAGCACCTGACGGCGGCCGCCCCGCTGACGGCCGCGGCGGTGCTGGTGTGCATCGCCGTCACCCAGCGGGCCCGCGTCTGAGGGGTGCGTGCGGCCCGCTGCCGGGCGGCGCGCTCCGCCGTAGACTCGATGCCACGGACCGCTGCTCCCGCATCCGTGAGGAGGCCCCGATGCACGCAACCGTGGGTGACCAGCTTGTCCAGCACGGCAGGGTGGTCGGTCAGCACGACAAGGTCGCCGAGATCGTCGAAGTGATGGGGCGCGAGGGCAACCCGCCCTACCGGGTCCGTTTCGAGGACGGGCACGAGGCCGTGTGCTCGCCCGGCCCCGACTCCGAGATCCGGCACAAGGCCCACCAGCGGTAGATCGCGGCAGACCGGCGCGGGGAGTGCGCCGGTCTGCCGGCAGCGGTCGGCGACCGCCCGCGCCCTCGCCCCGGCCGGGTCGGACCCCGCCGGGCCGCCCCGGACCGCCGCCGCGAACACTCCGCGCGACACGCGCCCCACCGCACGCTCCCGAGCCCCTCGCACCTCGGTCACGGTCCGCTCCGCGTCCGGGATGCCCCACCCCGGCGATCGATCATCGATACTTCGGAGTAACGTGCACGGACGGAGCAGGCACCGGGACCCGGCGGACCTGCCACAGCCGTAAGCAGGAGCGAAGGGAACGATGTGACCGACATCGAACGCGTCGGAGTGGTGGGCTGCGGTCAGATGGGCGCGGGGATCGCCGAGGTGTGCGCCCGGGCCGGACTGGACGTCAAGGTCGCCGAGACCACCGGCGAAGCCCTGGAGATAGGCCGTACCCGGCTGTTCAACTCGCTGTCCAAGGCCGCCGGGCGCGGCAAGATCACCGAGGAGGAGCTGGCGGCCACGCAGGCCCGGCTGAGCTTCACCACGGACCTCGGCGAGTTCGCCGACCGTGACCTGGTGATCGAGGCCGTCGTCGAGAACGAGCAGGTCAAGACAGAGATCTTCCAGGTGCTGGACCAGGTGGTGACCCGGCCGGACGCGATCCTGGCCTCCAACACCTCCTCCATCCCGCTGGTGAAGCTGGCGGTCGCCACCTCGCGGCCCGACCACGTGATCGGCATCCACTTCTTCAACCCGGCGCCGGTGCAGCGGCTGGTGGAGCTGATCCCGGCGCTCACCACCTCCGAGGGCACGCTGAGCCGCGCCCAGGTGTTCACCGAGAAGGTGCTGGGCAAGCACGCGATCCGTGCCCAGGACCGTTCCGGTTTCGTGGTCAACGCGCTGCTGATCCCGTACCTGCTCTCGGCGATCCGGATGTTCGAGTCGGGCATCGCCAGCCGGGAGGACATCGACAACGGCATGGAGATGGGCTGCGCCCACCCGATGGGCCCGCTGAAGCTGTCCGACCTGATCGGCCTGGACACGGTGGCCTCGGTCGCGTACTCGATGTACGAGGAGTACAAGGAGCCCCTGTACGCCGCGCCGCCGCTGCTGCAGCGGATGGTCGACGCGGGCCGGCTGGGCCGCAAGACGGGCTCGGGCTTCTACACGTACGGCTGACGCCCCGGCCGCGGCCCGGCACCGGACCTTTGGTGCCGGGCCGCTGCGTCCGCCCGCCGCTCGGGCGTCAGGGCACGGCGTCCCGCCCGAACCCGAGGTGGTGCGGCAGGAGCAGCGCGGCCGCCATGGTGGCGGCCGGGACCTCGCCGGGGGCGACCGGGTCGGGGACCGGCTCGAGGGGCACCCACTCCCGGCGGTCCGACTCGAAGTCGTCCACGCGGTGGCCGACGTACTCGCCCTCGTCGGTCCGGAAGACGTGGTGCCGGGCGTCGGTGAGGCCGTTGGACGGCTCCGCCCAGGAGGTGGCGCAGGGGCCCGGCAGCAGGCGCACGGGAGGCCGCCCGCGGTGCGGCGGAAGGCGCGGAGGGGACGCGGGCCGGGCGTCCGGTGTCCCCGCGGTGCGCCCCGCCCTACACCGGTACGCGCAGGGCCCCGTCGATGAGTTCGGCCGCCTCGACCGTGCCGGCGCAGCCGCTGCGCACCAGGTGCTCGCGCACCGCCCGCAGCCGGTCGCGCAGCCGCTGCGACTCCATGCCGCGGGCCTGTTCGGCCATCCGCACCGCGAGGGCCGCCGCGCTGTCGGCGTTGCCCTGACGCAGTTCGACGGTGCTCAGCATGGCCAGCCGGTGCACCCGGCCCCGGTCGTGCGCGGGGGTCTCCACGGCCGCCGCTGCGTGCTCGCCGGCCGCCGCCAGTTCACCGAGGCTCAGCAGCGCCTCCGCCACCTGGACGTTGACCAGGCCGGGCTGGACGTAGCCGGTCTCCTCGGGCTCGCACCCGCGCCGGATGCGCTCGGCCGCCTGTTCGGCCCGCCGGATGCGGGCCAGCGCGCCCGCCCCGTCGCCGAGGTGCGCGTAGGCCTTGGCCTGCATCGCGTACAGGTCGGAGGCGAGCGCCGGGGTGACGTGCCGGCCGGCCGCGCGCAGCGCCGCCTCCGCGAACGCGACGGCCTGCCGGTACTCCCGCAGGTACAGCGACTGGTTGACCAGCAGCGCCGTCACGTACGCGCCGAAGCCCCGGTCCCCGCTGGCCTTCGCGAGCCTCAGCGCCTGGTGGAAGTAGCGCTGGGCCAGGCCGTGCGCGTCGGAGTCGTACGCGCAGATGCCGGCGATCGCCACCAGCCCGCCGGTGGCCCGGTGCAGTCGCCGGCCGGTGGCGTCGGTGTACCCGCCGCGCAGCAGCGGGGCGGCCCCGGCGTTGAGGAAGCCGACGATCCGGGCGCGCGTCGCGATGCCGCCGGCCTTGCGGTACATCTGCTCGTAGTGGGTGCGGGCGGCGCGCAGCACGTCGAGGTCGCCCGGCGTGACCCGGTGCCGGCCGTCGCGGGAGACGTCCGTGTCCTCGGGCGGGTTCTCCCACTCCCACACGGGCATCACGGCGGGCGTACCGGTGAGCGCGGGCGCGTCGAGGAGGTGGGGGCGCCGCCGCTGGTCGGAGCGCCACAGCGCGGTGGCCCGCTCGACGAGTCCGCCGAGCGGGCCGGTGTGCGCGGGGGACGGCCCGCCGGGCACGCCGAGCCCGACGTCGTCGAGGGTGACCGGGCGGTGCAGCCGGGCGGCGAGCACCTCGCAGATCAGGTCGGGCACCTGGCCCCGGGGCCGCTGCCCCTTCAGCCACCGGGCGACGGCCGTGTGCTCGTACCTCAGCCTCAGCCCGCGTGCCCGTCCGGCCCGGTTGACGTGCGCGGCCAGACCCGCGTGCGAGATCCCCGCCTCGTCCATGATCGCGTCGAGCAGAGTGTTGGGCTGCATGCGGCCCCCCGGGTGGGTCGGTGCCGTCAGAGTAGTGGCCGCCCGTTCACACGGGGTGTGAACGCAGTGCTCGGATCCGCGGCGTGCGCGCGCTGTCGCGGAGGGCTTCCGGCCGGTTGACTGGGGCGCCTCGAAAGAGGCCGGCCGGGCCGCCGGCTCCCCCTCGTACAGTGCGGCGGCCCGTTTCCGCGCCGTCCGCCCCGCCGCCTGCCCGACACTCCGTGGCGGGGCGGACGGCGCACGGCCCCGTCGTCCCCGTCACGCCGGGAACCGCAGGTGACCGGCCGGGGGCAGGTCCGCCGCGGCCGGGTGCGCGGACCCCCGCGCCCCGGCGGGGGCGCGCCGGGGCGGACGCTCGTTCCCGATGACCAGCAGGGCCACGTCGTCCCCGGGCGGCCCGACCGTGTGGCGCAGCAGCGCCCCGAGGACCGCCCGCAGCACGGCCCGGGGGGTGACCGGGTGCTCGCGTGCGACGCCAGTGAGGACGTCGCCCAGGGGGAAGAACCGGCCGCCGGCGTCCCGTGCCTCCTCGGCTCCGTCCGTGTGCAGGACGAGGACGTCGCCGGGCGGCAGGCGTCCGCAGGGCACGGCGGGGAGGTCGGACGGCAGCGGGAACGGGCCGAGCGGCGGGAGCGGGTCGGCCCGGGCGAGCCGGTCGGCGCGGGCGCCGCTCAGCAGGTACGGCCAGGGGTGCCCGCAGTTCAGGGCCCGCATCTCCCCGTCCGGGAGGATCTCCAGCACCAGTACGGTGACGAACTCCTCGGCGAACGGGTCCTCGGCGCCCGCGGGGGCGTGCCCGTCACCGGCCCGCTCCCGCAGGTGCCGGGCCACCGCCCGCTCCAGCCGGCGCAGCACCCCGGCCAGTTCGGCCTCGTCGTGCGCGGCCTCGCGGAAGCTGCCGAGGACGGCGGCGGCGGTCCCGACGGCGCCGAGCCCGTGCCCGCGGACGTCACCGATGACGGCCCGTACGCCGTGCTCGGTGGCGACCACCTCGTACAGGTCGCCGCCGATCCGGGCCCCCCGGTCGGCGGGCAACTGGACGGCGGCGACGGCCAGTCCGTCGACGTACGGGGGCGGCGTCCGCAGCAGCGCGCTCTGCGCGGCATCGGCGACCCGGCGGGCCTGCCGCAGTTCGCGCAGCATCCGGTGCCGGACGTGCAGCACCAGCCCGGTGCAGACCGCGCACAGCACGGCGCTGCTGACGAGCCGCGCGCCGAGGGCGTCGTCCCGGGCCAGCGGACAGGTCAGCCGGTAGGCCACCGCGCCGGCGCCCAGGGCCACGGGCAGGGCGAGGTCGCGCACCCGGCGCAGCGGACGCCGGCCGTCCCGCCGGACGGCGGCACGGTGGCCCGCCGCGCGGGCGCCGAACGGAAGACGGAGGGGCGCGGGAGCCCCTGGGACGGGCCGGGGCGGCACCCCGCGGGGAGTCCCAGCCTTGAAGCGGATCATGCCGATGGCCCCCCATTTAGGCCCTGACGGCCCTGTAGGCCCTGACAGCGCGGACCGGCCCGGAAAGGCCGGTCCGATTCTGTCGACCACATGCCCCGATCCGGACGTATCGCCCGGAATTGTCACCCGAACGAGTGAGGTGACCGGCGGTGGGGGGACGTGAGGGGCGCGCGCCGCCGGAAGGAGCGCGAGGGACCGCGCCGCCCCGGGGGCACGGGGTGCCCTCGGCTCGGCGCGGTCCCTCGTGGCGCTAGCTCCTCAGGACGGCCCCGGTGCGCTCGCCCGCGAGGGCGACCGCCGCCTCCCGGGCCGCCGACGCCTCGTCGACGGTCAGCGTCCGGTCGTCCGCGCGGAACCGCAGCGCGTACGCCAGCGACTTGCGGCCCTCGCCCAGCTGCTCGGCGTTCTCGTACACGTCGAACAGGCGGATGGACTCCAGCAGTTCGCCGGCGCCCTCGCGCAGCGCGGCCTCGACGTCCGCGGCGGGCACGAACGCGTCGACGACCAGGGCGACGTCCTGCGTGGCGACCGGGAAGGTGGAGATGCCCGGCGCCTGCGGGGTGTCGTCGCCGACCTGCTCCAGGACGTCCAGGTCCAGCTCCATCGCGCAGGTGCGCGCGGGCAGGCCCAGGGTCTTCAGGACGCCCGGGTGCAGCTCACCGGCGTGGCCGACGACCCGCTCGGTGCCGTCGACGGTGACCAGCAGCTCGGCGCAGCGGCCCGGGTGCCACGGACCGTACTGGCCCTTGCGGACGACGAGTTCGGCGCCGGCCTCGCGGGCGACGGTCCGGGCGGCCTCCACCGCGTCGGCCCAGTCGGCCGGGCGGCCCCTGCCCCACCAGCCGGCCTGCTCACGGGCCCCGGCGAGGACGACCGCGACGTGCCGCGGCTGGTCGGGCAGCGCGGCGTCCAGTCCGGCGAGCTCCTCGCCGGTGGGCCGCCGGTCGACGGGCAGCCGGACGGCGGTGCGCTGCTCCTCGCGGGGGAGGAAGACCAGACCGGTCTCGAACAGCGCCACGTCGTGGCTGCCGCGTCCGTCGTTGCGGCGCAGCGCGCCGAGCAGGCCCGGCAGCAGCGAGGTGCGCAGCGCCGGCTCCTCGTCGCTGAGCGGGTTGGTCAGCTTCACCACACGGCGGGCCGGGTCACCGGCGTCCAGGCCGAGCTGGTCGAAGACCTGCTCGGCGACGAACGGGTAGTTCGGCGCCTCGACGTATCCGGCGCCGGCCAGGGCCCGGCCGATCCGGCGGTGCAGCCGCTGCCGCCCGGTCAGACCGCGCCCGGCGGGCGGCCGGGGCAGCGTGGAGGGCAGGTTCTCGTAGCCCTCCAGGCGGATGACCTCTTCGGCCAGGTCGTTCGGGTCGGTGAGGTCGGGCCGCCAGGACGGCACGGTGACGATCAGCTCGTCCTGGCCGTGGACGTCGCAGCCCACCTCCTGGAGGCGGCGGACGACGGTCTCCCGGCCGTAGGCGACGCCCGCGACCTTGTCCGGGTGGTCCGCCGGGACGGTGATGGTGCGCGGCGCGGCCGGGGCGACGACCTCGGTGACGCCGGCCTCGGCGGTGCCGCCGGCGAGCAGCACCAGCAGGTCGACGGTGCGCTGCGCGGCCGCGGCGGCGGCCTGCGGGTCGACGCCGCGCTCGAAGCGGCGGGACGCCTCGGAGGACAGCTTGTGCCGCCGGGCCGTGCGCGCGATCGACACCGCGTCGAAGTGCGCGGCCTCGATGACCACGTCGGTGGTGGCGTTCCCCGCGCCGTCGTGGTCGGCGATCTCGGTGTCGGCGCCGCCCATGACGCCGGCGAGGCCGATGGGGCCGCGCTCGTCGGTGATGACCAGGTCCTCGGGGTCGAGCGTCCGCTTGACGCCGTCGAGGGTGGTGAGCTTCTCGCCCGGCTCCGCCCGGCGCACGCCGATGGTGCCCCGGACCAGGTCGCGGTCGTAGGCGTGCAGCGGCTGGCCGAGCTCCATCATCACGTAGTTGGTGACGTCGACGGCGAGCGAGACCGGGCGCATGCCGGCCTTCTGCAGCCGGCGCTTCAGCCAGATCGGGGAACGCGCCTCGGGGCTGAGGCCGGTCACCGTGCGGGCGGTGAAGCGGTCGCAGCCGACGGGGTCGGAGACCTTCACCGGGTGGCCGAAGGCGTTCGGGCCGGGCACGTCGAGCAGGGCCGGGTCGCGCAGCGGCAGGCCGTAGGCGATGGCGGTCTCGCGGGCCACGCCGCGCATCGACAAGCAGTAGCCGCGGTCCGGGGTGACGGCGATGTCGAGGACCTCGTCGACCAGCTCCAGCAGCTCGACCGCGTCCTTGCCGACCTCGGTCTCCGGGGGCAGCACGATGATGCCCTGGGAACCGTCGTCGCCCATGCCCAGCTCGTCGCTGGAGCAGATCATGCCGCGCGACATCCGGCCGTAGGTCTTGCGCTCGGCGATCTGGAAGTCGCCGGGCAGGACGGCGCCGGGCAGCGCGACGACGACCTTGTCGCCGACGGCGAAGTTGCGGGCGCCGCAGATGATCTCCTGCGGCTCACCGGTTCCGTTGGCCCGGCCGACGTCGACGGTGCAGAAGCGGATCGGCTTCTTGAAGCCCTCCAGCTCCTCGACGGTGGCGACCTGCCCCACCACGAGGGGGCCCTTGAGGTCGGCGCCGAGCCGGTCGACGGTCTCGACCTCGAGGCCGGCCGAAATGAGCTTGGCCTGGACGTCGCGCCCGGTCTCCGTCGCCGGCAGGTCGACGTACTCCCGCAGCCAAGAAAGCGGGACCCGCATCAGATCTCCATCCCGAACGGCCGGGTGAACCGGACGTCACCCTCGACCATGTCTCGCATGTCCTCGACGTTGTGGCGGAACATCAGCATCCGCTCGATGCCGAACCCGAAGGCGAACCCGCTGTACTTCTCCGGGTCGACGCCGCAGGCCGTGAGCACCCGCGGGTTGACCATGCCGCAACCGCCGAGCTCGATCCAGCCCTCGGACGAGCAGGTGCGGCAGGGCCGGTCGGGGTCGCCGACGGACTCGCCCTTGCAGACGTAGCAGAGCATGTCCATCTCGGCGCTCGGCTCGGTGAAGGGGAAGAAGTTCGGCCGCAGCCGGGTCTTCATGCCCTCGCCGAACAGCGACTGCACCATGTGGTCCAGGGTGCCCTTGAGGTCCGCCATGGTCAGGCCCTCGTCGACGGCGAGGAGCTCGACCTGGTGGAACACGGGGGTGTGGGTGGCGTCCAGCTCGTCGGTGCGGTAGACGCGGCCGGGGCAGATCACGTAGACCGGCAGCTCGCGGTCGAGCAGGGAGCGGATCTGCACGGGCGAGGTGTGGGTGCGCAGCACGACGCCGGACTCGGTGCCGCCCTCGGGGCCCTGGACGAAGAAGGTGTCGTGCTCGCCGCGGGCCGGGTGGTCCGGGCCGATGTTGAGGGCGTCGAAGTTGAACCACTCGGCCTCGACCTCGGGTCCCTCGGCGACCTCGTAGCCCATGGCCACGAAGACGTCCTCGATGCGCTCCGACAAGGTGGTCAGCGGGTGGCGGGCGCCGGCCGGCACGCGGTCGTAGGGCAGCGTGACGTCCACGGCCTCCTCGACCAGCACGCGGGCGTCCCGCTCCGCCTCGAGCTCGGCCTGGCGGGCGGCGAGCCCCTTGTTCACGGCACCGCGCGCCTGGCCCACGCGCTTGCCGGCCTCGGCCTTGGCGTGCGGGGGCAGGGCGCCGATCTCGCGGTTGGCGAGGGCCAGCGGTGAGGCGGGGCCGGTGTGGGCGACCTTGGCCTCGTGGAGCGCGTCGAGGGAGTCCGCGGCGGCGAAGGCGGCGAGCGCCTCGTCCCGCATGCGCTCGATCTCTTCCGGTTTCAACGCCTCGACCTCGACTGGGTCGTACGACTTATTGGGTGCCGACATCTCTTCCCGTGCTTCCGATTGGCTGGCTGATGGTCCCCGTCACCGACTCGTGGACGGCTCGTCACGGTTTTCGGGACACAAAGGTGCCAAAGGCCGAGTCTAACGGGGCGGGGGTGTGCGGATGCGCCCGTGGTTCGTCAGGCGAGATACGCCGGCGCCCCCACGGGCAGGGTGAATCGGAACCGGGCGCCCCCCTCGGGGGCGCGTCCGACCGTGATGGTGCCGCCGTGCGCCTCGACGATGCCCTTGACGATGTACAGTCCCAGGCCCGTCCCGCCGCGTTTGCTGCCCCGCCAGAAGCGGGTGAAGACGCGGTTCATGGACTCCTCCGGGATGCCGGGCCCCTCGTCGCTCACGGTGACCGAGGTGGCCGCGTGTTCGACGCCGTCCCGGTCGCGCGGGGACACCGTGGGCGTGACGTCGATCCTGACAGTTCCCTCGCCGTGGCGCACCGCGTTTTCCAGCAGGTTGCCGAGCACCTGGTCGATCTTGTCCGGGTCGGCCCACAGGTCGGGCAGCGGGTGCTGGACCCGCAGCAGGAACCGGTCGGTCGGCTGCCCGGCGGCGACGTGCGCCTGGATGTGCCGTGCGACGGCGGCGCCGATGTCGACGGGCTGGCGCCGCACCTCCAGGCGCCCGGAGTCGATGCGCGATATGTCGAGCAGCTCGGCGATGAGCCGGGTGACCCGGTCCGCGTCGGCGTCGACGGTCTCCAGCATCAGCCGCTTCTGGTCGTCGGTGAACCGGTCCCACTTGGCGAGCAGGGTGGCGGTGAAGCCCTTGACGGAGGTGAGCGGGGAGCGCAGTTCGTGGGCGACGGTGGCGATCAGCTCGGCGTGGCTGCGCTCGGTGCGGCGCCGGGCCTCGGTGTCGCGCAGGGTGACGACGACGCGGTGGACCGGTCCGGTGGGCCGGGTGCGGACGTAGCGCGCCGAGACGAGGACCTCGCGTCCGCCGGGCAGCAGCAGGTTGCGCTCGGGCTGGCCCACCCGGATGGCGAGGCCGCCGTAGGGGTCGGTGAGCCGCCACCAGCGGCGGCCCTCCAGGTCCTCTAACGGCAGGGCCGTCTCCAGCGGCTGCCCGAGGGCCCGTTCGGCGGGGACGGCCGTGATGCGGACGGCCGCCGCGTTGAAGCAGATCACCCGCCCGTGCTCGTCGGCGACGACGAGCCCGTCGGGCAGCTGGTCGGGGTCGATGCCGAGCTCGGCGTGGTCACCGGGCCGAGGCGCGGGCGGGCGTGCCGTCCGCCGTGTTCCCGGTGCGCTGCTCGTGCCGACGCTCATCCCCGTATCCCGCCTCTCGGACCTTCCTCGGGGCGCCCCGTGCCCGGGCCCGGCCGAGAGCTTGGGGGGGTCCCCGAGCTGGTCACCCTACTAGGGCCCGCCTGGCGATTTCCCGTTGTCCGCCCGAAGGGCGGGCCCCGCGGCGCCGTGGGCCCCGCTCGGGCGGAGCCGGGAGCGAGGGGGAGCCACCGGGGCGGCCCCGCGACGCGGCCGGGTCCCCCCGCGCGGAGGACCCGGAGGAAGCGCGCGCCGGACGCGGCGGGGCGTGCGGGCGACCGTCAGGCGGGCCCCGGCCCGCCGGTGACCGGGCGGCACCCTCCGGCAGCGCGCTGCGCACGCGCCGACGCGTAGAGGCATACGGCGGCGGCGGTCGCCAGGTTCAGGCTCTCCGCCTTTCCGTGGATCGGGACGCGCACCACGGCGTCGGCGAGCGCGCGGGTCTCCTCCGGGAGCCCCCAGGCCTCGTTGCCGAACACCCACGCGGTCGGCCCGCCCATGGTGCCCTTGTCCAGCTCGTCGTCGAGGTCCTGGTCACCGGCGCCGTCGGCGGCGAGCACCCGCACGCCCGCGTCCCGCAGTCCGGCCACGGCCCGTTCGACGGGGACGCCGACCGCGACGGGCAGGTGGAACAGGGAGCCGACGGAGGCGCGGACGGCCTTGGGGTTGTACAGGTCGACGGAGGCGTCGGTGAGCACCACGGCCTCGGCTCCGGCCGCGTCGGCGCAGCGCAGCACGGTGCCGGCGTTCCCGGGGTCGCGCACGTGGGCGAGGACGGCGACGAGCCGGGGCCGGGCGGCGAGGATCTGTTCGAAGGGGGTGTCCAGGAACCGGCAGACCCCGACGAGCCCCTGCGGGGTGACGGTGGTGGAGACGTCGGCGACGACCTGCTCGGAGGCGAGGTGGACACGGGCTCCGGCGTCCCGGGCCCCGCCGATGATGTCGGCGTACCGCTCGGCGGCCTCGGGCGTGGCGAACAGCTCGACGAGTGTGGGGGCGGGCCCCTCCCGGTGCGCGACGGCCTCCCGCACGGCCTGCGGCCCCTCGGCGAGGAACAGCCGCTCCTTCCCCCGGAAGTTCCGCTTGGCCAGCCTCCGCGCGGCCAGGATCCGGGGGGAGCGGGAGGAGATCAGCTCGGGGCCGACGGGGGGCATCTTCTTCTTCACCTTCAGGAGATCGCAAACGCGCAGCACGTTCCGAGCAACGGGACAGCAGCTCCCCGGGGGCGCGGGGCTGTTTCGGCACGCGGCTCCGCCGCGTGGGCGCGGCGGAGCCGCGGCCGGCCGACCGACCGCAGCGAAGGACCCGCAAGCATGCGAGCCTGCGGGTCCCTCGGTTGCCTCGGCCTAACGCCGATGCGGCGTCACGCGGCCTTGGGCGCGTTCACGTCCGCCGGCAGCGCCTTCTGCGCGACCTCGACGAGCGCGGCGAAGGCGGTGGCGTCGTTGACGGCCAGCTCGGCGAGGATCTTGCGGTCGACCTCGACGTTCGCGGCCTTCAGGCCCTGGATGAAGCGGTTGTACGTGATGCCGTTGGCGCGGGCGGCGGCGTTGATGCGCTGGATCCACAGCTGACGGAAGTCGCCCTTGCGCTTCTTGCGGTCGTTGTAGTTGTAGACCAGCGAGTGGGTGACCTGCTCCTTGGCCTTGCGGTACAGGCGCGAACGCTGACCGCGGTAGCCGGAGGCCTGCTCGAGGATCGCCCGGCGCTTCTTGTGGGCGTTGACTGCCCGCTTGACGCGTGCCACTTCTTAACTCCTTGTAGCGGGGCCGCGGTGGTGCTCACACGGCCCGAAATCGATTGGGTCCCGGTCTGACGTACGGACGGCGCTCGCGCGCCGGGGCGTCACTTGCCGAGAAGCTTCTTGATCTTCGCGGCGTCGCCCGGGGCCATCTCGGCGTTGCCGGTGAGGCGACGCGTCACACGGGACGACTTGTGCTCGAGCAGGTGGCGCTTGCCGGCACGCTCGCGGAGCACCTTGCCGGAGCCGGTGATCTTGAAGCGCTTGCTGGCACCGCTGTGCGACTTGTTCTTCGGCATAGCGCCGTTCTCTCCTCGTCGGTGGCGCTCCGGTGCCCGGTCGTGAAACCGGGCACGGTGGAGCGTCGTTCTTGTTTCGGTTGCTTCCTGGGGCTCGCGCCCCGGGGAGTCACGCCTCGGCAGGCTCCTCGGCCGCCTGGGCGGCCTCGGTGTCCGCGGCGTTCTGCGAGCGGCCGGGGTTGGCCTTCGCCTCCGCCTTGCGGGCCTCCTGTGCCTGGCGAGCCTCGGCCATCGCCTCGGTCTTCTTCTTGTGCGGACCGAGGACCATGATCATGTTGCGGCCGTCCTGCTTCGGGTTCGACTCGACGAACCCGAGGTCCTGGACGTCCTCCGCGAGCCGCTGCAGCAGCCGGTAGCCCAGCTCGGGCCGGGACTGCTCGCGACCGCGGAACATGATCGTGATCTTGACCTTGTCGCCCTGCTTGAGGAACCGGACGACGTGACCCTTCTTGGTGTCGTAGTCGTGCGGGTCGATCTTCGGCCGGAGCTTCATCTCCTTGATGACCGTGTGCGCCTGGTTCTTGCGCGCCTCACGGGCCTTCATGGCCGACTCGTACTTGAACTTCCCGTAGTCCATGAGCTTGCACACGGGCGGACGGGCGTTCGCCGCGACCTCGACCAGGTCCAGGTCGTACTCCTGCGCAAGCTCCAGTGCCTTCGCGAGCGGCACGATGCCGACCTGCTCGCCACTGGGACCGACAAGTCGCACCTCGGGAACGCGAATCCGGTCGTTGATGCGGGGCTCGGCGCTGATGGATCCTCCTCGGTAGCACCACGCGACGGTCTGGCGGACAGCCGCGTAACGTCTGTGTTCGTTAGACCTAACCGCGCCGAAGCACGAAAAATGCCCCGGACGATCACAGGCGGGGCTCCTCGAACTACCGGAGCACCGCCGCGAGGACCGCGGGGCGCGCTTTCGGGCGGACCGCCGTCGCGAGGAGGGCGCCGCCTGACCGGTGACCCGCCGCCCTGAGGGCGGCCAGGTGGGAGTTCGAAAGCCTCCACTTGTGGGCCGGGCTCGCGAGCCGTGAGGCATACGGGTCCGACCGGTCGTTGTACAAGGTTAGCAGCTCCCCGAGGGGGGGCGCTAACCGCGCGTCCCGCGCCCCGTGCCGGCCTCCTGCCGTCAGGGGGACGCGCGCCCTACGCCTATCGTGTGGGGCATGAGTGACACCTCCGCCCCGGACACCCCCGAGAACCCCGGCAGCCCCGACTTCGACACCATGGCCCGCGACATCGCCGAGGTCCCGGCGGTCGAGGTGATCGTGACGGTCGCCGTCAACCTGATGAGTGCCGCCGCCGTGAAGCTCGGTCTGACCGAGGAGGGCGAGACGCACAAGGACCTGGACGAGGCCCGCAAGCTGGTGCACGCGCTGGCCGGTCTGCTGGACGCGAGCGCGACCGAGATCAGCTCGTTCCACGCGGCCCCGCTGCGGGACGGCCTGAAGTCGCTGCAGCTGGCCTTCCGCGAGGCCTCGCTGGTCCCGGACGAGCCGGGCCAGGGCCCGGGCGAGAAGTACACGGGTCCCCTCTACGCCTGACCCGGGGACCGGTCCCAGGTGACCCGGGGGGCCGGTCTCAGGCGCGCACGTACAGGGGCTCGCCCGGAGGCGTCGCCCCGGCCGGCAGGACCGCCAGGTCGAGGCCGCGCACCAGGCGGGCCCTCAGCGTCTCGTCGGCGGCCAGCCGCCGCGCCACGGCACGGACGGCGTCGGCGGCGGGCACGGCGGGGTCGAGGACCACGGCGAGGGTGCCGTCCGCCCGGCCCGGCCCCAGGTGGGCGCGCAGGACCGCGGGCTCCCCGGCGACGACCGCGCGCACGGCCCCGACGACCGCCGGGTCGGCGAGCGGGTCGGTGGTGGTACGGCCCTCGGCGAGCGCGAGCAGCGCGGGACCGGTCAGTTCGAAGGGCACCGGCCCCGCCATGTCCAGGACCACCGTGTCCGCCTTCTCGTGCGCGGCGGCCTGCAGCGCCTGGTGCAGGGGCACGGCGACGGGACGGGCCGCCGGGTCCCAGCGGGCGAGCGAGTCGGTGGAGGTGAAGGCCGGCAGCGCGGTGCGGGTGC
Source organism: Streptomyces sp. NPDC034670 (assembly GCF_055574875.1). Taxonomy (NCBI): domain Bacteria; kingdom Bacillati; phylum Actinomycetota; class Actinomycetes; order Kitasatosporales; family Streptomycetaceae; genus Streptomyces; species Streptomyces sp. NPDC034670. The sequence goes on from NZ_JBVITR010000041.1 coordinate 57,406, forward strand.
CCGCCTTGAGGGTGGGGACGGCCATCTCGCTGGTCTTCTCGCGGCGCAGCCCGTTCTCGTCCTCCTCGACCTCGCCGAGGATCGCCACCACCGGGACGAGCAGCCGGGCGCCCTTGAGCGCCTCGAGGACGGGGCCGACGGCCTCGCGGTCCTCGGCCCAGGCGGCGAGCGCCGCGCTCAGCCGGGGGTCGGCGGAGCCGTCGTCGTCGCGGTAGGCGGGGTCGGGGATGTTCTTGTTCGCCACGGTCACCGACCCTATCGGCCGCCCGTGCCCCGCCCGGACGGGGGCGTCCCCCTCACCGGTCGCCCGCGGGGGCCCAGGCCCGCGGGTCCTCGCCGTGCGCGCGGCGCCCGCGCCACAGGACCACCGCGGCGACCAGCAGGACGCCGCCGGCGCCGCCCGCGAGGGGGGCCGCCCAGGCGGCGGTGCCGTCGTCGGGGGCGCCGGTGTCCGGGCCGGGGCCGAAGTACTCCTCGCCGTAGGACGCCGGCTCCAGGGCCTCGGGTTCCGTGCGGGCCGCGGCCTCGAGGGCGGCGGCCGGGTCGACGAAGCCGAAGCCTCGGGAGTCGTCCCGGCCGTCGGCGGGGGCGTTGCGGGCGGTGTCCTCCAGGAGCCGCTTGATCTGGGCCGGGGTCAGGTCCGGGTGGGCCGACCTGACCAGGGCGACGGCGCCGGAGACGAACGCGGCGGCGGCGCTGGTGCCCCAGCCCTCGTAGTACTTGCGGTCGGGGTCGGCGATGATCACGTCCACCCCGGGGGCGCTGACCGTGGCGTACCAGCGGCGGGTGGAGAACGGGGCGCGGGTGCCGTAGCGGTCCACGGCGGTGGCGGTGATGACGCCCGGGTAGGCGGCCGGGTAGGAGACGCGGTCGCCCTTCTCGCCGCCGTTGCCGGCGGAGGCCACGACGACCACGCCCTTGTCCAGGGCGTACTGGATGGCCTCGTCCTCGCCGCGTTCGGCGTGCGCGGAGGCGGAGTCGTCGCCGAGGGAGAGGTTGATGACGTCGGCCCCGTGGTCGGCGGCCCAGCGGATGCCCTCGGCGAGGGCGTTGCCGCGGGTGCTGCGGGCCTTGGCGCGGGCGGGGTCGCCGTCCTCGAGGATGACGCGGACGGGGAGGATCCTGGCCTCGGGCGCGACGCCCATGACGCCCTCGGTGTTCCCGGGGCCGTGTCCGTGGCCGGCGATGATCCCGGCCATGGCGGTGCCGTGGCGGGCCCAGGCGCGGTCGCCGGGCCCGGCGCCGAAGCCGACCAGGTCCTTGCCGGCGAGGACGTTGCCTTCGAGGTCGGGATGGTCGGCCTCGACGCCGGTGTCCAGGACGGCGACGGTGACGCCCTCGCCCCTCGTGGTCCGCCAGGCCTCCTCGGTGTGCAGGGCCTCCAGGCCCCACTGCCGGGCGCGGATGCCGTCGGCGTGCGCGGCGGTGGCGGGCAGGAGGGCGAGGGAGGCGGCGAGCAGGACGCCGAGGGCCGCGGCGGGGCCCCGGCCGGCGGCCGGCCTCACGACGGACCCTCCGTGGCGGTGCCGGCGTGCCCCCGCACGCCGCGCTCGACCCGGTCGGCCAGTCCCCGCGCCTCGTGGCCGAGGCCGGCCTGCGCGGGGGCGGTGGTGGCGTCGGACTCCATGGCCTCCTCGGCGGGCTGCGGGGCGTCGACGGTGCGGCCGTCGGCCCAGCCGGAGACGGCGTAGACGACGACGGGGGCGTCCGTGAGGACGGAGATCGTCCAGGAGGCCCGCTGCCGGGCGCCGAACGCGGCGGCGGCCGTGCCCTTCGCGGCGTACGGCAGGGGCACCAGGTCGGTCCGGCGGTCCAGGCGCTCGGTGTCGAAACGGCGGGCGAGGGAGGCCATGCCGGCGGCGTCGGCCTTGGTGAACAGCAGGCCGACGGTGGTGACGTGGCTCTGCGTGGCGTCGGTGTAGGTGGCGCGCAGCAGACGTGCGCAGCCGACGGGGGCCAGGACCTTGCGCAGCAGGGGGTCGAAGGCCTCCTCGCAGCCGCCGTCGGGGGCTACCGCGATCCGGGTCCAGGTCCGGTCGGCGCCGCCGGGGCCCGCGCCCCCGCCCCGCACGGTGGGCGGGAAGAGCCGGTCGACCGGGACGTTGTGCCACAGGGCCCCGGCGGCGGCGAAGCCGCCGCGGTCCCCGGACCCGCCGGAGTCCCCGACGAGCCAGCTCCCGGTGGTGGCGCCGCCGATCAGGCCCGCTCCCAGCACGAGGCAGACGGCGGCGGCGACCGCCTGGGACCGGCCGCGCCGTCCGAGCGGACGCGGCCGCGCGTCCGCGTCGTACCCTTCCGGCTCCCCGAACGACACGGTCGGCCGCCCGGTCCCGTGGTGCGCGCCGCCCGGGGCCGCGGGGGCGCTCCACGAGAGGGCGGGGTCGGGGGCGCCGGCGCCCGGCCGGGGCGCGCCGGGCGCCGGCGCGGAGGACGGGTGCGGGCGGTCCGCGGGGACCGGGCGCAGGCGGGTGGTCTCCTCCGACGGGGTCTTCGGGGGTGTGTCCGTGCGGTCCCCGGCGGGGCGGTGACCGGGCTGTCGCGGCACGGCGGTGGCGCCGCCCGGGCGGGAGGCGTCCGCGGACCGGGTCTCCCGGCCGACGGTGGGCGGCGCGTCCGGGAAGCGGGCGGAGGCACGCGGGGGCGGTGGTGCCGCGGAGTGCCGGCCGGCGGCCCGGGCCGGCCCCCGCACGTCGAACGCGCCGGTCCCGCCCGTGGTCCGGCCCGCCGGCTCGCCGCCGTCCGGCGGGTCGCCCCAGGGGGCGCCCGCGACCGGGCCCTGCGCGGGGGGCGTGCGGGAGGGGTCCTGCGGGACGGGGTGCCGTCGGCGGTCCGGACCGGCCGTGCCGTCCTGCGCCGTCCTCGGCGGATGCGCCGGGCGGGGGGGTGCGGCCGGGGGCGGGGGCGTGGCCGGGCGGGGAGGCGTGGCCGGGCGCGGGGGCGCGGACGGAGGGGGCGTGGGACGCGGGAGGGGGGAGGCGCGCCGCGCTTCCGTGCTCATGCACCCCCCGTTTCCTCGTGTCCGGGCCGTTCCTCACGTGCGGGCCGGTGTGCTCCTGCCAGGGGCCCGGCACGGGCGCGTCCCGGGCATGGATACCCGCACCGGCGGCGCGTCATCCCGGTCCGGGCCTCCGGCCGGCGCCGCTCCGCCGTGCGTGCGTGCGCGTCACTCTACGGTGTGCCCCCGCCCGGACGGGAACCGGTCCGCGGGGCCGCGGCATCTGCCCGGAACATCCCCTACCCTGCGGTGATCCCGTCTGGCAGGCTGCGCCCATGACTGCGCGCGCCTCGGACCGGGCCCGTTACGACCGGGCCACCGCCCACCTCGACGCCCCCCTGGCGATCGTGGACCTGGAGGCCTTCGACGCCAACGCGGACGACCTGGTCCGCCGGGCCGCGGGCAAGCCGGTCCGGGTGGCCAGCAAGTCCGTGCGCTGCCGGGCGCTGCTCGAACGGGCCCTGGCCCGGGAGGGGTTCGCGGGGGTCATGTCGTTCACGCTCGCCGAGTCCCTGTGGCTGGCCCGTTCCGGCTTCGGCGACGTGCTGCTCGCCTACCCCTCCGCCGACCGCGCCCGGTACGCCGAGCTCGCGTCCGACCCCGCGCTCGCCGCCGCCGTCACGGTCGTGGTCGACGATCCGGCCCAGCTGGACCTCATCGACGCCGCGCGGGCCGGCGGCAGCGAAGTCGTGCGGGTCTGCCTGGAGTTGGACACCTCCCTGAAACTGCTGGGCGGGCGGGTGCGGGTCGGCGCCCGGCGCTCCCCGCTGCACTCCCCCGCGCAACTCGCCGACGCGGCGCGCGCGGTGGCCCGGCGGCCCGGGTTCAGGGTCGTGGGGGTCATGGCGTACGAGGGTCATGTCGCCGGTGTCGGCGACGCGGTGGCCGGCCGGCCGCTGCGGTCCCGGGCGGTACGGCTGATGCAGGCCGCGGCCCGGCGGGAGCTGGCCGAGCGGCGCGCGGCGGCCGTGCGCGCGGTGCGGGCCGTCGTGCCGGACCTGGAGTTCGTCAACGGCGGCGGCACGGGCAGCGTGCAGCACACCGTCGCGGAGGACGCGGTCACGGAGGTCGCCGCCGGGTCGGGGCTGTACGTGCCGCGGCTGTTCGACCACTACACGTCGTTCACGGGGCGTCCGGCGGCCCTCTTCGCCCAGCCCGTCGTGCGGCGGCCGGGCGTGGGGGCGGTGACGGTGCTCGGCGGGGGGTACCCGGCGTCCGGCGCGCCCGGCGCCGACCGGCTGCCGGTGCCGTACCTGCCCGAGGGGCTGCGCTACGACCCCCGGGAGGGGGCCGGCGAGGTGCAGACGCCGTTGCTGGGGCCGCCCGCCGACGACCTGCTGATCGGCGACCGGGTGTGGTTCCGGCACGCCAAGGCGGGGGAACTGTGCGAGCGGTTCGACGTGCTGCACCTCGTCGAGGGCGACGCCGTGACGGCGACGGTGCCGACCTACCGCGGCGAGGGGCACGCGTTCCTGTGAGCGTTCAGCCCGCCGGGCCGATGCTGCTGCCGACGCCGCCCGGACCGGCGCCGTCGAGGGGGCGGATGCCCCGGGTGATGCGGTCCATGTCGGCCGGCGGGGGCCCGTCCTCGCCCGCGTCGAAGACGTACCGGACGAGGACGGGCGACTCGGTGCCGGTACTGGACGGGAAGACCATCGACTGCACGTAGCCGCCGGGGCCCTCGGCGGTCGTCACGCGCCAGCGCACGAGGTACCCGGCGCGCCCCGCCACCGCGACCGGCCCGGACTTGACGACCCGGTGGGACTTCAGGCCCCCGTAGGGGCGGCGGCCGAGGGCGTCCTCGTGGAAGGCGGCGTCGGCCGCCTCCGGGATGTCCTCCTCGGCGAGCCGCTCGGGCGAGGTCTCGTCGGATCCGGTCACCGTGCGGGAGAGGACGAGGCCGCGGCGGCAGACGGTGCCCTCGCCGGGGCAGTCGTAGGTGCCGTCGGTGGTCATGACGGCGTCGTCCTCGGCGACGTGCTCCGGCCGGACCCAGCCGTCGAGGAGCGGGAAGGCGATGCCGTTGAGCTGGTCCTCGACCACGGCCGGGTCGTCGGCCGCGGGCCCCGAGGGGGCGGCGGACGGCGAGGGGGGCGGGGTCCGCGGTGCGGGGGCGGAGGTGGCCGCGGTGGGGCCGGTCCCCGCCCGCGGACCGCCGTCGTCCCCGCCGAGGAACACCGCCGCGGTGACGACCACGGCGACGAGCACGGCTCCGGCGGTGGTGAGCGCCACCGCCCTGGCGCGGCCGGTGGCGCCGGCGGGGTCCGGGGGCCCCGGCACCGGTCCGGCGCTCCCGGGGGCCCGCCGGTGCCCGGTCCAGGCCGTGCCGTCCCACCAGCGTTCCAGGTGCGGGGCGTGCGGGTCGCGGTACCAGCCGGGCGGAGGCGTCATGCTCATTCCGGCACTGTAGGGCGAGGCGCACAGCGGTGTGGGGTGCGCCCCCGGGATTCCGCCGTCCACCGGGAAGCCGGTGGCGTGGACGAAGGAGGAGCCGTCGCCGGCCAGGAAGGCGACGGCGGTGGTCTCCTCGGCCGCGGCGAACCGGCCGAGCGGGACGTGGACCGGGCGGCGGGCCGCGCGCTCGGGGTCCCGGGCGAGCAGCTCCCGCAGCAGCGGGGTGCTGACCGGCCCGGGGCACCGCGGAGGCCGATGCCGCTGTCCGCTGCGGCCCGTCGCGCGCCGGGCAGTACGCTCTCCCCCGTCGGTCGCGCCGGCGCCGGCCCGCGCGGTCCCGGCGGCGGCCGAGGCGGAGCCGGCCGGGGGCCGGCGTCCTCCCGGGACCGACACGGACGAAAGGCGCGCGACATGGCGGTCCGGCCACTGATCGGCATCAGCACCTACGCGGAGTCCGGCGTGCGCTGGGGCGGGTGGCGGCTGGACGCCGCGCTGCTGCCCGCCGGCTACCCGCGGCTGGTGCAGCGGGCGGGCGGACTGGCCGTGATGCTCCCGCCGGACGCGCCGGAGCACGCCGCGGCGGCGGTGGCGCGGCTCGACGGCCTGGTGATCGCGGGCGGCCCGGACGTGGAACCCGTCCGCTACGGCGCCGACCCCGACCCGCGCACCGGGCCGCCCGCGCGGGCGCGCGACGCCTGGGAACTCGCGCTGATCGGGGCGGCCCTGGAGGCCGGCCTCCCGCTGCTGGGGATCTGCCGGGGCATGCACCTGCTGAACGTCGCCCTCGGCGGCACGCTCGTCCAGCACGTCGACGGCCACGCCGGGCCGCCGGGCGCCTTCGGCCGTCACCCGGTCGGGCCGGTGCCCGGCACGCGCTACGCCGGGCTCGTCCCGGAGGAGACCTCCGTGCCGGCCTTCCACCACCAGGCGGTGGACCGCCTGGGCGAGGGCCTGGTCCCGGCGGCCCACGCGGAGGACGGAACGGTGGAGGCGGTCGAGCTCCCGGCGGCCCCCTGGGTCCTGGGCGTCCAGTGGCACCCGGAGATGGACGACGACGTGCGGGTGGTGCGGGCCCTGGTCGAGGCCGCCTCGGCCGGCCGGGGCGCGGCGCGGGGGTAGCGCCGTCCCCGCCGTGGCCGGCCGGGGCGGCGAGGGCGCCCCCTCACCCCCGGGTCAGCGACAGCAGGTCCCGGGCCGGGCCGGTGGGGCGGTGGCCCGTCGGCCACACCGCCCGCAGGTCCCGGGCTAGCGCGATGCCGCTCACGGGGACGCGGACCAGGCGGCGCATCGCCAGCTCCTCCCCCACGGCCAGCTCGCTGAGGACCGCCGGGCCGGCGCCGCTCACCGCCGCCGCCTTCACCGCGGTCGTGGAGGACAGCTCGATCAGCGGGCGGGCCGGGCCGCCCAGGGCGGCGTCCAGGACCTGGCGGGTGCCGGAGCCCGTCTCCCGCAGGATCAGCGGGGTGGCCGCCAGTTCCTCCGCGGCGAGCGGGCGCCCGCGGCGGGCCCAGACGTGGGACGGCGCCGTCACGACGATCAGCCGGTCGTGGGCGATCACCGCGGAGTCCAGACCGGCCGGCGCGGTGAGCCCCTCCACGAACCCCAGGTCCGCCTCGCCCGCCAGCAGCCGCCGCGCCACCGCCGCCGAGTTCCCGGCGAGCAGCGACACCGCCGTGTCCGGCCGCTCGGTGCGCAGCGCGATCAGCCAGCCCGGCAGCAGGTACTCGGCGATCGTCATGCTCGCCGCCACCCGCAGCCGGGAGTCCCTGCGGTCCCGCAGGGCCTGCGCCCCCGCGTCGAAGGCCTCCGCCGCCTCCACGATCCGCCGCGCCCAGTCGGTGACCAGTGCTCCCGCGTCGGTCAGCCGCGAGCCCCGCGGCGAGCGGTCCACCAGCGCCACCCCGAGCTGCCGCTCCATCGACCGGATCCGGCTGCTCGCCGCGGGCTGGGTGATGCCCACCTCCCGCGCGGCCCCGCCCAGGCTCCCCCGGCGCGCCACCGCCAGCAGCAGCTCCAGCGCTCCGAGGTCCGGCACCCGGTGGGCCAGGGACCCGGTGGCCGGCGGCCGGTCGTCGGCGTGATCGTCCGTCCTGCTCATCGGGCCAGCTTATGCCGCCGTGGAGGGGCGCCCCCCGGTCACCGCCCTCCCCGGCCCGGCCCTGCGGCCGCGGGCCCCGCGAGTGCGCCGGCCGGCCGCGCGGCGGTGTGCGACCGCGCGGGGCCCGGTCAGCGGCGCGCCGCGCGCAGGGCCCGGCCCAGCACCGCCGGCGCCTCGGCCAGCGACGGCCCGTACCAGGTGAGGTGGCGGCCGCTGACCAGGGCGCAGGGCAGCCCGGGGAACGCCTCCGGCCCGTCGTGCGCGGTGAAGCGGTACGGCTCGTCGGGGAGCACGACGAGGTCCGGGTCCGCCGCCCGCAGCGCGTCGAGCGGGATCCGCGGATAGCGCTCCGGATGGGTCGCGTACAGGTGCCCGACGCCGAGCCGGGACAGCAGGTCGCCGGCGAAGGTGTCCCGGCCCAGCACCATCCAGGGCCGCCGCCAGACGGGCACCACCGCCGTCCGGCGGTCCGGCGGCGCGGGCAGGGCGTCCCAGGCGGCTTCGGCCTCGTCCAGCCACCGGGGCCGCGAGGGCACCCCGCACGCCGTGAGCACCCCGGCCAGCTCCCGGAAGGCCTGCGGCAGCGTCCGCACCTCCGTCACCAGCACCTCGAGGCCCGCCGCGCGCAGGGCCGCGAGGTCGGGCCCGCGGTTCTCCTCCTCGTTGGCGAGCACCAGGTCGGGGGCGAGGGCGACGATCCGGTCCACCTCCGGGTTCTTCGTGCCGCCGACGCGCACGACGTCCAGTTCCGCGGGGTGCGTGCACCAGTCGGTGGCCCCGGCCAACAGGCCGGGGGCGGAGAGCGCCACTGCCTCCGTCAGCGACGGGACGAGGGAGACGACCCGGACGCCGCTCACCGGCGCGGTCCGTCCCGCACCGCCTCGATGTGCTCGGCCACGGCGACGACGACGAGCCGCGTCTCCGGGACCGTGGCACGCCAGCGGTGCCGGACGCCTCCGGTGAGGTACAGGGTGTCGCCGCGGCCGAGGCGGTAGGCGCGCCCTTCCGCCTCGATCTCCACCGCTCCGTCCGCCACGTACATCAACTGGTCGTTGCGGAACTGGAGTTCGCGGCCCGCGTCGTGATCGCCGGTGAACTCGGAGGCGTGCATCTGGTGGTGGCCGCGCACCAGGGAGCGCACCCGCGGCCCCGGCCCCGGTGCCCCTCCGGGTCCCTCGGCGCGGACGACGTCGACGCTGCACGCCGGGTCGGCCGCGGCGAGGAGCTCCACGGCGGTGGTGCGCAGGGCGTCGGCGACCTTCTCCAGGGAGTTCTGGCTGGGTCGCGCCCGCTCGTTCTCGATCTGGCTCAGGAACGGCACGGACAGGCCGCTGCGCTCGGCCACGACGGCGAGGGTGAGGTCGAGCGCGCGGCGTCGCCGCCGCACCGCCGCGCCCACCCGCAGGGGCTGTTCTTTGTGATCGCCCATCGCTCCGGCTCCCTCCTTCGCCCGTCGTCCCGTGCCCGGCGCCCCGGTGTTCCCGGCGCGTGTCCCCGTGGGGTTGTCTGCACCCTACGCATGTTCGGCACACCGTTTCAGGCGCCCGTCACGTCGCCGTCGCACAGGACCGGGTCCGACCCCGCACTTCGCGCCGGCCACCGGGCGGTCCGTTCTGTTCCCCCGCACGCGGTACGGGGCGTTCCCGCCATTGTTCCCCGAGGTCCGCCCGAGGTCGCGGGGAAGCCCGGGGAAGGCGTAGCGGTGTGTGGTTGTCCGGATCCCCCCCCTGCGGCGGTGACCGGTTCCCGGCGCCGGAGACGGCGCCGGGGGGGGGGGGGGGGGGGGGGGGGGGGGGGGGGGGGGGGGGGGGGGGGGGGGGGGGGGGGGGGGGGGGGGGGGGGGGGGGGGGGGGGGGG
>NZ_JBVITR010000042.1:0-1882 GCF_055574875.1 Streptomyces sp. NPDC034670
CCCCCCCCCCCCCCCCCCCCCCCCCCCCCCCCCCCCCCCCCCCCCCCCCCCCCCCCCCCCCCCCCCCCCCCCCCCCCCCCCCCCCCCCCCCCCTCGGCCGGGTCGCCGTGGGCCCGGGTGAGCGGGGCGTCCGGGACGCAGGAGGCGGGGCCGCCGGCCACGTCCCGCGGTCCCGCGGGACGACCGGGGCGTCGGACGCCCTCGGCACGTCCTCCGGCGGCCCCTCGGCGGCCTCGCGGTGGGCGACGTCGGTCTCCCCCGGCACTCGCCGCGCGCCGGCCACCGGGCGCGGGCCGGCCCGCTCGCGGGTGCGGAGGCGGCCGGTGGCCACGCCCCTACCGGTCCCTACCGGTCTTCGGACCGCAGGCGGTCACGTGCCTGGGTGGCGATGACGGCGGCCTGGACACGGCGTTCCACGCCGAGCTTGGCGAGCAGACGGGAGATGTGGTTCTTGACCGTCTTCTCGGCCAGGTACAGCCGCCCGCCGATCTGCCGGTTGGTCAGCCCTTCGCCGATCAGGTCCAGGATCTCGCGCTCCCGGTCGGTCAGGCCGGGCAGGACGTCCGGCTCCCCGGCCGGCTGCTGCCCGGCGCCTCGCAGCCGTGCCATCAGTCTGGTCGTGGCGCTGGCGTCCAGCAGCGACTGGCCCCGGGCCACCGTCCGCACGGCCGAGACCAGGTCCGAGCCCCGGATCTGCTTCAGCACGTACCCGGCCGCGCCCGCCATGATCGAGTCCAGGAGCGCCTCCTCGTCGTCGAAGGAGGTCAGCATCAGGCACGCCAGCTCCGGCATCGTCGACCGCAGCTCACGGCAGACGGTCACTCCGTCCCCGTCGGGCAGGCGCACGTCGAGGACGGCCACGTCGGGGCGCAGGGCAGGGACCCGGATCAGTGCCTGCTCCACCGTCGCGGCTTCCCCGACGACGGCGATGTCCGGCTCGTCGTCCAGCAGGTCGTGCACTCCTCGCCGCACCACCTCGTGGTCGTCCAGGAGGAAGACCTTGATCGGGCTTCCCGTGCCGCCGTCCTGCTCGCTGTGCGCCATCGCCTGCTCCTCGCGGTGCCTCGGTCCCCGTCGGAATCCTCATCTTCCCAGGGCGGCCGAGGTCCGGGGCCGGTCGGCCCGGTTTCCGCCCGCGTCAGGGGGCCGCGAGGCCGCGTCCGCGGGGCCGGCCTGCGTCCCCTGCTCGCCGTCCCGCGGCCCGGTGCCCCGGCCGGAGGCCGGACGGGTGGCACTCCAGGAGGCCGAGGGGGGCGACAGCCGGTGGGACCCGGGGGCCCCTCGGCCCTGGGCCCGGGGCCGAGGGGCCCCCTCCCACCGGGGTCGGCCGCCTCTGGGACACGGACGGGAAGCGCAGCAGTCTTGGGGCTCGCGGAACGACCGCAGGGAGTGGAGCGCATGACCGCCGAGGACACCGGTGCCCGTGAGACCACCGCCACCGTGCGGGTGCGCGCCGACGGTGAGGGGGACGAGGAGCCCCCGCCCGTCTCCGCGAGGAGATCGCCACCGCCCTGGACCGGCCCGGACCGCCGCCCGTGAGCGGTGCGGCGCGCGTCCCGCGGGCCTCGGCCCACCACGTCGTGCCGCCCTGGCCCGCCGGCGCCGGGATCCGGGTCGGCGGCGGCCTCGTCGTCGCCCACGCCCGCGAGGCGACCGCCCGCGGACTCGCCGGCCGGCTCCGCGACCGGCTGTGGGCCGGCACCGAACGCGTCGCCCACCGCGACGACACCGCCCGCCGGACGGCCGCGCCGCCCCCGTGGCGCGGCGGCCCGCAGAAGCGGGCGCCGCACGGCGCCCGCCCCAACCGGCGGGGGGGGAAGGGGACGACCCCCCCTTCCTCCCCCCCCCCTCCCCCCCCCCCAAGAAGAACCCCCCCACACGT
>NZ_JBVITR010000042.1:1892-41273 GCF_055574875.1 Streptomyces sp. NPDC034670
GAAACAACACCCCCCGCTAGACGGCCACGCCGCCCCCGTGGCGCGGCGCCCCACAGAAGCAGGCGCCGAACGGCGCCCGCCCGACCCGGCGGGAGGGCCGGAGCCGGCCTCCGGCTCCGGCCCTCCCCGTCCGCGCTCGCGAAGGAGAATCCGCCATGATCGCTCACACCGTCGGTGAAGTGATGACCAGGGACGTCGTGCAGGCCCACCGGACGACGCCGTTCAAGGAGGTCGTGCGGCTGCTCGACCACCACCGGATCAGCGGACTGCCGGTGGTCGACGCCGACGACAAGGTCCTCGGCGTCCTGTCCGGGAGCGACCTGGTGCGCGCCCAGGCGCACCGGGACGATTCCGCCCCGCCTCCCGCCCTGACGGCGGGGGACCTGATGTCGAGCCCCGCGATCACCGTGCACCCGGAGCAGACCGTGCCGGACGCGGCCCGGCTGATGGAGCGCCGTGGCGTCGAGCGGCTGCCCGTGGTCGACGAAGCCGACCGCCTCGTCGGCATCGCCACCCGCCGCGACCTCCTCCGGGTCTTCCTGCGCGCGGACGACGACATCCGCCGCCAGGTGACCGGGGAAATCGTCGTCGACGTGCTGAAACTGCCGTCCGACGCCGTCCTCGTCTCCGTGCGCGACGGTGTCGTCACCCTCGCCGGCCGTGTCGAACGGCGCAGTCAGGTGCCGGAGCTCCTGCACGCCGCCTGGCGCCTCGAAGGCGTGGTCGGCGTGGTGAACCGCCTCGGCTTCCGCGTCGACGACTGTGCGCCACCCGCCCGGCTCGCTCGGATCGGGAGCCCGTGACCGCAGCGGCGGGCGGTCCCGTGCCGCGGCCCGACCAGCGGGGCACGGCGCATTGCCTCATGGTGGGTTGTGCGGGCGGCTTCCGGCCCGGCCGGCGTGGCGGAACCCGGCGGCGTGCGCCCGTCGCGGCTCCTCGAAGGAGGTCACCATGGGGGAACAGGGACCGCTCGTCCCCGGCGAGACGTGGCGGGCCGTGGCCGCGGGCTTCCCGTGGCGGGGCCTCGCGCCGGCCGGCGTGCCCGGTTCGATCCGGTACGCCGTCGTGCCGGGGCTGCGCCGCGACGGCGTGACCGCCGGCTCCCGGCCGGTCGAGGACCCGGGGCCGGTCGACGCCGCACGGTGGCGCACGACGGCCGGGACGTGACCGCGGTGGTGGACGTCCTGGTCGTCGGGGCCGGTACGACGGGCCTCACCCTGGCCCTGGAGGCCCACGACCACGGGGCGCGGGTCCGGATCGTCGAGCGGCGTCCCGAGCCGTTCCGGCCCTCCCGTGCGCTCCTCCTGCACCCGCGGACCCTGGAGGTCCTGCGCCCGCTCGGCGTCACGGACGCCCTGCTGGAGCTGGCGGACACCGCCCCGGCGGCCCGCCTGCACCTCGGCTCCCACGTCGTCGAAGCCGCGCTCGCGGACCTCGCGCTGTCCGACACGGCGTTCCCCCACCTGTCGCTCGTGCGGCAGGCGGACGTCGAGACGGTGCTGACGCGGGCGCTCGCCGACCGCGGGGTGACGGTCGAGCGGGGCACCGAACTGCTCACCGCCCGCGACGACGGGGACGGCGCGCGTGCCGTGCTGCGCTCGCGGCACGGCGTCGAGGAGGTCCGCTGTCGCTTCGTCGCCGGCTGCGACGGCCCGGCCAGTGCCGTGCGGGCCTGCGCCGGCATCGGGTGGCACGGCAGGCCCTACGCCGAGGAGGCGGTCCTCGCCGACCTCGACCTCGGCGGCATGTCCACCGGTGCCGGCGCCCGGGTGTTCGCGGGGCGCCGGGGTCTGCTGTTCCTCTTCCCGCTCGGGGAGCAGGCCGCCTGGCGGCTGCTGGCCACGCGGGCGTCCGCCGGCGGGGCCGGGCGGGACTCCGGCCGGCCCGGGGCCGCCGTCCCGGAAGCCGAGCTCCGACGCCTCCTGGACGACACGGGGACGAAGGCGCGGATCGAGCGTCTCGCGTGGTCGGCGCGGGTGCCGCTGCAGCGCGGCCTCGCCCGGCGGTTCCGCCGGGGGCGGCTCTTCCTCGCGGGGGACGCGGCCCACGCCTACGCACCGGCCACCGGTCAGGGCATGAACACCGGTATCCAGGACGCGGTGAACCTCGGCTGGAAGCTCGGCTTCGCGACGAGCGGTTGCGGGGGCGGGTCCGCAACCGGGCGCGATGCCGAGGTGCTGCTCGACTCCTACGACCGGGAGCGCAGAGCGGCCGCCCGCCGACGGCTGCTCCTCACCCACACGGCGTTCTGGGCGGAGGCGTCGACCGGCCGGCTCCCCTCGTGGCTGCGCGCGGTGGCCGTTCCGCGCGCGGCCCCCGCCGTCCCCGCGCTCCTCGGCCGGCGACGGCTGGTCGCCGAGGCCGTCCGGCTCGTCTCCCAGCTGCGTGTGCACTACCGGCACAGCCCCCTGTCGATGGAGGGGACACCGCCCCTGCGGGGGGCTCCTCGCCCGGGCGACCGCCTGCCCGACGCGGCCGTCAGCGTCGGGGGACCCGCCGAGCGGTTGCACGGGCTGCTGGCCCGCCCGGGCGTGCACCTGCTGCTGCAGCGTGATGCCGCCCCGCCGCCGGACACGCCGGCCGGAGGCCGGGTGACCGTCCTGCGGCTGTCGAACAGCCCCGGCCGCGGCCTGGTGGCCGTCCGCCCGGACGGGCACGTCGGCTTCCGCTGCGGGGCCGCCGACACCGCCGGGCTGACCGGCTGGCTCTCCCTGATCGGCGCGGCGGCGCCCCCGCCCGTCCGGCCGTGAACACCGGGCGACGGGGCCCCGCCTCCCGGCCACGGGAGGGTGACGGCCCCGAGGGGGCGGCGGGCGGCCGGGAGCGGTCGGCGTGAGCGGAAACGGAATGGTGACGGCCCCGAGGGGGCGGCGGGCGGACGGTCCGGGTTGCCCGGGCGCCCTCCCGGGGCGACGGTGGAGGGGACCGGCCGAGCCGGCCAGGGAGCAGATGACCATGCGAGCCCTCGTCTACCACGGTCCCGGACGGGTCTCCTGGAGCACCGTCACGGACCCGGCGATCGAGGATCCCACCGACGCCGTCGTGCGCGTCGAGACCACGACCGTCTGCGGCACCGACCTGCACATCCTGCGCGGGGACCTGCCCGAGGTGAAGGCGGGGACGGTCCTCGGCCACGAGGCGGTCGGCGAGGTGGTCGAGGTCGGCCGCGACGTCCACCGCCTGCGCCCCGGGAACCAGGTGATCGTCTCGTCCGTCTCGGCCTGCGGCCGCTGCCGGCCGTGCCACGACCACATGTTCGGGCAGTGCCGCGGAGGCGGTGGGTGGATCCTGGGGAACCTGATCGACGGGACCCAGGCGGAGTTCGTGCGGGTGCCCTTCGCCGACCACTCCGTCCACCGCCGGCCCTCCAGCCTCCCGCGCGACGACGCGGTCCTGCTCTCCGAGGTCCTCCCCACCGCGTACGAGGTGGGAGTGCGCAACGGGCACGTGGGCCCGGGGGACACCGTCGTCGTGGTGGGCGCGGGTCCCGTCGGGCTCGCCACGGTGGCGATCGCGCGGCTCTACTCACCCCGCCGGATCATCGCGGTGGACCTGTCCGACGCCCGGCTGGAGGCCGCCGTCCGCATGGGCGCCGACGCCGCCGAAGTGCCGGGGAGGATGATCGCCGATCTGTCCGACGGGCCCGGCGCCGACGTGGTCGTCGAGGCGTCGGGCGAACCCGAGGGCTTCGTGCTGTGCACCCGCGCCGTCCGCGCGGGCGGCCGCATCGCCGTCATCGGCACCCCCGGCAGAGCCGTCACGCTGCACCTCGAGTCCGTGTGGCGCAAGAACCTGACGATCAGCACCGGTCAGGTCGACACCTCCTCCACGTCCTGGCTGCTGGAGCTGCTGAGGTTCAAACGCCTGCCCGTCTCCCCGCTGGTCACCCACACCTTCGGCCTCGACCGGGTGGTGGACGCCTACGAGGTGTTCTCCCGCGGCACGGCTTCCGGCGCGCTCAAGGTCGCCCTGCAGCGTGGCTGAAGGGCGCGGCCGGCAGGACTCCGAAGGCCTGCCGGGTCGTCTTCCCGGGCCGCCCGGCTCCGGGACTGGCCGGGGACCGGCGGTGCCGGGGAAACGAGCCGGGGGCCGCGGGCGACGCGGAGCGGTACCGCGCCGTGCGCTGCGGGCCCGCGAGGAGCCGCGGGTCGCCGCTGCGTTCGGCGGCGCGCTGTCACGCCCCCTGCGGCACGACCGCCACCGGGCAGGCCGCGTGGTGGAGCAGGGTGTGGCTCACCCGGCCGAGCTGGAGACCGAAGTGCCCGGACCTGCGCCGGGCGCCGACGACCACGAGGTCGGCGGCGGCCGAGCGGTGCACGAGCACCTTGCGGGCCGGTCCCTCGACCGCCGCCCGGCGCACCCGCACGGCCGGATGGTCGGCCGCCGCCTCGGCGACGAGGGCGTCGAGCAGGGCCAGGGCCCGTCCCTCGTGCTGGTGCGCCGGATCCCCGGCCAGGAGCGAGTGGTCGGCGTTCACGTACGTGGGGCAACGCCAGGTACGGACGACGTCCAGCTCGCACCCGCGCACCTCGGCCTCCCGGAACGCGAACCGGACGGCCTCGCCGCTCGTGCCGGGGTCGCCGGCACCGAGCAGGATCCGCCCGTGGGTTCCGGCCAGGCCGGCCCTGTCGCCCCGGACCACGACGACCGGGCAGGACGCGCGGGCCGCGACGGTCAGACCGACCGAACCGAGCAGTGCTCCCTTCAGCCCTCCGCGGCCGCGTGAGCCGGTCACCAGGGCAGAGGCGTCGCCTCCCTCGCGCAGGAGCGCGGACGCGGCTTCCTCGGCCACGGTCTCGGCCGAGACCTCGAGGCCGGGGTCGCGCCTGCGGGCGCGTTCCTCGGCGGAAGCGACGATGTGCTCCGCCGTCACCTGCTCCGGGGGGCGTTCCCGGCTCGTCCTCGGCGGCGTCCCCTCGTACCGCTCCCACAGGGAGGCGTGGACCAGCCGCAGGGGGAGGCCGTGACGGGCGGCCTCGTCCGCCGCCCAGTCGACGGCCAGAAGACTGTCTTCCGATCCGTCGACGCCCACGACCAGGGGAGGTTCCATGATGTCCACTGCCTTCTCTCGGGCTGCGTCGTGCAGCGGCCGGTGCCGCCTCCACGGTCTCACCCGGTGCCCGGCGGCGGCAGGGACGGACCGGCCCCCGCCGGGGCCGTCCGGCCCTGCCGCGGGGTGCCCGGCCGGACCACCGGACCGGCCCCCCGTGCGCCACCCCGGTCCTGGCCCGTACGGGTTCCGGGAATGCCGGGGGCGGAACACGCCGTACGACGGCCTCCCCGCCCCGCCCCGTGATCGGGGAGGGCCCGCCGCGGGGCCCGGTGCACCGGAGTCACCCGTCCGTTCCCCGGCATCGTCGAACGGGACCGGTCGCCCCGCGCGGGGCGCCTGCTGTCCCGCCCGGTGGGCGGACGGTTCGGCGGCTTCCGCGCCGGGGAGGCCGGCGGTGCCCGGGCGGCGGGCACCGCCCGGGGACTACGGGCAGGCGCGGGACGGGGCGGAGGGCCGGCCCCTCGGGAGGTCTGCCCCGGCCGCCCGGAGGAGCCGGCCGTCCCCGCACCCGCCCGACCGTCTCCGCCGGCGCGGCGGCGCGGGTCGCGGCAGCGTGGAGCTGCGCGGAGTGACGGGAGGACGCCGGCCCCGCCGGTGCGGGACCTTCCCCGAGGACGTACCGTGACCGCTCCCGGGTCGTCCGGCACCCCCGCGAAGAGCCGGTCGTCAGGTCACCAGACCGTGCCGGTAGGCGTAGACGACGGCCTGGACGCGGTCGCGCAGGCCGAGCTTGGTGAGGATGCGGGACACGAAGGTCTTGACGGTCTCGTGGCTGATGACGAGCACCGCGGCGATCTCGCTGTTGGACAGTCCGTCCGCGATGAGGCGGAGGACCTCCAGCTCACGGGGTGTCAGCGGGGTGTCCTGCGCGCCGCCCTCGGCGGGCCGGATACGGGCGGCGTAACGGCCCACGAGCTGACGCGTCACCTCGGGGTCCAGCAGCGCCGCTCCCGCGGCCACGGTCCGGATTCCGTGCAGCAGCCGGTCCGGCGGCGCGTCCTTGAGCAGGAACCCGCTCGCTCCGGCCCGCAGCGCCTCGTAGACGTACTCGTCCAGGTTGAACGTGGTCACCACGAGCACCTTCACGGGGTGCTCGACCCCGGCGCCGGCCAGCAGCCGGGTGGCCTCGATGCCGTCGAGGACCGGCATGCGCACGTCCATCACCACGACGTCCGGGCGCAGCCGGCCGGCCAGCTCCACGGCGGTCCGCCCGTCCCCGCACTCGCCCGCCACCTCCAGGTCGGGCTGCGCGTCGATGATGGTCGACAGCCCGGTGCGGATCAGTGCCTGGTCGTCGCAGACCAGGACCCGGACGGGCGCGCTCATGCCGGGCCTCCCGCGGGTATCCGCGCCCGGACGAGGAAGCCGCCGCCGGTCCGGTGGTCCGCGCTGAAGTCGCCGCCCAGGACGTCGACCCGTTCGCGCAGGCCCTCCAGCCCCCGCCCGCTGCCGCCGGGGGAACCGGCCCGCGAACCGGGACCGTCCGTGCCGACCTCCACGGTGATCTCCCTTTCGCCGTGGCGCACCAGGACCGAGGTCCGGCTGCCGCGGGCGTACTTGAGCGCGTTCGTCAGGGCCTCCTGCACGACCCGGTAGGCCACGAGGTCGGCGCTGCCG
This sequence comes from Streptomyces sp. NPDC034670, assembly GCF_055574875.1. Lineage (NCBI taxonomy): Bacteria > Bacillati > Actinomycetota > Actinomycetes > Kitasatosporales > Streptomycetaceae > Streptomyces > Streptomyces sp. NPDC034670. The sequence goes on from NZ_JBVITR010000042.1 coordinate 8,563, forward strand.
GTCGAGGCCGGCGGCGTGCCCTCCTCGGTGAACTCCACCGGCTGCCCGGCCAGCCGCGTCTGCTCGACGAGCGTGAGCACCCGCCCGACGGGCGGCGTCCTGTCCTCGCCGCCGCGGTCGGTGCCGTGGTCGGGGTTGAGCAGGTCGAGCAGGTGCCGCAGGTCGGTGATGGCCCGCCGGCCGGTGTCACTGACGGCGGTCAGGGCCTGGTCGAGGCGGTCGGGCGAGGCGGTCAGGTACCGGGCCGCCTCGGACTGCACGACCATCGCCGTCACGTGGTGGGTCACGACGTCGTGGAGCTCGCGGGCGATCCGGGTGCGCTCGGCGGTACGGGCGTCCTCGGCGACGCGGCTGCGGCGTTCGGCCTCCGCGGCCCGGGCGGAGCGCATCCACCCGCCGATGCCCCACGCGAGGGCCAGCGCCAGGTGGAACGTCACGAACCCGGCCACCGGTTCGTCGGACCCGCGGTGGTGGAGCGCGACCGCCAGAGCCGCGAACGCCGCGGACAGGACGACCGGGGCGGTGCGCCGGTACCGCTCCAGGTACGACCCGGCGCTCAGCAGCGCGACGGGCAGCGCGATGCCGGCCACGAGGTGGTAGCCGCGCAGCTGGTCGAGGGCGAAGCCGCACGACACCAGGGTGAGGCAGACGAGCGGCCACCGCCGGCGCACGGCGAGCGGAAGGCACTGCAGGGCGGCCGCCACACCGGCCAGCGCGTCGGCGGGGCGGGTCGGCAGACCGCCGATCTCCGTGCCGTTGCCGTGGAACGCCGGCGCGAACGACGCCACGAGGAGCAGTATCCCGAGCGGGAGGTCCCGGGCCGTGACATCGAGCCGGTGCCACAGCTCCGGGACGCGTCGACGATCTATCACCGGGGCAGTGTAGCGGCGGAGTCGACGCCCGCGGCCCGCCGGGAGCCGAAGGGCACGATGTTCCCGCGCCGGCGGGCCAGCCACAGAAACACCAGGGTCAGCAGCGCCCCGAGGCCCACCGAGTAGACGCTGGCCTCCGGCCCGAAGCCGCCGCCGGTGAGCAGTTCCGGGCCCGACGTCGAGGCGTCCAGGAGCCCTTGGTCGGTGCCGTTGCCGGAGACCTCGGTGCTGAAGACGCCGGCCGCGGCGAAGTTCCAGCCGAAGTGCACGCCGATCGGCAGCCAGAGGCTGCGGGTGGCGGCGTACGCGGCGGCGAGCATGAAGCCGGCCTCGATCGCGATGGCGAGGCCGCCCCACAGGGTCGCGTGCTCGTTGAACAGGTGCGAGAGGCCGAACACGAGTCCCGTCAGCACCATGGCCGTGTACGTGCCGACGTGCTCCTCGGTGATCCGGAACAGCACGCCGCGGTACACCACCTCCTCGGTCACCGCGGCGGCCGCCATGAAGCCGAGCAGTCCCAGTGCGCCGGTCACCGAGCCCAGGCCGCCGACGTCGTAGTACCCGGCGGCGAAGAGGTTCACGATGACGGCCGCGAACATCCCGCCGCCGATCAGGACGCCCCAGCCGGTCCGGGCCGCGGCGCCTTCCCGGGCCACGTCCGAGGCGGCCCGGTGCTCGGTCCGCCGCACCACCCACCCGTACACGAGCACGGTCAGTGCGGCGACCGTGACGCCGAGGACGAGCGTGAGCCAGTCGTTCTCCTTCACCGCGTTGACGGCGACACCCCCCAGGGCGTACACCGCCATGACGGCCAGGAACTGCCGGACGAACCTCATGAGAACCCCTCTGCCGGGCCGCGACCGGTGCGTCGCGGACTGCACCGGACGCTACGGAACCGGCCGCCGGGGATCGTCACCTCACGGTGGACACCTGGCGGTAGCTCGCACGGGGGACAGGCCCCCGGGCCGTCCCCCGGACCGGCCGGTCGCCGGTGTCGTTCCCGCACCCGCGGGGGTGACCCCGTGGCGGTGACGGCGCTCGCCGGCACGGGCGAAGCGGTCCGAGCGCTCCTCTCCCGGGCCTCCTCCCGCGGTTCCGGCCCGTCACCGCCGCGCCGTTCCGTGGGCGTGCCCGCTCCGCTCGTCACCCACGGGACGGCGCGGGCGGGAGGCCGCCTCCGCGTCCCGGGCACCCCCATAGGCGCCCGCGCACGTGACCTCCGCTCCCGCAAGGTCGATACTTCGGGAAGAAGGACGTCAGCCGGCCCGCGCCCGACCACCCCGCAGAGCCGACGGGTCGTCGCCGAGGTCGGCGCCCGGTCGGCGTCAGTACCGCCGCAGCCCGCTTCCGGCCGCTGCGGACCACCACGATCGAGAACGGCCCCATACCGAGTCCGACCAGCCAGAACGCAGGTCGAAGACCCACCTGCCGAGCGCCTCAGGAGGCACCCATGAAGATGCTCATCAACGTCCCGGAGACCGTCGTGGCGGACGCGTTGCGCGGTATGGCGGCGGCCCATCCCGAGCTGGCGGTGGACGTGGAGAACCGGGTGATCGTGCGCAAGGACGCGCCCGTGGCCGGGAAGGTGGCCCTGGTCTCCGGCGGGGGGTCCGGGCACGAGCCGCTGCACGGCGGGTTCGTGGGGCCGGGGATGCTGTCGGCGGCCTGTCCCGGCGAGGTGTTCACCTCGCCCGTGCCCGACCAGATGGCGCGGGCGGCGGCGGCCGTGGACAGCGGGGCGGGGGTGCTGTTCGTCGTGAAGAACTACACCGGTGACGTGCTCAACTTCGACATGGCCGCCGAGCTGGCCGAGGACGAGGGCATCCAGGTCGCGAAGGTGCTGGTCAACGACGACGTCGCGGTGACCGACAGCCTCTACACCGCCGGACGGCGGGGGACGGGGGCGACCCTGTTCGTGGAGAAGATCGCGGGCGCGGCGGCGGAGGAGGGCCGGCCGCTGGAGCAGGTGGAGGCGGTCGCCCGGCAGGTGAACGAGAACTCCCGCAGCTTCGGGGTGGCGCTGAGCGCCTGCACGACGCCCGCCAAGGGCACCCCGACCTTCGACCTCCCCGACGGTGAACTGGAGCTGGGCATCGGCATCCACGGGGAGCCCGGCCGGGAACGGCGGCTGATGATGACCTCCGGTGAGATCGCCGAGGCCGCGGTGGACGCGATCCTGGCGGACGTCACCCCGCGCAACCCCGTCCTGGTCCTGGTCAACGGCATGGGCGCGACGCCCCTGCTGGAGCTGTACGGCTTCAACGCCGAGGTGCAGCGGGTGCTCGGCGAGCGGGGCGTGCCCGTCGCCCGTGTCCTCGTCGGCAACTACGTCACGTCCCTGGACATGGCGGGCGCCTCGGTCACCCTGTGCCAGATCGACGAGGACCTGCTGCGGCTGTGGGACGCGCCGGTGCGGACCCCGGGGCTGCGCTGGGGCATGTGAGGGAAGCCGGGGAAATGGTGCACGAAGACCTGGTACGCGAACCCAGTACGCGAGGAGATCCCGTGCTCGACGCCGACTTCTTCCGCCGTTGGATGACGGTGACCGCCGAATCCGTGGACCGCGAGGCGCAGCGGCTCACCGCCCTCGACTCGCCGATCGGCGACGCCGACCACGGCAGCAACCTCCAGCGCGGGTTCACGGCGGTGCGGGCCGCGCTGGAGAAGGAACCGCCCGCCACGCCCGGCGCGGTGCTGACCCTGTCCGGGCGGCTGCTCGTCTCGACCGTGGGGGGTGCGTCGGGCCCGCTGTACGGGACGCTGCTGCGCCGCACCGGCAAGGCGCTCGGGGACGCCGCCGAGGTCAGCGAGCGGCAGTTGGCCGACGCCCTGCGCGCCGGGGTGGAGGCGGTGATGCAGCTCGGCGGGGCCGCGAAGGGCGACAAGACGATGATCGACGCGTTGCTGCCCGCCGTGGACGCACTCGGCGACTCGTTCGCCGCGGCACGCGATGCCGCCGAGGAGGGCGCCGTGGCCACGACACCGCTGCGGGCCCGCAAGGGCAGGGCCAGTTATCTCGGCGAGCGGAGCGTCGGGCACCAGGATCCGGGAGCCACGTCGTCGGCGCTGCTGATCGCCGCGCTGGCCGACGCCGCTTCGGGGGCGGAGGCCGGGGATGAGTGACGGGAAGCCGGTGGGGATCGTCCTGGTGTCGCACAGCGCGGCGGTGGCCGCGTCGGTGGCGGAGCTGGCGAAGGGGCTGGCGGGTGCCGGTACCGCGGTTCCGGTGGCGCCGGCGGGCGGTACCGGGAGCGGCGGTCTCGGCACGAGCGCGGAGTTGATCACCGCGGCGGCCGCGTCCGTCGACCGCGGAGCCGGTGTCGCCGTCCTGACCGACCTGGGCAGCGCGGTGCTCACGGTGAAGGCGCTGCTCGCGGAGGGCGACGAACTGCCCGAGCACACCCGTCTGGTGGACGCGCCGTTCCTGGAGGGCGCGGTGGCCGCGGTGGTCACGGCGGCGACGGGAGCCGATCTGGCGGCGGTGGAGGCGGCCGCCGCGGAGGCGTACGCGTACCGGAAGACGTAAGGGGCCGGCAGGGGCGAGGGGGGTGGGAGCGGGTTCCCCTCCCCCGCCGCCCTCCGTCCTCCCCCGCCGCCGTTCCCCGGCACCGGGTCCCCGAGCCGGTGGTTCCGGCCGTGCGGCGTCCCTGGCCGGACCGGCCGGACCGGACCGGCCGGACCGGCCGGCGCAGGATCGCACCGGTGGCCGTGACAGGGGCGGACGTGACAGGACCGGGGGCCCGAGCCCGTGTCCGCTCCGGCCCCCGGCCGCCCGTGCCGGCGCGGGGTCTGCGACGACAGCGGTCCGCGCCACGGGCCTGAACTCCCGAGCCCTCGTGGGCAGTTCAGCCGTTCGTGCACTCAGCATACGTAATGCGCCGGAGCGTCCGTCCACGGACACCCTCTTGATGTGACCTCGTCAGTAGGGTCATATTGGTCCGGACCATTGTCCGGGTCCTCGCCCGGGTCCCTTCCGTGTGCCGCCCGGAGGCAGAGTCGTGCCAGGCGTTCCCGCTGCCGCGTCCCCGCGCCGCCTCGTCGTGTTGTGCGGGGTGCTCCTGCTGGTCACCTCCTGCGGTGGAGGCCGTCCGGGTGAGGCGGTGGAGCGGCCGCCCGGAGCGCCGACGGGCGTCACGGCCGAGGCCGGCAGCGCCACCAGCGTGCACGTCATGTGGAACGCGGTGGCCGCGGCCGACGCCGAGGTGAGCCGTTACGAGGTGTATCGGGGCACCACCAAGGTCAAGGAAGTACCCGGTTCCGAGCACATGGTGGACGTCACCAGGCTCCGTCCCTCGACCACCTACGTCTTCACCGTGCGGGCACGCGACGCGGACGGGCGGCTCGGACCGAGCAGCCGGGAGGTCCGGGCGACGACCCCCGGGGCGGCGGCAGCGGACGGCTCCGCCCCCACCCGTCCGGCGGAGCTGCGCGGACGGGCGGCCGGGAGCCGGGCGGTCCAGCTGTCCTGGTCCGCCTCGACGGACGACCGGGGTGTGGTGTCCTACGACATCCACCAGGGCGGGAAGAAGATCCACAGCGTCGGCGGGAACCAGACGGCCGCCGTGGTCACGGGGCTGCGGCCGGGCACCCGTTACGTCTTCACCGTCCGGGCCCGGGACGCGGCCGGCAACCTCTCCCCGGCCGGCGCCGCCGTCCGCCTCACCACCCCCGGCAGCGGGGACGGCGGGAACGGCGCGCCCACCGCGCCGACCGGCCTGCGCGTCACGAGCCACCGGTCCGACGGGGCGTACTACCTCGACCTGAGCTGGGTGCCGCCGCGGGTGGACGGAGTGGTCACCGAGTACGAGGTGCACCTGGACGGCCGCGCGGCCACCTCGCTCGTCCAGGGCGGCGACGCCCCGCGCGACCGGGCGGCGTACCGCTTCTACGTGGGGCGGGACCCGGGCGTCACCCACCGGGTCCGGATCCGGGCGATGCTGCCGGACGGGACCTGGGGCGGCTTCTCGGCGGAGCGCACGGTGACGACGGGGCCGCGGCGCTGACCCGCGCCCCGCGGTCGGCCGGACGGCGCAGGGCGTCACCTGCCCCGCGGTCGGCCGGACGGCGCAGGGCGTCACCTGCCCGGCGGCGACCGGAGTGCGCGACGGGTCGGGTGCGTCTTGGCTGGCCTTGTGGCAGCACGGGTTCCCCGATTCTCGGCGGTGCACGGAACGCACCACCGGCCGTGCCGCCGGAAGGCAGTCCACATGCGCACTTCGAAGCCACTGCTCGGTTCCGGCCCGATCGCGGCGGCCACCGCCGCGCTGGCCCTCGCCCTGACCGGTCCGGCCGCCGCGAACGCCGGGATCTCCGTCAGCACGACCGGGTCGACGGTCTCGGTCACCACCAGTGCGTGCACGCAGGTCAACGGCAGCTGGGGCAACGCCTCGCTGCTCACCGGCAACCAGACGAGCTTCTCCCAGGGCCGTCAGGTGGCGCTGTCGGGGACCGCCTCGGGACAGTCCGCCGCCTGGGGGGACGTCACCCCGGGCTCGTACACGGTGATCGTGATGTGCTCGAACGGCAACCCCGCCGGCACGCAGTCCGTCGTCGTCTCGCCCGCGCCCAGCCGGTCGGCGTCCCCCAAGCCCTCACCGTCCCTCGGGGTGCTGGGCGGCATCGGCGGCGGCTCGAAGGACTACGGCACGGTGACCCTGGTGGCGGGCGGCACGCTGGTCGGCGCCGGTCTCCTCGGCACGGCGTGGTACCTGCGCCGCCGCAGCAGGCCGCGCCACCTGTAGACGCGGCGCCGGCCGCCGCCACGTCCGACGCGCTCCGGTCGGGCGGCCGGCGTCGTCCCCCCGCGGAGCGAGGCGGTCACGCCCGGGGCTCCCCGGGCCGCTCCGCCTTCCCGGGGTCCGGCAGGTGCGCGAACTCCGACAGCGCGTGGGCGAGCCACCGGGTCCAGAAGGTCTCCAGGTCGATGCCGGCGCGCAGCACCAGGTGCCGCAGCCGGTCCTGGGGCCCGTCCTTGCCGGGTGGGAAGTCGCGGCGCTCGATCTCCCGGTACTCCGCCAACTGGCGCTCGTGCAGTTCCAGGTGGCGCCGCAGGTCGGCCTCGAGCCCCGCGGTGCCGACCACGGCCGCCGCCCTCAGCCGCAGCAGCATCGCGTCGCGGTGCGGCTTGGGGTCCTGGGGCGCGCCGGTCCAGCGGGCCAGTTCCGCACGTCCGGCCGGCAGGACCTCGTACGCCTTCTTCTGCCCCCGGGCCGGCTGCTCGGCGGGGAGGGCCCGGATCAGGCCCTCCGCCTCCAGTTTCCCCAGCTCGCGGTAGATCTGCTGGTGCGTGGCCGACCAGAAGTAGCCGATCGACCTGTCGAACCGGCGCGTCAGCTCCAGCCCCGACGACGGCTTCTCGAGCAGGGCGGTGAGGATCGCGTGCGGGAGTGACATGGGCTCATCCTAGGGAGAGCGCCGGCTTCCCCTACAGCGCCGCCGCCAGCTCGGTGCCCTGCTTGATGGCGCGCTTGGCGTCCAGTTCGGCGGCCACGTCGGCGCCGCCGATCAGGTGGGCCGCGCGGCCGGCGCCGACGAGCGCCTCGTACAGGTCGCGGCGCGGCTCCTGTCCGGTGCACAGGACGACCGTGTCGACCTCCAGGACGGTGCTCTCGCCGTCGAGGGTGATGTGGAGCCCGGCGTCGTCGATCCGGTCGTAGCGCACGCCCGGGACCATGGTGACCCCGCGGTGCCTGAGCTCGGTGCGGTGGATCCAGCCGGTGGTCCTGCCGAGGCCGGCGCCGACCTTGGAGGTCTTGCGCTGGAGCAGGTGGACGGTGCGGGGCGGGGCGGGGCGCTCGGGCGCGGCGAGGCCGCCGGGGGCGCGGTAGTCGAGGTCGACGCCCCAGCGGCGGAAGTACGTCTCGGGGTCCTCGTGCGCCCGGTCACCGCCGTCGGTGAGGAACTCGGCGACGTCGAAGCCGATGCCGCCCGCGCCGAGGATCGCGACCCGGTCGCCGACGGGGGCGCCGTCGCGGAGCACGTCGAGGTAACCGAGGACGCTTCTGTGGTCGACGCCGGGGATGTCCGGGGTGCGGGGGGTGACGCCGGTGGCGACGACGACCTCGTCGTGGCCGGCCACGTCGTCGGCGGTGACGTGCGTGTCGAGGCGTACGTCGACGGCCAGTTCGGCGAGCCGGGTGCGGAAGTAGCGCAGGGTCTCGTCGAACTCCTGCTTGCCGGGGACCTTGCGGGCCACGTTGAGCTGGCCGCCGATCTCGCTCGCGGCGTCGAACAGGGTGACGTCGTGGCCGCGTTCGGCGGCGCTGACGGCACAGGCGAGGCCGGCCGGGCCGGCGCCGACCACCGCGATCCGCTTGCGGCGCCGGGTCGGGGCCAGGACGAGTTCGGTCTCGTGGCAGGCGCGCGGGTTGACCAGGCAGGAGGTGATCCGCCCGCTGAAGGTGTGGTCGAGGCAGGCCTGGTTGCAGCCGATGCAGGTGTTGATCGCCTCGGGACGGCCGTCCGCGGCCTTGGCGACGAAGTCGGGGTCGGCGAGCATCGGGCGGGCCATCGACACCATGTCCGCGTGCCCCTCGGCGAGCAGCCGCTCGGCGAGGTCGGGGGTGTTGATGCGGTTGGTGGTGACCAGCGGGACCGACACCTCGCCCATCAGGCGCTTGGTCACCCAGGTGTACGCGCCGCGCGGCACCGAGGTGGCGATGGTGGGGATGCGGGCCTCGTGCCAGCCGATGCCGGTGTTGATGATCGTGGCGCCGGCCGCCTCGACGGCCCTGGCCAGCGTGATCACCTCGTCCAGGGTGGAGCCGCCGGGGACCAGGTCGAGCATGGAGAGCCGGTAGACGACGATGAAGTCCTCGCCCACCGCCTCGCGCACCCGGCGGACGATCTCGACGGGGAAGCGCATCCGGTTCTCGGGGGAGCCGCCCCAGCGGTCCGTGCGGTGGTTGGTCTGCGGGGCGGTGAACTCGTTGATCAGGTAGCCCTCGGAGCCCATGATCTCGACGCCGTCGTAGCCGGCCTGCCGTGCGAGGCGGGCGGCGCGGGCGTAGTCGTCGACGGTGCGCTCGACCTCGGCGTCGGTGAGCTCGCGGGGCGGGAAGGGGCTGATCGGCGCCTGGAGGGGGCTGGGGGCGACCAGGTCCCGGTGGTAGGCGTACCGGCCGAAGTGCAGGATCTGCATCGCGATGCGCCCGCCCGCGCGGTGCACGGCCTCGGTGACGACCCGGTGCTGCTCGGCCTCCGCCTCGGTGGTGAGCCGCGCGCCGCCCTCGTGGGGCCGCCCCTCGTCGTTGGGGGCGATGCCGCCGGTGACGATGAGGCCCACGCCGCCGCGGGCGCGGGCGGCGTAGAACTCGGCCATGCGCGCGAAGCCGCCCTCGGCCTCCTCCAGGCCGACGTGCATGGAGCCCATGAGGACCCGGTTGGGCAGGGTGGTGAAGCCCAGGTCGAGGGGGCTCAGCAGATGGGGGTAACGGCTCATGGGGGCCCTCCGTGCACGCGGTGTCGTGCCTGTAGTTGTAGAGGACGCCCACCGCTTTATGCAACTAGTTGCATAAGCGTGACGGAGGGCACACCGGACCGGTGGCACCGCGGGTCCGGCGGGCCCGGCCGGATCACCGGCTCTCGAGGCGCAGGTGCAGCTCCTCCTCCTGGTCGCCGGGGACCGCGCTCAGGTCGCGCACCGTGAACAGGGAGTCCAAGGTGGTGCGGAAGCGGTCGACCGCCCAGTAGCCGCCGTACACGTCGGCGTCGACCGACGAGGACAGCCGGGCCGGGCGGGCGCCCTCGTGCGCGTCGGCGACGTCGAACGTGCCGAGCCACACCGTGGGACGGGTGTCGTGGAACTTCTCCGGCACGTCCTCGGCGCACCGGTCGGACGCGAAGCACGCGCACAACGTGTCGAACACGATCCGGGCGTCGTCCTTGCTGCATCCGCTGATCTCGACCGAAACTGATTCCGGGTGCGGTCGCTCACTGTCCATCGTGATCGCTCCTCTCGTGGCCCTGCCGCCGTGCCCGCCCCTCCCCCAGCAAAGCACCCCCCGCCAGGGAGCACTACCCGCGGACGGGCCCCGCGGCGACGGCGTCGCGGGGCGCCCGGCGCGATGGTGCGGGAAGGTGGAAGCAGACGGCGGGAGCGGCGGAAAATCGTCCCCGCGCGCGGTAGAACAAGGGGAGTCGGCACGGTGACGGCGTGCCGGGAGGATCGGCGAAGGCGGGGCCTGGGATGAGTGCAGCGGGGTGGTCATCCCCGGGCGACGGCGGCGGGCCGGTGCCCGGGCCGGTGCGGCCCAGCGGGCTGCTCGACGTGCTGCGCGTGGCCTCGGTGGTCCTGGACGCCCAGGGGCGGATCACCCTGTGGAGCCCCCAGGCCGAGGAACTGTTCGGGTACGACGCGCAGGAGGCGCTGGGCCGGTACGCCGCCCGGATCATGGTGCACGAGGAGCACCTGGACCTCGTGGTGAAGCTGTTCGCCGACGTCATGCGCACCGGGCAGAGCTGGGCCGGGGCCTTCCCGATCCGGCGCAAGGACGGCACGACGCGGCTCGTGGAGTTCCGCAACATGCGGCTGCTGGACGACCGGGGGGAGGTCTACGCCCTCGGCCTGGCGGTGGACCAGTCGACCGTGCGCCGCCTGGAGCGGGACGTGGCGCTGTCCACGCGGATCGTCGCCCAGTCCCCCATCGGGCTGGCCGTGCTGGACTCCGCCCTGCGGTACGTCACGGTCAACCCGGCGCTGGAGCAGATCAACGGCGTTCCGGCCGAGGCGCACCTGGGCCGCACGCTCCGCGAGGTGCTGCCGATGCTGGACACCGGGCCCCTCGAGGCCGCCGCCCGCGAGGTGCTGGACACCGGGCGGCCCGTGGTCGACCGGCCCACGGTCGGCCGCACCCCGGCCGATCCGGACGAGGACAACGCCTGGTCGGTCTCGCTGTACCGGCTGGAGAACGCGCTCGGCACGGTGCTGGGCGTGGCCCTGTCGATCGTGGACATCACCGAGCAGTACCGGGCGAGCGTCGAGGCCGAGACCGCCCGGCGCCGGCTGGCCCTGATCGCCGACGCCTCCGCGCGGATCGGCACCACGCTGGACCTGGAGCGCACGGCCGGCGAACTCGCCGAGGTGGCCGTGCCGGAGCTGGCGGACGTGGCGGCGGTGGATCTGCTGGACGCGGTGGTGCGGGGCCGCCCCAGCGCCTTCGACCCGGCCGAGTCCGTGCCGATCCGGGCCCTGGCGGCACGGGGGGCGGACGCGGAGGACGCGCTGCGGGCGGCCGATCCCCCGGGGGAGGTGGCCCGGTACGCGCCGGACCGGCTGGTCACCGAGTGCGTGCGCACCGGGCGGCCCGTGATGGTGCCGCGGGTGAAGGACGAGGACCTGGCGCGCATCGCCCGCTCCCCGGAGGCCACCGAGCTGCTGGCCCGGGCGGGCGTCCACTCGTACCTGGCCGTGCCCCTGATCGCGCGCGGCGAGGTGCTGGGCGCCCTCGACCTCAAGCGCACGCACAACCCCGCGCCGTTCGACGAGGACGACCTGCTGCTCGCGCGGGAGCTGGCCGCCCGCGCGGCCGTGCAGATCGACAACGCCCGCTGGTACCAGAACGCCCGTGCCACCGCCCTGACCCTCCAGCGCAGCCTGCTCCCCAGCCATCCGCGGGTGACGGGCGGACTCGAGGTGGCCTCCCGCTACCAGCCGGCGGGCGCCACCAGCGAGGTGGGCGGCGACTGGTTCGACGTGATCCCGCTGGAGGGCGACAGGACCGCCCTCGTCGTGGGGGACGTCATGGGCAGCGGCATCCCCGCGGCGGCCGCCATGGGCCGGCTGCGCACGGCGACCACGACGCTGGCCTCCCTCGGCCTCGATCCGGCCGTGCTCCTGGAGCACCTGGACAGGATCACCGACGGCCTGGACCAGGCCATCGCCACCTGCGTCTACGCCGTCCACGATCCCGGCGCGCGGCGGTGCACCCTCGCCAACGCCGGGCACCTGCCACCGGTCCGGATCCGGTCCGGCCACGCCCCGGAACTGCTCGACCTGCCCACCGGGGTGCCGCTGGGGGTGGGCGGGGTCGGGTTCTCCACGACCACCGTCGACCTGGACCCGGGCGACCGGCTGGTCCTCTACACGGACGGTCTCGTCGAGACGCGGCACCACCCGCTGGACGAACGCCTGGACCGGCTGCTCGCCCTGCTGGACGGCCCCGACCGCTCCCTGGAGGAGGTCTGCGACCTGCTCCTGCGCACCCTGCACGAGCCCGACAACTTCGACGACGTGGCCCTGCTCATCGCCCGCGCGACGGCACCCGCCTGAGCCCGCGCCGACGGCGCCGGCCGCCCGGGGCGGGCGGCCGGCGCCCCGGGCCCTACGCCCCGACGCCGATCACGACGTGGGCGCACCGCTCCTCGCAGACGGCCAGGCGGGTCCGCAGTCCCGCCCCGGTGAGGACGGCGACGGCGGCGGGTGCCTGGCGGCGGCTCGTCTCCACCAGGAGGCAGCCGCCGGGCGCCAGCCAGCCGGGCGCCCCGGCGGCCACCCGGCGCAGCACGTCGAGGCCGTCCGCGCCGCCGTCGAGCGCGGCGCGCGGCTCGTGGTCGCGGGCCTCCGGGGGCAGCAGACCGATCTCGCCCGTGGGTACGTAGGGCACGTTGGCCGCCAGGATGTCGATCCGGCCCCGCAGCCCGCCGGGGAGCGCCTCGAACAGGTCGCCCGCGTGGACCCGCCCGCCGAACTCCGCGACGTTGCGGCGGGCACAGCGCACGGCGGCCGGGTCGACGTCGGCGGCGTGCAGCTCGACCTCGCCCAGTCCGGCCGCCAGGGCCGCGCCGACGGCGCCCGAACCGCAGCACAGGTCCACGACGACGGCCGCGCCGGGCGCCTGTGCGAGGGCCTGCTCGACGAGGAACTCGGTGCGGCGGCGGGGTACGAAGACACCGGGTTCCACGGCGACGCGCCGGCCGCGGAACTCGGCCCAGCCGAGCACGAGTTCGAGGGGCAGGCCGGTCGCCCGGCGTCCGGCCATCGCGGCGGCGTCGTCCGGGGTGGGCGCGGCGGCGAGGATCAGCTCGGCCTCGTCCTCGGCGAAGACACAGCCCGCGGCGCGCAGCGTGGCCACGACGGCGGCCCGGGAGGCGGGCGGGACGGCGCGACGGCCGGGGAGGAGGGGGCGGGTGAAGGGGACGGCGTGTGCGGCAAGAGCCCGGGCCTTTCGGAAGCCGAAGGGCGCCCTCGCGGTCACCTAGCGCCGGCGGTCCGCGTCGCTTCGGGAGGAGAGCACCCGGTCTGACACAGCGGTGATGGGTCCCACCTCCTCGGCTTCCCGGCCGGGTCCCTCCGCGGCCGGACGGTCACCCTATCCGAATCCCCCGGGGGCCGCACGGTGCCGGGGGAACCCGGGTCGCGAAGGCGGTGTCCGCGGTGTCCGGGCGGACGCGGCCGAGGCCGCGGGGCCGCCCGGCGCGGAACGGTGGTCCCCGCCCGCCGGACCCGCTCCGGCCGCCCCGGACGCGGACGGCCGTCCGCACCCCTTACGGTGGGACACCGCAACCACTGGCACGCCCCCGCAACGGAAACCACCGATCACGTGAACATCACCCGCGGCTTCACCGGCCGCCCCCGCGCGAAGGACCCCGGTCTGCCGCCCGGTCAGTACGACGCGGGCGAGGAATGGCCCGTCCTGTCCGCGGAGGTCACGCCCGACCTCGCGCCCGCCGACTGGACCTTCCGGATCGACGGGCTGGTGGCCGAGCCCCGGACCTGGGACTGGGAGCAGGCGCACGCGCTGCCGGCCTCGGCGTACGAGGGCGCGATCCACTGCGTGACGGGCTGGTCGAAGTTCGGGACGCGGTTCGGCGGGGTCTCCCTGGACGCCTTCCTGGACGCGGTCCGGCCCGACGCCCGCGCCACCCACGTCGTCGCCTACGCGCACACCGGCTACACCGCCAACCTCCCGCTCGCCGACGTGACCGGCGGCCGGGCCTGGATCGCCTGGGAGTACGACGGCCGGCCGCTCCCGCCGGAGCACGGCGGCCCGGCGCGGCTGCTGGTGCCGCACCTGTACCTCTGGAAGAGCCCCAAGTGGATCGCGGGCCTGCGGCTCCTGGACCACGACGAGCCGGGCTTCTGGGAGGGCAACGGCTACCACGCGCGCGGCAACCCCTGGGAGGAGCAGAGGTACTCCGGTGACTGAGCGGACGGCCGGGACAGCGGCACGGACGGCGCCGGGGCCCGCGCCGGGCGCGGCGGCCGGGACGGGGGCGGTCCCCGCGGAGCGAGCGGCACGAGGGGCGCAGGGGCCCGCGGGGGACGCGCCGGGGCGTTTCACCCCGCCGACGCGGTTCGCCGTGCCCGGGCGCATCGGCGTGAGCGAGCAGACCGCCTCGGTGTGGCGCACGGCGACCCTGACCGGGATCCGCCGCGAGACACCGCGCGCCGCGACCTTCCGGTTCGCCGTGCCCGACTGGCCGGGGCACCTGCCCGGCCAGCACCTTCTGCTGCGGCTGACCGCGGCGGACGGGTACACGGCCCAGCGCCACTACTCGATCGCGTCCGCGCCGGACGACTCCGGGCACCTCGAACTGACGCTGGACCACGTCGAGGACGGCGAGGTCTCGGGCTGGTTCCACACCGTGGCCCGGCCCGGCGACCGGGTGGAGGTGCGCGGCCCGCTCAGCGGCTTCTTCGCCTGGCCGGGCGACCGGCCCGCGCTGCTGGTGGGCGCCGGATCCGGGGTGGTCCCGCTGATGTCGATGGTCCGGCACCACCGGGCCCGGGGCCTGACCGTGCCGCTGCGGCTGCTGGTGTCGGCGCGCAGCCCCGAGGAGCTGATCTACGCGCGGGAGTTCGGCGCGGAGACCACACCGGTGTTCACGCGGAGCGCGCCGGAGGGTGTGGCCGTGGGACGTATGACGGCCGCCCATGTGGCGCCGCTCCTGGCCGAGCGGCCTCCCGGTGGGTGGGAAGCCTATGTGTGCGGTTCCAACGCCTTCGCCGAGCACGCCTCCCGGCTGCTGGTGGCCGCCGGACAGCCCGTGGACCGGATCCGCATCGAGCGCTTCGGCTGACCGCCCGCACCGGTTCCGGCCCGCCGTTTCGCACCGGGGCGTCCGGGCACCCCTGACCGGGGCCGGTCGCACGCGTGCCGTGTGCGACGACGGGAGCGGCAGGACGTCCCGTCGGCCGCCCGGCCCGGTTGCGTGACGGTGAGGAGGTCGGCATGCGGACGCGGTGGCGCGTCCGGTCCCGGGGGCGCAATCCGCTGCGGCGCCGGTCGGACGTGGTCGAGGCGTGGACGGCGGTGGCCGTCGCCGTGCTGGTGTGCGTGGGGGCCCCGCTGATGGGGACGGTCACCGCCCGGTGGGCCCACGGCGAGGCGCGGGCGACCGCCGAGGAGCAGCGCGCCGATCGTCACCGGGTGCGCGCCGAGGTCGTGGAGCGGTCCGCCGGGGCCGGGCCCTCCTCCCGGGCGGACGAGCAGCGCGTGCCCCGCGCGACCGTGCGCT
The DNA here is from genome assembly GCF_055574875.1 of Streptomyces sp. NPDC034670. Lineage (NCBI taxonomy): Bacteria > Bacillati > Actinomycetota > Actinomycetes > Kitasatosporales > Streptomycetaceae > Streptomyces > Streptomyces sp. NPDC034670. The sequence continues at coordinate 23,892 of NZ_JBVITR010000042.1, forward strand.
GGACGGAACCGGGCGAGGGCCGGCGCACCGCCGTCGCGCGCGTCCCCGCGAAGGCACGCCCCGGGGACGTGGTGCACGTGTGGTTCGACTCCCGGGGACGCAACGTGCCGCCCCCGGTCGACGACGCCTCGGTGTGGCAGCACGGCATCGGCATGGGCGTCTTCGCCGCGGGGGTCTTCGCGGCCGGGGTGCTCCTGGTGCACCGGGCGGTGCGCGGGACGGCGATGCGCCGCCGGCTGGCGGAGTGGGAGCGGGCGTGGGCCCGTACGGAGCCGGAGTGGGCCCGGCGCGGGATCCGATGAGGGCTGCGGTCCTGCGCCCGTCGGCGCCGCGGGCCCGCCGGGCCGCCGTCGGCGCGAGCGCCGCAGCCCCGCCCCGGCGCCCTTCGGGCGGCTGCCGCGGACCGATCGGGAGAAAACGCTTGCCACGCCTCCCACCTGCGGCCCTTCCCTTCGGGATCAAGTGGGGAAGGAGCGTGCGGACGCTGGCCGTTCCTCCCCCGGCCCACGTACGGTGTCCTCGCTGCGCACTGTCTCCTCGCAAAGGCGGTCCCCGATGGCCCTGTTCGACCTTCCCCTCGCCGAACTGCGCGCGTACCGCAGCGAGTCCACGGCGCCCGAGGACTTCGACGCGTTCTGGTCCAAGACGCTCGACGAGGCGCGCGGGCACGCTCTCGACGCCCGTTTCGAGCCGGTCGACACGGGGCTGTCCACGGTGCGGGTCCTCGACGTGACGTTCGCCGGGTTCGGCGGTCACCCCGTCAAGGGCTGGCTGACGCTGCCCGCCGACGCCGACGCCCCGCTGCCGCTGGTGGTGGAGTTCATCGGCTACGGCGGCGGCCGCGGACTGCCCCACGAGCACCTGCTGTGGGCGTCCACGGGCCGGGCCCACTTCGTGATGGACACCCGCGGCCAGGGCAGCGCCTGGGGCGCCGGCGGCGGCACCCCGGACCCGGTGGGCGGGGCGCCCGCGTACCCCGGGTTCATGACCCGCGGCATCGACGCGCCCGAGAACTACTACTACCGCCGGGTCTTCACGGACGCCGTGCGCGCGGTGGAGGCGGCCCGTGCGCACCCGCTGACCGACGAACGGCGCACGGTGGCCGTGGGCGCCAGCCAGGGCGGCGGCATCGCCCTCGCGGTGGGCGGTCTGGTCCCGGACCTGGCGGGCGTCGCGCCGGACGTGCCGTTCCTGTGCGACTTCCCGCGCGCGACGACGCTCACCGACCGGCACCCGTACCGGGAGGTCGGCCTCTACCTCAAGACGCACCGCGGCCGCTTCGAGGAGGCCCTGCGCACCCTGTCCTACTTCGACGGCGTGCACTTCGCCGCCCGCGGCCGTGCGCCCGCCCTGTTCTCGGCGGCCCTGGAGGACCAGACCTGCCCGCCCTCGACCGTCTTCGCCGCCTTCAACGCCTGGGCCCACGAGGACAAGGCGATCGAGGTGTACGACTTCAACGACCACGAGGGCGGCGGCCCGTTCCAGGAGGCGGCCAAGCTGCGTTGGATGCGCTCGTACGCCTGAGGCGGCCGCTCGCCCCGCGTCGGCGCCCTTCCCTCTGGTCCGACCGGTCGGTATGTTCCTGCTGCCCGGGCCCGGCGCCGCGGCCCGGGCTTTCCGACGGCCGACGGAGGGCCCATGTCCGAGCACGAGGTACGCGTCCACGGTCACTGCGCGCCGCGTTTCGCGGCGGTGCGGGCGGCGTTCGAGGAGAACTTCCGCGAACGGGGGGAGCTGGGCGCCGCGGTGGCCGTCGTCCTGGACGGCGAGACGGTGGTGGACCTGTGGGGCGGCTGGGCCGACGCGGCGCGCACCCGGCCCTGGGAGCGGGACACGCGGGTCAACGTGTGGTCGACCTCCAAGGGCCCGGTGGCCCTGTGCGCCCACGTGCTCGCCGACCGGGGGCTGCTCGACCTCGACGCGCCGGTGGCCGCGTACTGGCCGGAGTTCGCCGCGGCGGGCAAGGAGAAGGTCCTGGTGCGCCACCTGCTCTCGCACCGCGCCGGGCTGCCCGGACTGCGCGAGCCGCACTCGTTCGCGCAGCTCTGCGACTGGGAGCTGACCACCCGGCGGCTCGCGGCGACGGAGCCCTGGTGGGAGCCGGGAACGCGGTCCGGGTACCACGCGCTGACGTACGGTCACCTGGTCGGCGAAGTGGTGCGACGGGTGTCGGGGCTGCTGCCCGGAGCCTTCCTGGAGCGGGAGGTGACCGGGCCGCTGGGGATCGGCTTCACCATCGGCCTGCCGGCCGAGGACGCCGGCCGGGCGGCCGAGCTGGTGCAGTCCCCGGTCCGGCGCGGCGCCGGGCCGGCGGAGCCGTTCGGCCGGCCCGCGCCCGCGGCCGTCGCGGCACTGACCAACCCGGCGGTGGGCGCGGCGGGCGCGAACACGCCCGAGTGGCGGGCCGCCGAGATACCGGCCGCGAACGGCCACGGCACCGCACGGGCCGTCGCCGCGCTGTACGCGGTCTTCGCGGGGCGCGGCGCGTACGGTGGCCACCGCCTGCTGTCCCCGCAGGCGGCCGAGCGGGTGCGCGAGGGACAGGGCGCCTGCCGGGACCTGGTGCTCGGCGCCGGTTTCCGGTACGAGACCGAGATCGGGCTCGGCCTGTGGCTCAGCGGGCGGAACGGCTCGTACGGACCGAACCCGCGGGCTTTCGGACACGACGGGTTCGGCGGCTCCTGCGGGCTGTCCGACCCGGAGGCGGGTGTCTCGCTGGGCTACACGATGAACCGGATGGGGACCCGCATCGCCGACGACCCCCGCAAGACGGCCCTGGTCGACGCCCTGTACGGCGCGCTGTGACAGGTGGTGGGCGTGGGGCGCGACGAGCCCGAGCGGCCGCGGGGGACGCGGCTCGCTACGCCTGCGGCCGCCTCGCGACGACCAGGCGCACGCGCGGACTGCCGTCCCGCCGCCGGCCGAGGGCGGGCAGGGCGTGGAACTCCACACCGAAGCCCGCCCGGGCCAGTTCGCGCCGGACGGCACCGAAGCGGAACGTCCGGTAGTACATGACGAACGGCGGACGCCACACGGCGTTGCGCACCCGCATCACCGCGTCGAATCCGAGCAGCACCGCGTGGCCGGGCGAGCCCGGCCGGGGCGGCGCGGCCACGGGGAAGACGAAACGGCCCCCCGGCCGCAGCACCGAGTGGACCTGCGCGAACAGGCCCGGCAGCTCGCGCGGCAGGAAGTGGCCGAACGCCCCGAAGCTCACCACCAGGTCGAAGGCGGACCGGAACGGCAGCGCCCGCGCGTCCGCCCGCACCCAGGCGACCGGCGGTCCGGCGGACCCGGCGCGCTCCCGGGCGACGGCCAGCATGCCGGCGCTGAGGTCCACCCCGGTGACGCTCCCCCGGCAGACCCGCCTGAGCACACCGGTGCCCGCGCCGGTGCCGCAGCACAGGTCGAGCCCGGCGTCGAAGGGCCCCAGGGAACGCAGCACCGAGGCGGTGGCGTCGAGCACCCGGTCGGGCGTGCGGAAGGGGGTGCGGTCGAACTTCGGCGCGAGGAGGTCGTAGCCGTGCTCCACGGACGACAGCGCCTGGACGGCGAGCTCGCGCAGACGGGGGCCGTCGGGACCGAACACCGGATCAGCCCAGGGGGGTCCGCTGCCGCAGGACCGCCAGGACGCGCTCGCACCAGCGCAGGTTCTCCTCCTCGAAGGCGATCCCTCCCATCAGCGTGAGGTACGGCCCGATCCGGTCCGTCTCCCGCAGGTACCGCTCCTCCGGGCGGCCATCCAGCAGGCGTTCGCGCATCCGCTCGTAGCGGGCGAGCTTGCCGCGCGCCCACGCCATCCGCTCCTCGACCAGGGCGCGGGTCGCCCCGGGGTCCGTGCCGTCCATGGCCTGGATCTTGATCAGCAGTTCGTCGCGGACGGCGGTGGGCCGCCGGGGCGGCTCGGCGGCGAAGGCGCGCAGGTCCTCGCGGCCGGCCTCGGTGAGGGTGAACATCCGCTTGTCCGGCCGCCGTTCCTGCCGGACCACCCGGGCCTCGACCAGCCCGTCCCGCGTCAGCCGCTCCAGCTCCCGGTAGAGCTGCTGCGGGGTGGAGGCCCAGAAGTTGGCGAACGAGACGTCGAAGATCTTGGACAGCTCGTAACCCGAGGCCTCGCCCTCCAGGAGGGCGGCCAGGACGGCGTACTTGAGGGACATGTGGACACGTTAACAGCGGATGACTAGTCTCCTACGCACCTATTCAATTAGTTGACCATAGGAGCCCCGATGCAGGCATTCCGGAAGGCCGTCGAGGCCGGGGACCTCGACGCCGCCGTGGCGCTGCTGGCGGAGGACGTCGTCTTCACCAGCCCCGTCGTGTTCAGGCCGTACACCGGCAAGCCGGTCACCGGGGCGATCCTGCGGGCGGTCGCGGAGGTCTTCGAGGACTTCCGCTACGTGCGCGAGATCGGCGACGCGGGCGGTCGCGACCACGCGCTGGTCTTCACCGCGCGCGTGGGCGACCGCGAGATCGAGGGCTGCGACTTCCTCCACGTCGGCGACGACGGACTCATCGACGCCCTCACGGTGATGGTGCGCCCGCTGTCGGGCGCGCAGGCGCTGGCGGCGGCCATGGGGGCGCGGTTCGAGCGGATCGCGCGGCAGGCGCAGGAGCGCCCGGCCTGAACGGGCGCGGGAGCGGGGGCCGCCGCGCGTGCGGGAGCGGCGCGCGGAGGCGCCCCCGTCGGCACGCGGCGCGCCCGGGGCCCGCGTCCCGTGACGGGCGTGTCCGGCCCGCGGACGCCGCCGGGGCGGCTGCGCGGGCCCCAGTGGCGCGACGTTCCCGCGGCGCGTCCGGCCGGCCCTGCCGGCGGCCGGCACCGCGGCGTGCGGCATCCGGGTGTTCCCGGACGGCTTCCGGCCGGGGCAGCGTGGTGACCCGGGCGTCCCTTCCTACGTTTGCGATATGACTGTCAGATTTGCTTTGCGGGCCGCCGCGTCCACCTGCGCCCTCTGCACGGCGGGCCTGCTGGCGCTCGCACCCGCCGCGGCCACCACCGGTACGCGGGCGGGCCCCGGGCCGTCACCGGGCACCGGACCACGGGCGGGCGCGCCGGCGTCCCTGCTGCACCGGTCCGGCACACAGGTCCGGCCGCGCGCGGAAGCACCCGAGGTCCCGGACCTGTCCGCCAAGTCGTGGCTGGTGGCCGACGCGGGCACCGGCACGGTGCTCGCGGCCCACGACGCGCACCGCAGGCTGCCGCCGGCCAGCACCCTGAAGACCCTGTTCGCCCTCACCGTGCTGCCGGGACTGCCGGCCGGCGTCCGGCACCGGGTCAGCGCACGGGAACTGCGGGGCATCGGCCCCGGCAGCAGCCTCGTCGGCGTCGCCGAGGAGCGCACGTACCGGGTGTCGGACCTGTGGAACGGGGTCTTCCTCAGCTCCGGCAACGACGCCGTGCGCGTCCTGGCCTCGCTCAGCGGAGGCTGGCAGGCCACGGCCGAGCGCATGCAGGCCAGGGCCCGCGCCCTGGGCGCCCACGACACCCGGGTGGAGTCGCCCGACGGCTACGACGCGCCCGGGCAGGTGTCGTCCGCGTTCGACCTGGCGGTGTTCGGCCGGGCGGGGCTGCGCGACCCGGAGTTCGCGCGGTACTGCGCCCGGACCGAGGCGCGGTTCCCGGGCCGCGACGGCGGCTGGTACGAGATCCGGAACACCAACCGGCTGCTCACCGGAGCGGACGGCGTCGAACCCTACCGGGGGCTGATCGGCGTCAAGAACGGCTACACCAGCAACGCCGGCCACACCCTCGTGGCCGCCGCGCGGCGGGACGGACGCACCCTGGTGGTGACGGTCATGAACCCCCGCTCGGGCGGTGCGTACGCGGTGTACGAGGAGGCGCGCTCGCTGCTGGACTGGGGGTTCGAGGCGGCGGGGCGGGTCGAACCGGTGGGCTCGCTGGACGCCCTGCGGGACCCGCCGGACCCACCGGACCCGTCGGACGCCCCGCGGGACCGGCCGGACCCGGTGGGCCCGTCGGACGCCCCGCGGGACCGGCCGCTGCCCGGGCAGCAGGCGGAGCCCGCCCCGGCTCCGGCGGCACGCGGCGCCGACCGGCCGGGCCGGCCCGTGTCCTGGACGGTCGCGGGCGTCGCACTGCTGGGCGGCGCGGTGCTGGCCCTGTCCCTGTGGCTGCGGCGGGGCTCCGTGCCGAAGGACTGACGGCGGGCCGCCGCGGCGGCGTGACGGGCACGGGCCGCCGCGGGCCGGCTACCGGCCCTTCTCGAACATCCGCGCCACCTCGGCGATCCGCACCTCGTCGCGCCGGCGGGGCGGGGGGCCGTCCCCGCGGCCGGCGCGCAGCAGGCCGGCGGCCGTGAGCAGCCGGAGGTGAGGGCGGGCGGCCGGACGGGACAGGCCGAACCTGGCGGCCACGGCGTCCGCCGTGGCACCGCGCTCCGCGACGTCCGGCTCCTTCAGCCACGCCGGGATGCGCAGTCGCGTCCCGGCGGCGGGAATCCTCAGCATCGTCTCCCCCTGCCGTCCCGGGCGGCCTCTCCCCGGGGCGCCTCCACCGTCCCGCGTCCGGCGCCCCGCGCCCCCGGACCCCGGCAGTGGGTCCGGGACCCGAGCCGCGACGGTGCGGCCGGATCCCGGGCGGCACGGGCCCGCCCGGGACCGGGCCTCACGGTCCGCCGCGCCTCACCGGTGGCGGAACCACGCCGTCGCGGGCAGCGCGCGGTCGTCGTAGCCGAACAGCGCCTGGTTCTCCCAGCCGTTGCCGGAGGACGGGTCGGCCGGGTCCCAGCCGTTGCCGGCGCGGGCGGTCCAGGTCGCCTCCCAGTAGAAGACGCCGAGGCCGCGGCCGCCCGGGACGGCCTCCACGATGCTCGCCACGTCGTTCATCCACCGGGTCTGCCCGGTCGGGGACGCCGGGTAGCCGGGGACCAGTTCCTCCGCGGTGTCGATGATGTTCTCGTGCGCGTCCTCGCTGTCCAGCCGGAACGGGTAGGCCGTCTCGGCGACGAAGACGGGTTTGCCGTAGCGGGCGGCCGCGTCGTCCAGGGTGGTCTGGAAGTCGTGCAGCGTGCCGTGCCAGTAGCCGTAGTACGACAGGCCGATGGCGTCGAACCGCACGCCGTGGGAGACCGCGTTGTCGAACCACCAGCGGGTGGCGTCGAGGTCGCCGCCCTCGGCGAGGTGCAGCGCGGCGACGGTGGACGGGTCGACCGCCTTGACCGCGTCGTAGCCGGAGTTGAGCAGGCCGGCGAGCTGGGGCCAGTTGCCGGTGGAGCCCTCGTCCCACAGCATGCCGCCGTTGATCTCGTTGCCGATCTGGACCATGTCGGCGGTGGTGCCCTGGGCCTTGAGGGCGCGGAGCACGTCGTACGTGTGGTCGTACACGTCCTTCTTCAGCTGCCCGTAGCCGTGTCCGGCCCAGGCGGCGGGCTTGGTCTGCTTGCCCGGGTCGGCCCAGGAGTCCGAGTAGTGGAAGTCGACCAGCAGCTTCATGCCCCGTGCCTTGACCCGCTTGGCCATGGCCAGGACGCGCGCCTTGTCGTTGTAGCCGTCGGCCGGGTCCACCCAGACCTTCAGCCGGGCGTGGTTCATGCCGGCCGACCTCAGGATCGCGACCGCGTCGCCGACGGTGCCGGAGGCGGTCCGGTAGACCCCGCCCCCGGCCTCGCTCTTGGGCAGGGAGGAGATGTCGGCGCCCTTGACGGACAGGCCGGAGGTGCCCGGGGTGAGGGTCAGGTCGTCGACGTTGATCCAGTCGCCCGCGTTCGCGTCGCTGACGACGCTGACGGTGCACCGGTGGTTCGTCACCCTGACCGGCACGACGACGCGGATCCAGCCGTCGGCGGACACCGGCAGGTCGGTGCGCTGTTCGGCGCCGCCGCAGTTCTTCAGCGCCAGGTACGCCGCGTTCTGGCCGCCGCCGGAGCGCACCCAGGCGGTGAGCCGGTGGTCCCCGTTGGGGAGCCCGGACAGGTGCTGGTACGTCTCGGTCCGGTAGGCCGAGGGCGACCAGTGCGACAGGCGGTGACCGCCGCCGCGGCCGCCGGGCTCGGAGAACGAGGCGCCGGTGTCGCCGCGCTCGGACCAGCCGCTCGGTGTGGCGGCGCCCGAACCGTCGGCCTCGAAGCCGCCGTTGGCGAGCGTGCTCGCGGCCGTGGCGGTCGGGGCGGGCAGGGCGGTGAGGGCGAGCCCCGCCACGAGCGGCGGCAGCAGGGCCCGGAGGATGCGTCTGGGATGGAACATGACCGTTCGTCGTCCCTTCGACGGGGAGGAGGAGGGGTGCCCCGGCGCCCGGAGGCGGGCGCGGGCCCCCTCCGCCCGCGGCCTGGGTGCTCGCACGGGCGGAGGGGAGTCGCGGCTCAGCCGTCGAGTCGCACGACCCGGACGGCTCCGGCCGGGACCGCGAGGCGGTCCGCGGCCCGTTCACCGGTCAGCAGTTCGGTGCCGGCGGTCTCCAGCGGCACCTCGGCGTCGGTGGCGGTGTGGTTGATCGCGAACAGGAAGGTGCCCGACCCGCCGGTGCGGCGCACCACTTCGACGTCGCGGGGCAGACCGGCGCGCGGGGTGAGGGAGGCGTCCTCGGCCGCCCGGCCGAGCAGGGCGTCCAGGCCCTCGGCGCCCAGGCGGGTGGAGACGTACCAGGCGGTGCCCTCGCCGAGGCGGTGCCGGGTGACGGCCGGGTGCCCGGCGGTGAGGCCGTCGGCGTACGTCCAGACGGTCTCGGCGCCGCGCGGCACCACGAACTCCGTCCACACGTCGGCGCCGACCTCCAGGCCGCCGGGACCGGCCAGGCGCACCTTCTCGCCCTCCAGCAGTGGGGAGAACTCCTCGACGGTCAGGCCCAGGACGTCGCGCAGGGCTCCCGGGTACGGGCCCTCGTGCACGGCGTCGTGCTCGTCGACGATGCCGGAGAAGTACGACACGACGAGGGTGCCGCCGTTCTCCACGTACGCGCGGAGGTTCTCCCCGGCGGCCCGGGTCATCAGGTACAGGGCGGGCACGACGACCAGGGGGTACCCCGACAGGTCGGCTTCCGGGCGGGCGAAGTCGACGGTGAGGTGGCGGTCGTAGAGGGCCTCGTAGAAGGCGTCGGCGCGTTCGCGGGCGTCGTGGTCCTCGCTGGGCCGCCAGTCGAGGTTCTGCGCCCACCAGGACTGCCAGTCCCACAGCACGGCGACGTCGGCCTCGGTGCGGGTGCCGCGGACCGGGGCCAACGCGTCGACGTGCGCCCCGAGTTCCACCACCTCGCGCCAGACGCGGGTGCCGGTGCCGCCGTGCGGCACCATCGCGGAGTGGAACTTCTCGGCGCCGCGCCGGGACTGGCGCCACTGGAAGAACAGGGCGCCGTCGGAGCCGCGGGCCACGTGGGCGAGGGAGTTGCGGGCCATCTGGCCGGGCGCCTTGGCGGGGTTGCGGGGCTGCCAGTTGACGCCCGAGGTGGAGTGTTCGAGCAGCAGCCAGGGGGCCCCGCCGGCCACGGAACGGGTGAGGTCGGCGGCCATCGCGAGGTTGACGTGGGTGCGGCGGCCGTCGGTGATCAGGTAGTGGTCGTTGGTGACGAGGTCGACCTCGCGGGCCCAGGCCCAGTAGTCGACGGAGTCGCACTGGCTGAGGGCGGTCATGAAGTTGGTGGTCACCGGGATCCCCGGGGACAGGCGGTGCAGGATGTCCCGCTCGGCCGTGAAGTTCTCGCGCATGGTGGCGTCGGCGAACCGCCGGTAGTCCAGCGCCTGGGCGGGATTGCCGACCGTCGAGGTCAGGCGCGGCGGGTCGATCTCCTCCAAGGAGGCGTAGCGCTGGCCCCAGAAGGCGGTCCCCCAGGCCTCGTTGACGGCGTCGACGGTGCCGTACTCCCGCGCCAGCCAGCGGCGGAAGTGGGCGGCGCAGGAGTCGCAGTAGCAGGCGGAGACGGGCACCCCGTACTCGTTGTGGACGTGCCACATCGCGAGCGCGGGGTGGTCGCCGTAGCGTTCGGCGAGCCGTGCGGTGATGTCCGCGGCGGCGGCCCGGTAGTCGGCGTTGCTGTGGCAGATGGCGCCGCGGGAGCCGAACGCGAGCCGCACGCCCTCGGCGGTGACGGGCAGCGCCTCGGGGTGGGCGCGGTAGAACCAGGCCGGCGGCACCACGGTGGGCGTGCCCAGGTCGACGCGGACGCCGTTCTCGTGCAGCAGGTCCAGGACGCGGTCGAGCCAGCCGAAGTCGTGCGCGCCGGGTGAGGGCTCCAGCAGGGCCCAGGAGAAGATCCCGACGCTCACCAGGGTGACGCCGGCCTCCCGCATCAGCCGGACGTCCTCCTGCCAGACGCTTTCCGGCCACTGCTCGGGGTTGTAGTCCCCACCGAAGGCGAGCCCGGTGAGGCCCCTGGGGGTGGTCTCCGGCATGGATTCTCCCGATGTACTCGATCGTTTGTGAACGTACACACACACCACCGGCGCGGTGAGGCCAACATAACCGCACAGCAACAACCATTGACAAGTGTCCGGGATGTTTCTCTACTGTGAACGCTCACAGAAGCATGGCAGGTCTCCGCAGCAGGCGGGGACCCCAGGTCAGGGGAGAGTTCCATGCCGTACACGAAGCGCCGTCGCCTCGTGAGTTCCGCCGTCGCCGTCGCCCTCGGCGCCACCGCGCTCGCCGCCTGCGGCTCGTCCGACGACGACGGCGAGACCCGGTCGGGCCCGGTCTCACTGACGTACTGGACCTGGGCTCCCGGCATGGACGAGGTCGTGGACCTGTGGAACGAGGGGCCGGGCAAGAAGGAGCGGATCACCGTCACGGTGAAGAAGCAGGCGTCCGGCGACACGCTGGTCACCAAGATCCTCACCGCGCACAAGGCAGGCGAGGCGCCCGACCTGGTGCAGGCGGAGTACCAGGCGCTGCCCACCTTGGTCAGCAATGACGCGCTGGCCGACATAGCGGGGAGCGTGGGCGACGTGAAGGACAGGTTCGCCGACGGCGTCTGGCAGCAGACCACGCTCGGCACGGACGCGGTCTACGCGGTCCCGCAGGACATCGGCCCGATGATGTTCTACTACCGTGAGGACCTGTTCGAGGAGTACGACCTGGCCGTCCCGGCGACCTGGGACGAGTTCGCCGAGACCGCGCGGAAGCTGAAGAAGGCGGCCCCCGACAAGGACCTGACCACCTTCTCCGCCAACGACTCCGGCCTGTTCGCGGGCCTCGCCCAGCAGGCCGGCGCGCAGTGGTGGACCGCCTCCGGGGACAAGTGGAAGGTCGGCATCGACGACGCCGCCACCCGGAAGGTCGCCGAGTTCTGGGGCGGCCTGGTCGAGGAGGGCGCCATCGACAACCAGCCGATGTACACCCCGGCCTGGAACAAGGCGCTGAACACCGGCAAGCAGATCGCGTGGGTCAGCGCCGTGTGGGCGCCGGGCACGCTGACCACGGCCGCGCCCGACACCAGGGGCAAGTGGGCCATGGCCCCGCTGCCCCAGTGGACGGCCGGCGAGAACCGCACCGGCAGCTGGGGCGGTTCCTCCACCGCCGTGACCACGGACTCCGAGCACAAGGACGCCGCCGCCAAGTTCGCCGCCTGGCTGAACACCGACCGCGACGCCCTCAACGCGCTGGCCAAGGAGAGCGGCATCTACCCGGCCTCCACCTCGGCCCAGCTCAGCGGCGCCTTCACCGAGCCGCCGGAGTACTTCTCCAACCAGCCCGACTTCTACCGGAAGGCCGCCGACATCGCGGAGACCACCGCGCCGTCCGCCTGGGGCCCGAACGTCAACGTCGCCTACACGGCGTTCAAGGACGCCTTCGGCGCCGCCGCGAGGAACAAGTCGGACTTCACCGCCGCCCTGGAGACCATGCAGGAGAAGACGGTCGCCGACCTGGAGAAGCAGGGCTTCGGGGTCGCTCGGTGAGGTCCGCAGCACGCCGGAGGCCGTACGGGGTCCAGAAAGCCCCGTACCTCTTCCTCGTCCCCGCGACCGCCTTGTTCCTCCTGTTCTTCGCGCTGCCCATCGGGTACGCGGTCTGGCTCAGCCTCCGCAAGGCGCGGGTCTCCGGCCTGGGCCTGGGGTCCGGCGCCCGCGAGGAGGTCTGGGCCGGCCTGGAGAACTACACCGGCGCCCTGTCCGACGGCGAGCTGCTCGACGGCGCGCTGCGCGTGCTCGGCTACGGCTGCATCGTGGTGCCGGTCATGCTGGGCCTCGCCCTGCTGTTCGCGCTGATGCTCGACTCCGAGAAGGTGCGGCTCGCCCCCTTCACCCGGCTCGCGATCTTCCTGCCGTACGCCATTCCCGGCGTGGTGGCGGCCCTGCTGTGGGGCTTCCTCTACCTGCCGGACGTGAGCCCCTTCCACTTCGTGCTCGACAGGCTGGGCCTGCCGCAGCCGGACCTGCTGGACGGCGGTCCGCTGTACCTGGCGCTGTCGAACATCGCGGTCTGGGGCGGCACCGGCTTCAACATGATCGTCATCTACACCGCGCTGCGGGCCATCCCGGCCGAGGTCCACGAGGCGGCGAAGCTGGACGGCGCCACCCCGCTGCAGATCGCCCTGCGGATCAAGATCCCGATGGTGGCGCCGTCGCTGGTGCTGACCTTCTTCTTCTCGATCATCGCCACGCTCCAGGTGTTCAACGAACCGACCACCCTCAAACCGCTCACCAACTCCGTGTCCACCACCTGGAGTCCGCTGATGAAGGTGTACCAGGACGCCTTCGGCAACGGCGACATCCACGCCGCCGCGGCCCAGGCGACCCTCATCGCGCTGGTCACCCTGATGCTGTCCTTCGGCTTCCTGCGGGCCGCCGACCGGCGCGGCAAGCGGGACGACCGTCGAGGAGCCGCCCGATGAGTTCCCCCGCCCCGTACAGGACCGGTCCCGAGACCGGCACCGCACCCGGCACGGTCCGGGGTCCGGCGCGACGCCGCCGGATCGCGCCGGTCCCGACGCTGACCCTGCTGCTCGGTGCGCTCTACTGCCTGCTGCCGGTCGCCTGGGTGGTCGTCGCGTCCACCAAGTCCGGCCGGGAGCTGTTCTCCACCTTCACGTTCTGGCCGGGCACCGGATTCGCCGGGAACCTCTCCGACCTGAGCGCCTACCGCGACGGCGTCTACTGGCGGTGGATGGGCAACTCCGCCCTGTACGCCGGGCTGGGCGCGCTGCTGTCGACGTGCGTGTCGGCGGTCAGCGGCTACGCGCTGGCGACCTACCGCTTCCGGGGCCGCGAGACGCTGTTCAACGTGCTGCTCGCTGGCGTGCTGATGCCACCGGTGATCCTCGCCGTCCCGCAGTACCTGCTCCTGGCGAAGGCCGGCCTCACCGACTCCCACCTGGCGGTGCTGCTGCCGCAGATCCTCTCCCCGTACGGCGTCTACCTCGCGCGGATCTACACCGCGGCCGCGGTGCCGGCCGACGTGGTGGAGGCCGGGCGGATGGACGGCGCGGGCGAGTGGCGGATCTTCACCCGGGTCGCGCTGCCGATGATGGTGCCCGGACTGGTCACGGTCTTCCTGTTCCAGTTCGTGGCGGTCTGGAACAACTTCCTGCTGCCGTACATCATGCTCAGCGACGACGAGAAGTTCCCGATCACACTCGGTCTGTACACCCTGCTCGAGCAGGGGGCCAACACCCCGGCCCTGTACACCCTGGTGATCACCGGTGCGTTCCTCGCGGTCCTCCCGCTGGTCGCCCTCTTCCTGGTCGTCCAGCGGTTCTGGAGCCTGGACCTGCTCTCCGGGGCCGTAAAGTCATGACCATGGGCAACACGGGGGGCAGGCGCAGGCCGCCGACGATCCACGACGTGGCGCGCGAGGCCGGTGTCTCGCGCGGCACCGTCTCGCGGGTGCTCAACGGCGGCCACTACGTCAGCCCGGCCGCCGCGGAGGCCGTCAACGCCGCGATCCGCAAGACGGGTTACGTCGTCAACCGGCACGCCCGGTCGCTGATCACCGGTCGTTCGGACTCGGTGGGCTTCCTGCTCACCGAGCCGCAGGAGCGGTTCTTCGAGGACCCCAACTTCAACGTCCTGCTGCGCGGCTGCACCCAGGCGCTGGCCGCGCACGACATCCCGCTGCTGCTGATGCTGGCCGGCACGGACGACGAACGGCGGCGCATCACGCGGTACATCACCGCCGGGCACGTCGACGGGGTGCTGCTGGTCTCCAGCCACTCGGGCGACCCGGTGGCCGAGCAGCTGCGGGCGGCGGGCGTGCCGCTGGTCGCCTGCGGCAAGCCGATCGGGCTGGGCTCGAAGGTGAGCTACGTGGCCGCCGACGACCGGGACGGCGCCCGCGACATGGTGCGGCACCTGCTGGCGCTGGGGCGGCGGCGGATCGGCGTGGTGACCGGCCCGCTGGACACCCCCGGCGGTGTGGAGCGCCTCGCCGGTTACCGGGAGGTGCTCGCCGAGGCGGGCGTGGAGACCGACGAGCGGCTCGTGGTCTCCGGCGACTACAGCCGGGCCAGCGGCGAGGCGGGCGCGGAGCGGCTGCTGGCGCAGGCGCCGGACGTCGACGCCGTGTTCGTCGCCTCCGACCTGATGGCCCAGGGCGTGCTGACGGCGCTGCACCGCGCGGGACGCCGCGTCCCCGAGGACGTGGCGGTCGGCGGTTTCGACGACTCCCCCGCGGCCGTCGCCGCCAGCCCGGAGCTCACCACCATCCGCCAGCCCTGGGACCGCATCAGCGCGGAGATGGTGCGGGTGCTGCTGGCCCAGATGGGCGGTGAGGACCCGGCGGCGGTGATCCTGCCGACGGAGCTGGTGAAGCGGGAGTCGACGTAGGCCGTTCCCGGAACGGCCCGTCCCGGGCCGGGCGCGGAAGCCGCGCCGCGCACCCGGTCGTTGAATATCGAACTGGTGTTACCGTTCGGGTATGGCGGCGAACACGGCCGGGGCCCGGCCCGAGGAGCGGTGGCGGGAGATCCTCGCGGTGCACGCCCGCACCCTGGGCGAGATCGACCGCGCGCTGCACCCGTACGGCCTGGGCGCCTCCGATTTCGAGGTGCTCGACCTGCTCGCGACCACGCCGCCCCCGACGGGCGAGCGCTGCCGGGTGCAGAACCTGGTGGGCCGGGTCCACCTCAGCCAGAGCGCGCTGTCCCGCCTCATCGCCCGGCTGGAGAGGGACGGCCTGGTCGAGCGCGGGGTGTGTGCGGAGGACCGGCGCGGCGTGTACGTGACGCTCACGCGGAAGGGCCGCGACCTGCACGCCGCGGTGCTGCCGGTGCAGCGCGCCGCCCTGGCCCGCGGGCTGGGCGGGTAGGCGTACGGGGCGCCGGGACCTCCGGGGGTCCGGGGGCTACGGCCGGGCCAGCAGCGTGCGCACTCCCTCCGAGGTGAGCGTCAGACGGTGCTCGGAGCTGCCGTCGATGGTGAGGGACAGGTCCTCGGCCGGCCACTGCGCGGCGAGCGCGCCGAGCGGGACCAGGCGGTAGCGGGACACGAACGGCAGCAGCCCGGCCATCTCCAGTTCGGAGGTGAACACGGGCACCACCTGCGTGCCGCCCGGCTGCTCCAGCACCGGGAGCGCCACCATGCCCGGGTCGGCCGCCTCGCCGTCGCCGGCGTCGTCGGGCACCGGGATCAGGACGTCGCTGTTCGCGAGGGCGTCCAGCGCCGCCGTGTCCTCGGTGTTCTCCGCGAGGACGTCCAGAGCCTGCTGGGCGGGTGTGGGGGCGTTGTTCTCGTGCGCAGGTGTTTCCATGACAGATTCCCTGGTAGCGGCGGTTCTTCGGTCCGCCCGGGACATGGTCCGGCCCCGGCACGGTGCTGGACGCGTACCCGATCGCCCAGGGCGCAACCCTGCGGGGCCGCCGTGTTCCCCGGCGGTGGCCGGGACCGGAACCGCACCCCCTCCGGCCCCCGCCGACGCCATGGCTATCATATGAGCGCCGTCTAGCTCGAAAGATGATCCTGTGACTGTCAACGAAGACTCGTTCACCAACTGGAAGCACCGCGAGGAGATCGCGGAGTCGATGATCCCGATCATCGGGAAGCTGCACCGCGAGCGGGACGTCACCGTCCTGCTGCACAGCCGCTCCTTGGTGAACAAGTCGGTGGTCAGCATCCTCAAGACCCACCGCTTCGCCCGGCAGATCGCCGGCGAGGAGCTCTCGGTCACCGAGACGCTGCCCTTCCTGCAGGCGCTCACCACGCTCGACCTCGGACCCTCCCAGATCGACATCGGCATGCTGGCCGCGACCTACCGCGCCGACGACCGGGGCCTGTCGGTGGCGGAGTTCACCGCCGAGGCCGTCGCCGGCGCCACCGGCGCCAACAAGATCGACCGCCGTGAACCGCGCGACGTCGTCCTCTACGGCTTCGGCCGCATCGGCCGGCTCCTGGCCCGCCTGCTCATCGAGAAGGCCGGCTCCGGCAACGGCCTCAGGCTGCGCGCCATCGTGGTCCGCCGGGGCGGCGAGCAGGACCTCGTCAAGCGGGCCTCGCTGCTGCGCCGCGACTCCGTGCACGGACAGTTCCAGGGCACGATCACCGTCGACGAGGCGAACAGCACGATCATCGCCAACGGCAACACCGTCAAGGTGATCCACGCCGGTGACCCGTCGGAGATCGACTACACGGCGTACGGCATCAAGAACGCCATCCTCATCGACAACACCGGCAAGTGGCGCGACCGCGCGGGCCTCTCGCAGCACCTGCGTCCCGGCATCGACAAGGTGGTGCTGACCGCGCCCGGCAAGGGCGACGTGCCCAACATCGTGCACGGCGTCAACCACGACACCCTCAAGCCGGACGAGCGGATCCTGTCCTGCGCGTCCTGCACCACCAACGCGATCGTCCCGCCGCTGAAGGCGATGGCGGACGAGTACGGCGTGCTGAGCGGCCACGTCGAGACCGTCCACTCGTTCACCAACGACCAGAACCTGCTGGACAACTACCACAAGTCGGACCGCCGCGGCCGGTCCGCGCCGCTCAACATGGTGATCACCGAGACCGGTGCCGCCTCCGCCGTCGCCAAGGCGCTGCCCGACCTCGAGGCGACCATCACCGGCAGCTCGATCCGGGTCCCGGTGCCGGACGTCTCGATCGCGATCCTCAACCTCCGGCTGGGCCGGGCGACCGACCGCCGGGAGGTCCTCGACTACCTGCGCAACGTGTCGCTGACCTCGCCGCTGAAGCGGCAGATCGACTTCATCAGCGCCCCCGACGCGGTCTCCAGCGACTTCATCGGCTCGCGCCACGCCTCGATCGTCGACGCCGGCGCCCTGAAGGTCGAGGGCGACAACGCCATCCTCTACCTCTGGTACGACAACGAGTTCGGCTACTCCTGCCAGGTGGTCCGCGTCGTCCAGCACGTCTCCGGGGTGGAGTACCCGACGTACCCGGCTCCGGAGGCCTGACCCGGGAGCACGGGAGCACCCCCGCGGGGGGGGGGGGGGGGACCGCCCCCCCCCCCCGCCCTGCCCCGACCCAACCCCCCCCCCCCCCTGCAAAG
>NZ_JBVITR010000042.1:41283-58000 GCF_055574875.1 Streptomyces sp. NPDC034670
GGGTCCCGCCTCTTACAGCGCGTCTCGGGGGGGGGGTACCTGGCGCACTTTGCTCTGGGGCCTGGACCTGGAAGCAGGGGACCCCCCCCGCGGGGGGCCCGGACGGCCCGCCCCCCCCGCTCGGCGTGCGGCGGAACGAGCGACTTACCCGCTGGTAAGGGGCAGATCGGTAACGATCGGCTCCCGCGGGTTGCCGGGGAACCCCTGGTTCCTAGTCTTCGGGCATGCCCCTCTTCAGCAGTCGCACCAGCAGACGTCCCCGTATCGCTCCGGCCCTCGACGACGCCGAACTGATCCGCGTACTGGGCCGCTTGAGCAAGCGGAGCGGGAGCGGCCGGGCCCAGGACGTGGCGCTCGTCTCCTCGCTGCTGGAGGAGACCGGGGACGACTGGGACCGCCGCGCCCACCGGGTGTCCGTACTGGCCGGGGCGACGGTGGACACGGGGGTGGCGGCGGCCTGGACGGCCCGGGAACCGGACCACGCCGACGCCCTGGTGTTCCACGCGTGGACCTGCCTGGCGCGCGGCCTGCGGGACGGACGTCTCGAGGACGCCGGGCAGGTGGTCTCCCACTGCCGCCGTGCCGCCGAGCTGAGACCGCAGGACCCGCTGCCGTGGGTGGCCCTGCTCGGCGTGGCTCGGATCGAGCGGTACGCGCAGAGCGAGGTCAACGCCGTCTGGCGGGAGGCCACCGGACGCGACCGCTGGCACCGCGAGGCGTATCTGCAGATGCTCGCCTACCTGTCGCCGGAGGAAGGCGGCTCGAGCGCGGCCGTCCTCGACTTCGTCGACGTGGTGCGCGCCCGCATCCCGGCCAACGCGCCGTGCGCCGCCGTCGAGCTGACGGCCGCCGTCCGGCAGTACCAGGGGCTGGTGGCGCAGGGCGGGGTCCGCGCCATGACGGCCGGTCAGCTGTGGGAGGGCGGCCAGGTCGCGGCCGCGCTGGAGCAGGCCGCCGCGCTGTGGGCGAAGCCGGGCTTCTTCCAGCACGCGGCGGCGGCGGCCGATCTGAACGTGCTGGCGTACGCGCTGTGCGCGGCCGGGCGCGCCGCCGACGCGCACCCCGTGTTCCAGGCGCTGCAGGGGATGGTCACGCCCTGGCCGTGGAACGCCGACGGACCCGCCCTCCAGCGGTTCGAGCAGCACCTGGCCAAGGCGGAACGGGGACGGCAGGGCGGCGTCGGCGGAACGTGACGTCCACCGGGCGCCGCCGCCCGTCGGTTCCGTGCCGGGGCGGTGTCAGTTCCGCGCCAGGACGGTGGCGAGGGCCTCCCGCAGCGCCGCCACCGGGTCCGGCGCGGCGCCTTCGGAGCGCCAGGCGACGAATCCGTCGGGGCGGACCAGCACCGCGCCGTCCGCGGTGACCCCGTGCGCCCGGGCCCAGTCCGCGCCGTCCTCGGGGGTCAGCTCCGCGCCGGGGCCGTCGCCGATCCGGTACGCGTCCAGCGGCACGGACAGGTCGCTCGCGGCCTTCGCCGCCGCGCCGTGCCAGTCGCAGACGCCGTCCGCGGAACTCAGCAGCACGCACGACCGCTCGTACAGGTCGAGCGTGGAGATCCGGGTGCCGGCGCGGTCCAGCCACAGGTGCGGGGCGCGGCTGCCGGGCTCGCCGGTCAGCACCACCCCTTCGGGGATGACCGGGGCCGCCGGGTCGGTGCCCAGGACCGCGCCGCGCGGATAGCGGTAGCAGAGCGCCACGTTGAGGATGCCGCCCGGCTTCATGCCGGGACCACCGGGACCACCGGGACCGCCGGCGCCGGGGGCGGGGGCCCCGAGGGGGGGAGCGCCGGGGGCGGGCGTGTACCCGGGGTGGCTGTGCTCGCTCGAACGGGAGGAGGCGCGGGCGCTGGTCGCCTCCGCGACGGGCCGGCGCTCGGCGTCGTAGGAGTCCAGCAGTCCGGGGGCGGCCCAGCCGCCGAGCACGGCGGCCAGCTTCCAGGCGAGGTTGTGGGCGTCCTGGATGCCGGTGTTGGAGCCGAACGCCCCGGTGGGCGACATCTCGTGGGCCGAGTCGCCGGCCAGGAACACCCGGCCGTCGGCGTACCGTTCGGCGACCCGCTCGGCGGCGTGCCAGGCGGCCCGGCCGGTGATCTCCACGTCGAGGTCCGGCACGCCGACGGCCTTGCGGATGTGGGCGACGCACCGCTCGTCGGTGAACTCCTCCAGGGTCTCGCCGTGCTCGGGGTGCCAGGGCGCGTGGAACACCCAGTGCTCCCGGTTGTCGACCGGCAGCAGGGCTCCGTCGGCCTCCGGGTCGGTCAGGTAGCAGACGATGAACCGCCGGTCCCCGACGACGTCGGCGAGGCGGCGGGAGGTGAACGTGAGGCTCACGTTGTGGAACAGGTCGCCCGGGCCGTTCTGCCCGATGCCCAGTGACTGGCGGACGGGGCTGCGCGGACCGTCGGCGGCGACGAGGTAGTCCGCCCGGATCGTGGTGTGCTCGCCGCTCTCCCGGTTCTTGACCCGTGCCGTCACGCCCTCGGCGTCCTGGTCGAAGGACATCATCTCCGTGCTGAAGCGCAGGTCCCCGCCGAGCTCGCGGGCTCCTTCGAGGAGCACCGGTTCCAGGTCGTTCTGACTGCACAGGCACCACCCGCTGGGGCTGAAGCGGGCGATCCCGCCGCCGGGGTCGATCTGCTGGAGCAGCCACTCGCCCTCGTCGTCCACCAGGTTCGAGGTCTGCAGGATGCCGTGGTTGTCCGCCAGGACCGACGCGGCCCGGCCGATGCGCCGCTCGAGCCCGGCCGTCCGGAACAGTTCCATGGTGCGCACGTTGTTGCCCCGCCCGCGCGGATGGATCGACGTGCCCGCGTGGCGCTCGACGAGCGTGTGCGGTACGCCCAGACGCCCCAGGAACACGGACATGGACAGGCCCACCAGGGAGCCGCCGACGACGAGGACCGGCGTGCGGTGCTCCGCCTGGCCGGCCGTATCCGATCGATTCATTGAAACGCCTCCAGCGTCACCCTCGACGGTTGGGAAAGGGACGCACCTGTCCTTCCCGGCGCGGGCCGGTCCGCGTCGGGGCGGCACCCGTATGGCACGCGGTTCACCCACCTGCCCCGCGTCGCTCGCGCACCCCGGGGAAGCGCGTCAACGATCTATGCATGGCGACCCCGGCCCCTCGGACACGGCGGTCGTTCCTGACCTTCCGAAGAAGAGGAGAGGTACGCCGGATGACCATGTCGGCACGCGTATCCCAGTCGGCGTTCGACGGCTCGAGGCTGCGGGTGATCCTGATGCTCGACCTGTACGAGGGGGCCCAGGAGAGGTTCCTCGACGCGTACGAGCACATGCGCACCAAGGTCGCTTCCGTCCCCGGGCACATCAGCGACCAGCTGTGCCAGTCGATCGAGAACCCCTCGCAGTGGCTGATCACCAGCGAGTGGGAGAGCGCTCTGCCGTTCCTCGCGTGGGTGAACAGCGAGGAGCACATCCAGATCGTCCGGCCGATGCACAGCTGCGTCCGGGAGACCCGGTCGATGCGCTACAGCGTCCTGCGCGAGACCCACCCCGAGCAGCCGATCACCGCCGAGGCCGCGCGGGCGGGCCTCCAGAAGGCGGCCCGCGTGGGCGCCGGCCTGACCCGCCACGCCCTCACCTTCACCGTCAAGCCGGGCTCCGAGTCCAAGGTCGTGGACATCCTGGCCAACTACGACACGCCCGAGACGCGGATCGACGGCATCACGCGGCTGCACCGCACCTCGGTGTTCCTGCACGGCAACCGCGTCGTGCGGTCCGTGGAGGTGGAGGGGGACCTCCTGTCCACCCTGTGCCACGTGGCCAAGCAGCCCGAGGTCCAGGCGGTGGAGGACGCCATCACCCCCCATCTGGAGCAGGACCGGGACCTTTCCGCCCCCGACTCCGCCCGGCTGTTCTTCACCCGGGCCGCGCTCCCGGCCATGCACCACGTGGTGGCCGGCCGCCCGGAACCCGCCGGTCTGCGGCGGCACATGATGTACTACCCGGCCGTGGCGGGCCGCGGCACGGAGCTGGCCCGGTTCCTCTCCCACCAGGACGAGGCCGCGGCCGAGGACCCGGACGGCCTGGTGTACGCGAGCACCGTCTTCCAGCGCGACGACGTCGTGGTCCGCCAGATCGACGCCACCGGTGACCTCGACCTCGATCCCGCCGCCGCCCTCGGCGTCAAGGGCACGGGGAAGGCGGCCGAACTGGAGCGCCTCCTGGACCGCGCCGCGATCGGCGTCGAGGGCTCCCTGGACTCGGAGCGCAACCTGCACCGGCTCCTGGCCCACGCCGACATGATGCCCGTCACCGACCGCAGCTCGGCGAATTCCTGACGGCCGACCGCGGTGACGGCCGGCCGCCGCGGCCCGGACGTCACCGCTCCCACTCGGAGGTATCAACCATGTCCAAGCAGCACCCACGCATCGTGGACCTGAGCGAGACGGAACCCAACCGGAGGCGCGGGGGTGATCTCAGGACCCTGCTCACGCCGGCGACCGTGGGATCCACCAGCGGTTTCATGGGACTGGCCATCATCCGGCCCGGCGAACGCATCGGCGAGCACTACCACCCGTACTCCGAGGAGTTCGTGTACGTCGTCAGCGGCGCGCTCGAGGTGGACCTGGACGGCGAGCCGTTCCCGCTCCGGGCCGACCAGGGGCTGATGATCCCGATCGACATGCGGCACCGCTTCCGCAACGTCGGCGACCAGGAGGCCCGCATGGTCTTCCACCTGGGTCCGCTCGCCCCGCACCCGAGCCTCGGCCACGTCGACACCGAGGAGACCGAGGGCGCGGCGGCGGGGCCGCAGCTGACGGTCGGCGGACCGGAGCAGGGCCGTCCGGCCGAGACCAGCGGAGCCGTGAAATGATCCGGCGCATAGCCGTCACCGGTGTAGGGGTGGTCGCTCCCGGCGGCGTCGGGGCTCCGGCGTTCTGGGACCTTCTCGCCTCCGGTCGCACCGCGACCCGGGGCATCACCCTGTTCGATCCGGCGGGCCTGCGCTCGCGCATCGCCGCCGAGTGCGACTTCGACCCGTACGAGCACGGCCTCGACGCGGACCTGTGCCAGCACGCCGACCGGTACATCCAGTTCGCGGTCGTCGCCGCCGGCGAGGCCGTCCGGGACTCCGGGCTCGACACCGCGGCCCTGGACCCCTGGCGCACGGCGGTCAGCCTGGGCAGCGCGGTCGGCGGCACCACCCGTCTGGAACACGACTACGTGCTGGTCAGCGAGCGCGGCCGACGCTGGGACGTGGACCACCGGGCGGCCGAGCCGGAGCTGCACCAGGCGTTCCAGCCGAGCACGCTCGCCTCGGTCGTGGCCGAGCGGTTCGGCGCCCGGGGCCCGGTGCAGACGGTCTCCACCGGCTGCACCTCCGGGCTGGACGCGGTCGGCTACGCCTTCCACACCATCGCCGAGGGCCGGGCCGACGTCTGCATCGCGGGGGCGTCGGACTCGCCGATCTCACCGATCACGATGGCGTGCTTCGACGCCATCAAGGCGACCTCGCCCAACAACGACGATCCCGAGCACGCCTCCCGGCCGTTCGACGCCCGTCGTGACGGCTTCGTGATGGGCGAGGGCGCGGCGGTGCTGGTCCTGGAGGAGTACGAGCACGCCCGGGCGCGCGGCGCGGAGATCTACTGCGAGATCGGCGGCTACGCCACCTACGGAAACGCCTACCACATGACCGGTCTGACCAGTGAGGGGCTGGAGATGGCCCGGGCGATCGACACCACGCTCGACCAGGCCCGGATCGATCCCACGCAGATCGACTACGTCAACGCGCACGGCTCCGGCACCCGGCAGAACGACCGGCACGAGACGGCCGCGGTGAAGCGGTCCCTGGGCGCGCACGCCTACCGGACGCCCATGAGCTCCATCAAGTCGATGGTGGGGCACTCGCTGGGCGCGATCGGCGCCATCGAGGTGGTGGCCTGCGTCCTCGCCATGAAGCACCAGGTCGTGCCGCCGACGGCGAACTACGAGACCCCCGACCCCGAGTGCGACCTGGACTACGTGCCGCGCACCGCCCGCTCGCGGAAGCTGAGCAACGTGCTCTCCGTGGGCAGCGGTTTCGGCGGTTTCCAGTCCGCGGTGCTGCTGACCGGGCCGGGCGGGAGGAACCGATGAGCACTGAACGCACCCGGCCCGCCCGGCGCGTGGCCGTCACCGGCATAGGGGTGGTCGCGCCCAACGGGCAGCGGACGGACGCCTACTGGAAAGCCGTCAGCGAGGGCGTCCCCGTACTGGACCGGATCACCCGCGAGGGCTGCGACCACCTGCCGCTGCGCGTGGCGGGCGAGGTGCGGGCCTTCGACGCGACGGCCCTCATCGAGGACCGGTTCCTGGTCCAGACCGACCGGTTCAGCCACTTCGCGATGGCCGCGGCCGCCCTCGCCCTCGACGACGCGGGTCTCGGCGGCGGGGATCCCGCGGAGCCGTTCTCCGTCGGCGTGGTGACCGCCGCCGGATCGGGCGGCGGCGAGTTCGGCCAGCGCGAGCTGCAGAAGCTGTGGGGACAGGGCTCGAAGTTCGTCGGCCCGTACCAGTCCATCGCATGGTTCTACGCGGCGAGCACCGGCCAGATCTCCATCCGCGGCGGCTTCAAGGGGCCGTGCGGGGTGGTGGCGAGCGACGAGGCCGGCGGTCTCGACGCCCTCGCGCACGCGGCCCGCGCGGTGCAGCGCGGCACCGGCACGATGCTCGTGGGCGCCGCGGAGGCGCCCCTCGCCCCCTACTCGATGGTGTGCCAGCTCGGTTACCGCGAGCTCAGCACCGTCGACGACCCCGAACGCGCCTACCGCCCGTTCACCGAGGACGCCTGCGGCTTCGTCCCCGCCGAGGGCGGCGCCCTGCTCGTCGTCGAGGACGAGGACCGGGCGCGGGAGCGCGGAGCGACCGTCCGGGCCACCGTGGACGGTCATGCCTCCACCTTCACCGGGGCCTCCCGCTGGGAGGAGTCGCGGGAGGGGCTCGCCCGCGCGATCCGCGGCGCCCTCGACGAGGCGGGCTGCGCCCCGGAGGAGGTCGACGTCGTGTTCGCCGACGCCCTGGGCGTCCCGGAGGCGGACCGCGCCGAGGCGCTGGCGATCGCCGACGCCCTGGGCGCGCACGGCACCCGCGTGCCGGTCACCGCGCCCAAGACGGGCATCGGACGCGCCCACTGCGCGGCGCCCGTGCTGGACACGGTGGCCGCGGTGCTCGCCATGGAGCACGGCCGGGTGCCGCCCACGCCCAACGTGTCCGACATCTGTCACGACCTCGACCTGGTGAGGTCGCGCGCTCGCCCCGCCGAGCTGCGCACGGCCCTCGTCCTGAGCAGGGGACTGATGGGGTCCAACGCGGCGCTGGTCGTGCGCCGCGCCGGCGAATCCGCCCGGTAGGACCGGGCGGGAAGGAGCAGACACACCCATGATCACTTCTGAGATGACCTTCGACGAGCTGGCCGCCCTGATGAAGAAGGCGGCCGGCATCACCGTCGACCCCCAGGAACTCAGGCAGGCCGCGGAGTCCCCGTTCGACTCCTTCGGCCTCGACTCGCTCGGCCTGCTCGGCATCGTCGGCGAGCTGGAGAACCGGTACGGCCGGTCGCTCCCCCCCGACTCGGAGCGCTGCAGGACGCCCCGGGAGTTCCTGGACCTCGTCAACAGCACCCTCACGGCTGGAGCCTGAAAGTGGCCGGACACACCGAGAACAGCATCACCATCGACGCTCCCTTCGACCTCGTCTGGGAGATGACCAACGACCTGGAGAACTGGCCGAACCTGTTCAGCGAGTACGCCTCGGTCGAGGTGCTCTCCCGCGAGGGCGCCACGACGACGTTCCGGCTGACGATGCACCCGGACGAGAACGGCAAGGTGTGGAGCTGGGTGTCGGAGCGCACCCCGGACCGCGAGCAGCGGACCGTCCGTGCCCGTCGCGTCGAGACCGGGCCCTTCGCCCACATGAACATCCTGTGGGAGTACGAGGAGGTGCCGGGCGGCGTCCGGATGCGCTGGGTCCAGGACTTCGCGATGAAGCCCGACGCCCCGGTCGACGACGCGTGGATGACGGACAACATCAACCGCAACTCCCGCACGCAGATGGCCCTCATCCGGGACCGGATCGAGCAGGCCGCCGGCGAGCGCGAGAACGCGTCCGTGGCGTCCTCCCGCTGAGCACCCGACCAGGCCCGACCGGGCCCGACCAGGAAGGACACCACCCCCGATGCACCACGCCCTCATCGTCGCCCGGATGAAGCCGGGTTCGGCGCCGCAGATCGCCGACGTGTTCGCCGCCTCCGACCGGGGCGAACTCCCCCACCTGGTGGGCGTCAGCCGCCGCAGCCTCTTCCAGTTCGGTGACGACGTGTACCTGCACCTCATCGAGTCCGAGCAGGACCCGGCGCCCGCCATCGCGAAGGTGGCCTCGCACCCCGAGTTCCGCAGTGTCAGCCGGCAGCTGGAGGCGTACGTCAGCGCGTACGACCCGGCCACGTGGCGCGGTCCGCAGGACGCCATGGCGCGGTGTTTCTACCGCTGGGAGCGGGACGCCGGCGCCTGACCGGGTGCCCGGTGGACAACCGGAGGCCGCCGGTCCCGCGTCGGTCGCGGAGCCGGCGGCCTCGGGGTCGCCACGGGTGCGGGTCAGCCGGGGACGGTGCACTCGAAGGCGTGGAGGTAGGCGTTCACCGGCCGGATGCCGTCGATGTCCAGTCCCGCGTCGGTCAGGCGGTCCGTCATGCTCTGCCGGGTGTGCTTGGCGCCGCCGACGTTGAGGAGCAGCAGCAGGTCCATGGCGGTGGTGAACCGCATCGACGGGGTGTCGTCCACCAGGTTCTCGATGACGACGACCCGGGCCCCGGGCCCCGCCGCCCGGCGGACGTTCGCCAGCGCCCTGCGGGTGCTGTCGTCGTCCCACTCCAGGACGTTCTTGATGAGGTACACGTCCGCCCGGACGGGGACGTCCTCGCGGCAGTCCCCGGGCAGGAGCTCGGCGCGGCCGGCGAGCGCGCCGCCCTCGCACAGCCGCGGATCGGCGTTCTCGATGACGCCCGGCAGGTCGAGCAGGGTGCCGTGGAGGCGCGGGTGCTTCTCCAGGAGGCCGGCCAGGACGTGCCCCTGACCGCCCCCGATGTCCACCACCGAGGAGGCGTCGCCGAGGTCGAGCAGCCGGGCGACGTCGCGCGCGGACTGCCTGCTGGACGTCGTCATGGCCCGGTTGAACACGTGCGCGGACGCGGGGGCCGCCTCGTTGAGGTACGTGAAGAACTCCCGGTCGTACACGTCCTCGAAGACGTTCCGGCCCGAGCGCACGGCCTCGTCGAGCAGCGGCCAGACGTTCCAGGTCCACGGCTCGGTGCACCACAGGGCGATGTAGCGCAGGCTGTGCGGATCGTCCTCGCGCAGCAGCCGTGACATCCCGGTGTGCCCGAACGTGCCGTCGGGGTTCTCGGTGAAGACGCCCTGGCAGGTCAGCGCGCGCAGCAGCCGCCGCAGGGTGTGCGGCTCGGCCTTCACCTCCCTCGCCAGGTCGTCCGCGGTCATGGGGGTGTCGTCCAGCGCGTCCGCCACTCCCAGGCGGGCGGCCGCGCGCACGGCGGCGGCACACGCCGCCCCGAACACGAGTTCCCGCAGCCGCATGGACGGCGGGGGAGCCGGATCAACGGTCGTCATCCGTTGCCTCGTTTCTGTTGTCGTGCTGTCTGTGGGTGGGGGTGGGTGGGCCGTCAGCACATTCCGGCGGGCTCGGAGAGCGTGCAGGTGTTGCGGCTGAACGTGTTGTTCCCGGCGGTGTCCCGGTGGGCCAGGTCGGCCGGGCTGTTGCCGGTCACCAGGTTGTCGCGGATCCGGTTGTGCTCGTTGGGGGAGCCGACGAGGCTCTTGAAGAGCACGATGCCGCCGGAGAGCGGGGAGGTGCCGCGGTTGTCCTCGACCCGGTTCCCCGCCACCAGCGTCTTCTCGGCGCCGGTGAGGACGATGCCCGAGCCCTGGAGGAAGGGCAGCCGCGCCGCCGCGGGGCAGTGCCGGTTGTTGGCATGGACGTGATTCCGCGTCACGCTCAGCTGCCCGGCGCGCGGTTCGGACTCGTCGCCGACCACGAAGACGGCGGCGCAGTTGCCCGTGGCCTCGTTGCGGTCGACGGTCAGGTTCCGCAGTCGCCGCACGGTGACGCCGATCCGGTTGCCGGTCAGCCTGTTGTGCCGGATCACCGTCCTCCCGGCGTCCCGGGCGCCTTCCTCGGTGTCGGTGGTGTTGGCCACGAACAGTCCGGCGTCGCCGTTCCCCTCGAGGACGTTGTGGGTGAGCACGCTGCGCACGGAGCGCTCCTCGGCGATGCCCCACCGGCCGTTCCGCTCGGCGGTCACCTGTCGGACCGTCAGGCCGTCGGTCCCGGTGGCCCACAGCCCGTTCTCCTCGAAGCCCCGCAGCGTCAACGAGCGTACGGTGACGCGCTCGACGGGCTTCTCGTCGGTGCCGGTCACGCAGATGCCGTGCCCCGCCGCGGCGCAGGCGTTCCCGCCGGGGTCCGTGCCGGGCACCAGGACGGTGGAGCGGGCGCCGTGGCCGCGCAGGGTCAGGTCCGGCACGGTGATGTCGACGCTCTCCCGGTAGGTGCCGGGCGAGAGGAGGACGGTGTCCCCCGGTTCCGCCGCGTCCACGGCCTTCTGGATCGACTCCCCGGGCCGCACCCGGTGCACGGTCGGAGCGTCGGCCGGCGGGGCGGCCCCCAGCCCCGCGGCCACGACGGCGGCGGCGCAGGCGAGAGGGGCGATGTGTCGTCTGGTCATATGCCGAAGCTATGAGCGGGGGTTCCGCCCCGCCACCGGTGATCACCCGAGCGGGCAGAAGTCCGTCCCGGGGGCGGCGGCCGCCGGGCCCGCCGCGGCGCCGGGCGGTGCGGACACGGCGCGGAAAAGCCGGTGCGGCCGAGACGGCCGGGACCTGACGCCCCGTCGGCGCCGCCGAGCGCGCCCGCAGGCGCCCGTTCGCGGCGGAGGACCGCGGCCGCGGCGCTCGGACGACCCTCCTGCGCGCCGCCGCGACCGCTCCGGGGGACCGGCCTCCACCGCGAGCGCCGCGTCCCCGGCCGGGAAGGGCCGCCCCGTGGGAATCCCCGCCCCGCCGGGGCGCCGCCCGCCGGCTGGGCGCGTCCCGGGGCGGACGGGAGCGGGCCGTGCCCCGGGCGAAGGGGCCGGCCCGGCGCGCTCGCGTGCCGGGCCCGTGTGTCCCCGTGGGGTCAGCGGTTCATGGCCGCCCAGAACTCCTCGAAGGACATCCGGCCGTCGCCGTCGGTGTCGAGCGAGTCGATCAGCTCCCGGGCCTGTGACTCCGTCAGGTGGGAGCCCTCCAGCTCCGCCACGACCTTCCGGTACTCGTCCGCGGTGACCAGGCCGTCCCCGTTCACGTCGTAGCGCTCGAAGACCTTCCGCGCCGCCGTCTCCACGATGTCCGCCATGTGCTCCGTCCTTCTGCCTTCCGTGATCTTCGCTGACGCGCCCACACTATCCGTCCGCCCCGGAGCGGCACGGGCGCTGCCCCGGTCGCCGCGGCCGGCCCGCAGGCGCCCGCCGGGGGCGCCGGAGGAGCGGCCGGCCACCGCGCCCCGACGCCCCGGGCGGCCCGCCGTCCGCACGGGCCCCGGCGCCGCCCGGGTGGCCCACGGACCGCTCCCCGGACCCCGGTGCGGGTGCGGGGGCCTTCCCCGGCGTACGGTCGGTGGCAGGGCCCGGAGCCGGACCGTCCCGGACGGGGCGGCGGCCCCGCCCCGCCGTGCCGTCCGCACCGAGGAGGAGCGTTGCGCCCCGACACCCCGCCGCCGGCCGGAGCCGGAGCCGATACGGAGACCGACGCCGCCTTCTGGCGGGAGCGCCGGGTGTGCTTCCTCGCCACCCGGCGCCCGGAGGACGGCACCGTGCACCTCGTGCCCGTCGGGGTCACCTACGACCCCGAGACCCGCATCGCCCGCGTCATCAGCGACGCCGGGAGCAAGAAGGTCCGCAACGTGCGGGCCGCCCCGGGGGCCGCGGTCGCCGTCAGCCAGGTCGACGGCCGGCGCTGGTGCACCCTGGAGGGCCCCGCCGTCGTCCGGGACGACGCCGCGTCCGTGGCCGAGGCCGAGCGCCGCTACGCCGAGCGCTACCGGCAGCCGCGCGTCAACCCGGACCGGGTGGTCATCGAGATCACCGTCATCCGCGCCCTGGGCACCGCGAGGCCGCCCGGCTGGTGACGCCGCGGCGCGGCAGCGGCCGGGCGGCGGCGCGCCGGACGCCGGACGGGGCCGCCCACCGTGCGGTGGGCGGCCCCGTCCGGCCGCGGGTGTCCGGCGGTGTGCCGGTGTCCGGCTCAGCCGAACGGCGCCGCCGGGTCCTTGCCCGCCGGTGCCGGACCGTGCCCGGGCACCGGCTCCGACGCGGTGTCCGGGGCGCCGGCCTCCTCGGCGAGGCGCTCCATGCCGCTGGTGGTCTTCAGCGGCTTCTCCTTCAGGAACACGACGGCGACCAGCGCGAGCAGCGCGAACGGCGTGGCGATGAGGAACAGGTCGGCCGTGGCGACGCCGTAGGCGTGCTCCACGACGGCCCGCATCGGGGCGGGCAGCGTGGACATGTCCGGAACGCTGCTCCCGCCCGAGCCCTCACCGGCCGGCACGGTGATGCCCGCCTCCCGGAAGCCCTCGGTCGTCTCGCTGGCGACCCGGTTGGCGAGGATCGCGCCGAGGACGCTGGTGCCGATGGTGCCGCCCATGCTGCGGAAGAAGGACAGCACGGAGGTCGCGGCGCCCAGTTCGGCGGCGGGCACGTCGTTCTGGGCGGCGAGCACCAGGTTCTGCATCAGCATGCCGACGCCGACGCCGAGCACCGCCATGTAGAGGCTGAGGAGGCCGAAGTGGGTCTCGACCCCGATCGTGGAGAGCAGCCCGAGACCGACGGACATGATGACCGCGCCCGCCACCAGGTACCGCTTCCACTTGCCGGTCCGGCTGATCACCTGTCCGGCGATGGTCGACGACACCAGCAGACCCATGATCATGGGCAGGCTCATCAGGCCGGCGACGGTCGGCGTCTTGCCCAGGGAGATCTGGAAGTACTGCGAGAGGAAGACGGTCCCGCCGAACATGGCGACACCGACCAGGAGGCTGGCGACGGTGGTCAGCGTCACCGTGCGGTTGCGGAAGATGCCGAGCGGGATGACCGGCTCGGGGGTGCGGGCCTCCACGAGGACCGCGGCGAGCAGCACCACCGTGCCACCGCCCGCGAGGGCGGCGGTCTGCCAGGACAGCCAGTCGAACTCGTTGCCGGCCAGCGAGACCCAGATGAGCAGTGCGCAGACACCGGCGACGATCAGGAAGGCGCCGAGCCAGTCGATCCGCACCTCGCGCCGCACGGTGGCCAGCCGCAGCGTGCGCTGCAGCAGCACGATGGCGAGCAGGGCGAACGGCACGCCGATGAAGAAGCACCAGCGCCAGCCCAGCCAGGAGGTGTCGACCAGCACACCGCCGATCAGCGGTCCGGCCACGGTGCCCACGGCGAAGACGGCACCGAAGATGCCGGCGTACTTGCCGAGCTGACGGGGCGGGATGATGGCGGCCATCACGACCTGTGCGAGGGCGGTCAGGCCGCCCGCGCCGATGCCCTGCACGACCCGGCTGAAGATCAGCAGGCCGATGCCCTCGGAGAAGCCCGCCAGCAGCGAGCCGACCACGAACATGCCCAGCGAGAGCTGGAGCAGCAGTTTCTTGTTGAACAGGTCGGACAGCTTCCCCCACAGGGGCACCGTCGCGGTCATGGCCAGCAGTTCGGAGGTGACGACCCAGGTGTAGGAGGACTGGCTGGCGCCCAGGTCGGCGATGATCGTGGGCAGCGCGTTGGACACGACGGTGCCGGCCAGGATCGCGACGAACATGCCGGCCATCAGGCCGGACATGGCCTGGAGTATCTGCCGGTGGGTCATGGAGGTGGGAGGCGCGTCGTCGGGCGCCTGGGCTGGGGTCACGGGATCTCTTTCGGTGAGGGTCGGACGGTCCGCACGGGCCGGGCGGCGGCGCGGGGCGGCGCGCTCGTGGGCACGGACGGACGGCTGGGGTGGTGGCCGCGGCCGGAGACCGGGGGCCGGTGCGGGCGACTCAGGCGGGAGGAGCCGGAAGGCCGGCGGCGAGGAGGGCGAACACCTCCCGGAAGACCTCGGGGAAGGCCGCTTCCTCCTGCCGGGCGGACCAGTGCTCCAGGCTGATCCGCACCGCGGTGCCCGCCACCGCGGCCAGCAGCCGCGGGTACAGGTCGAGCGCCCTGCGCCGTTCCTCGTCGGACCCGGCCACGGGGGCGGGTGCGGACGCCGGCCGGCCGCCGGAGCGGATGCGCGCGGCGATGACCTCGGCCAGTTCGGTCTCGTCCGCCAGGTGCGCGCCGAGGCTGCGCACCAGCAGGTGCGGCGAGGCGTGCAGCACCCGGGCGTGCAGCCGCCACAGCTCGTGCCGCTGCTCCGCCTCGGCGAGTTCCGCCGTCATGGCTTCGCGCAGGGCCTCCAGGGGGGAGAGCGAGGCCGGCGCGTCGAGCACCGCCCGCCGCATCCGCGCGCCCGTGTCCGCGTCGATCACCACGAAGGCGTCGTCGCGCGTGTCGAAGTAGTTGAAGAAGGTCCGCACGGACACCCCGGCCGCCGCGCTGATCGCCTCGACGGTGACCTTCTCCGCACCGTGCTCGGCGGCCAGCCGCACCGCGGCCTCGGCGAGCGCGGCACGCGTCGCCCGCTTCTTCCGCTCCCGCAGGCCGCCTCCCGCGGCTCTCTTCTCCGACACGACGTGCATGGTATGCAAAGATGCACGTCGTGCAAAATTAATAACGGGCCCGCCCGGGACGCGGAGGGCGGCCGCGGCGTCACACGTCCTGGATCCGCCGGAAGGGACGGTCCGCCTCCAGGGCGAACGCCACCTCCAGGAGCGTCCGTTCGGCTCCGGGGCGGCCGGAGAACATCACGCCGACGGGCGTCCCGTCCTCGGTGGCGCTCGCGGCGGGCACCGAGACCGACGGTGTGCCGACGACGTTGTCGAGCGGGGTGAACGCGACGTAGGCGAGGATCCGCTCGATCAGCACCGGATAGGGAACGGCCGGGCCGAGGTGGCCGATCGGCGGTGCGGTGTGGGCGAGCACGGGGGAGAGGACGAGGTCGAGTCCGCGGAACGCCGCCGCGTACGCCTCCCTCGCGCGCCTCAGTCTCCGCAGCACGCCCGGGGTGCGCCGCCAGTTCCTCAGGTAGTCCTCGCGCAGTCCCCGGCTGAGGCCGTCCATGCGGCGCCGGTCGAAGTCCGCGCCGAGGGTCCGGCCCGTGACGCCGAGGAGGAACGACAGCATCCCCCAGTAGGTGAGGAAGTCCTCGGTGAAGCGGGGGTCGAGGACCGGCTCCACCGGCTCCACGGCGTGGCCGAGCCGTTCGAGCGTCGCCGCCGTCTCCGTGACGGCCGCCCGGGTCGCGGGGTCGGAGCGGACGCCGTTCGGGGAGTCCAGCAGGAACCCGATGCGCAGACGCCGCCGCGAGGGGCCCTCGACCAGGCCCAGGGGCGGCAGCCCCGGGTTGCGCCAGTACTTCTCGGCGGCCGCGAGGAAGGCGGCGGTGTCCCGTACGGAACGGCTCACGATGCCGTCGCAGACGATGTCGAGGGGCAGCCTGCGGCTCTGGGCGTTCGGCAGGACCCGGCCGCGGGTCGGCTTGAGGCCGACGAGCCCGCAGCAGGCCGCGGGGATCCGGATCGATCCGCCGCCGTCGTTGGCGTGCGCGATCGGCACCGCCCCGGCGGCCACGAGCGCCGCGCTGCCGCCCGACGAACCGCCCGCCGAGCGGCCCGTGTGCCACGGGTTGCGGACGGGCTCGGCGCCCTCGTACTCCGTGGTCGGGCTGAACCCGAACTCGGGCAGCCGGGTCTTGCCCAGCACCGTGACGCCGCTGCTCAGGAACTGCCGGACGAACGGCGCGTGCCGCCGCGCGGCCCTCGGGGTGAAGGCCGTGCTGCCGTGGCCGGTGGGCAGCCCCAGGTAGTCGGTGTTGTCCTTGACGAAGGTCGGCACCCCGGCGAAGGGGCCGTCCGCCCCCGCGGCGTGCGCCGGGGTCTCGACGTGCGTCTGGACCGCGTGGAGCCGCGCCTCGACCGCCCGCACCCGCTCGGCCGCGGCCCGGGCGGCCTCGGCGGCGCCGACCTCCCCCCGCCGGATCGCCTCGGCGAGACCGACGGCGTCGTGCTCGCCGAGGGCGTCGTCCCGGAAGGCGTGCACCGTGGTCCGTTCCTCGAAAGTCGTCACCGCTCCCCCAGCCCCGGCCGTGTGCGTGGTCGTCCGCCATCATTCCTTACCGGCAGGTAACAGGCGAGGGGTCACCGGCCCCCCGCCGAAGCCGGCGGGGCGTCGCGGACGGACGGGGACCGGGGTGATGGACGGCGCGCTTCAGGGGACCCGGAACCGAGAGCCCGAGGAGGAACCACCATGAACGGTCCCCGCGAGAACGAACCGTCCCACCCGCTGGAACAGGTCACCGGCGAGAAGGACGTCCACCCCGAGGAAGAGGAGGAACGGCAGTCCCGGCCACCGTCCGGCAGCCCCGGCGCGCAGGACGACACCGCCGCCCCGGGCGGGGAGGACGCGTCCGCCGGGCAGGAGTGACCGCCGGCCGTCCCGGTCGCGGGGGGGGGGGGGGGGGGGGGGGGGGGGGGGGGGGGGGGGGGGGGGGGGGGGGGGGGGGGGGGGGGGGGGGGGAGGGGGGGGGTGGTGGGGTTTCGGGGGT
>NZ_JBVITR010000042.1:58010-62542 GCF_055574875.1 Streptomyces sp. NPDC034670
CAAAATGTCACCGGCTATGGCGTGGAGGAACGACTGCACACAAAAGCACATACCCCCCCCCCCCCCCCCCCCCCCCCGCCGGGCGCCGGCCCCGCCGCTCAGGGGTCCCCCGCGGCCCGTCCGCGGCGGGAGCCGGCGTACGCGGCGACGCGCAGTCGGCGCAGGCGCCCCGTGGGACGCAGCCCGGGCAGGTCGTGGACGTAGGGGTCGTAGGACACCGTGCCGGTGTCCAAAACGGCGTGCACCGTCTCCAGGGTCAGCCGGGCGAAGGTGCGCCAGGGTTCGCCGGCGGCGGCCGCGCGCAGGTCGAAGCGGACGGGCCGCCGGGCGACCGCCCGGCCCAGCGCCGGCAGGGTGCCCGCGGGCGGACCGGTGGTGCCGGGGACGGGGAAGGCCGCCAGTACGCGGGTGCGGCCGCCCATCCGGTAGGACAGCAGGGTGGAGTACGGTCCCGCCAGGGCCCCGGGCCTCAGCAGCGGCAGACGGCGGCCGAGGCGGCCCGAGCCGCTGGACGTGAGCAGCAGGTCGAGGTCCGCACCGGGACCGCCGGCGCCGGTGACCCGGACGGCCAGGCCCAGGGCGTCCGGCAGCCGCCCGGGCAGGCCGAGCGCACGGGACCAGCGCACGGTCACCGGGTAGGAACCGGGCCGGTCCAGCCACGGCACGCCCCAGGCCGGGCCGGTGCGCCCGGGCACCTCCAGCGTCCCGGAGCACAGCACTCCGTGCGGGTGCAGGGCCGGCGCCGAGCGCCGTCGCGCCAGCCGGCCGGCGACCCGGTGCGCGGCCCTGTCGAGCATCACGCGCCCCCCGCGGTCAGGGACGGATGACGGCGCGGACGCAGCCGTCGGTCTTGTGCTTGAACAGGTCGTAGGCCTCGGGCGCCCGGTCGAGCGGAACGGTGTGGGTCGCCAGGTGGGCCGTCTCGATCTCGCCGGCGGCGAGCCGGTCCAGCAGCATGGGGATGTAGCGCTGTCCGTGCAACTGCGCGCCGCGCACGGTGAGCCCCTTGTTGATCACGGCGCCGAGCGGGAACTTGTCGACGGCGCCCACGAAGACGCCCAGGACGAAGACGCTGCCGCCCTTGCGGCAGGCGTGGATGGCCTGGCGCACGGCGGTGGGCCGGTCGGTCTGGAGCCGGAGCTGCTGCTTGGCCTGGTCGTACAGGTGCATCGGGCCGTCGCCGTGGGCCTCCATGCCGACCGCTTCGATGCACACGTCGGGACCGCGGCCGCCGGTGCGTTCGCGCAGCTCGGCGGCGACGTCCGTGGTGGTGTAGTCGATGGTCTCGGAGCCGGCGTACCGCTCGGCCATGGCCAGCCGTTCGGGGATGCGGTCGATGGAGATGACCCGCTCGGCGCCGAGCAGGGCGGCCGCCCGGGCGGCCATCTGGCCCACGGCGCCGCAGCCCCAGACCGCGACCACGTCGCCGGGCTTGACGCCGGCCAGGTCGGCACCCATCCAGCCGGTGGGCACCGAGTCGGAGACGAACAGGGCGCTGACGTCGTCGATGCCCTCGGGCACGGGGAAGGCGCCGTAGTCGGCGAAGGGGACCCGGACGTACTCGGCGTGGCTGCCGCGCAGGCCGCCCATGGCGTGGGAGTAGCCGAAGATGCCGGCGGTCTCGTAGCCGAGCAGGGCCTGGCCGATGCCGGGGTTGGTGTTGGTGTTGTCGCACAGGGACCACAGGTCGTTGGCGCAGTACCAGCACCGGCCGCACCCGACGAACGAGGAGACGACGACCCGGTCGCCCACCTTGTGCCGGCGCACGGCGGAGCCGGTCTCCACGACCTCCCCGACGAACTCGTGCCCGATCACGTCCCCGGCGCGCATCGCCGGGACGTAGCCGCCGATGAGGTGCAGGTCGGAGCCGCAGGTCGTGCCCGCGAGCAGCCGCACGACGACGTCCTGGTCGTTGCGCAGCTCCGGGTCCGGGACCTGCTCGACGGACAGCTTGTTCACGCCTTCCCAGCACAGCGCCTTCACAGCACTCCCTCCCCACCGGAGCGACGGGAGAGCAGCTCGACCAGCTTGCCGCCCGGGGTCGGGCGGGTCGTCGGCGGCGCGTCGGGCCGCATCACCTCACCGGTCTCCAGGAGGGCCTTGGCCCGGCGCAGCGCGAGCCGCACCTCCTGGCGCGGGTCCTGCCCGGCCAGGCGCGCGGGCAGGGACGACGACACCGCGGACGCCGGCTCCTTCAGCCGCGCGGCCAGTTCCGTGCCGCGGTCGCCCGGAGCCGGACGGACCCGCACCTCGATCCTCTCCGCGAGCTCGTCGAGGGGAGCCGGCGGATTCCCGTCCGGCTGCACCTCCGTGACCGGCCGGTTGACCGTCACGGTGAGCCACCGGTCGCCCGCCCGGTCGTCGCCGCGGTGCTTCTCCCCGGCCTTCCGGGCCACCGCGACACCCGCGGCGACAACCGGGACCGTCCACAACGCCTTCTTCATGAGTTGCCTTCCCGCTCGGAGGGGCCGCCACCGTCCCGCGGCGGGTTTCCGCGACCGCCGGAACGAAACGGCCACGACCGCGGACGGGCGGAACGGGCCGCGCCGGCCCGTCCGTGCCCCGGGGCCGCTCCGGCGCCGCCGGCCGCGGCGGGGCGGACGGCCGCGGCGGGGCGGACGGCCGCGGCGGGGCGGACGGCCGCGGCGGGCCGCCGAGCCCCGCGGCGGCCCGGGCCGCCCTCGTGGAGGCGGCCGCGGGCGTCGCGGGCGCGGTGAGCGGCCACCGCGCCGAGCGCGGCGACCGGCCCGTGCCGTCCTGTCCGCCTCCTCGACCGGGACCGTGGCCGGGACGGCCGTCCGGGGGGTGCGGACCTGCCCCGGACCGGGGGAGCCCGGGGCCCGGGACCGGCCGCGGCCGGCGCAAGGAGCGGGCCGCCGCACGGGCCCCCCGAAGGAGCGGGAGCCCTCGGCCGGCAGCCGCCCGCACGGCCGTCGGGCGGGCCGTGCGCCGTGCCGGGGACCGGGGCCGCTTTGTTTCGCGCGCGTGGCGGAATCGTTGACAGGTGCTCACCCCTCTTGTCATGCGCATGAGTTGTAGGTGAGGCTTGCCCGCAGCCCGGAGCGGAACGCAACGCTCCTGGCGGGTGCGCGCGATCGCGCACCCACCCCCACAGAAGCGTGCCCCACCCAGGCGCGCCGCCTAGAGGAGGAACCCCTCGTAATGGCACGACTGCGCAGCAAGAAGATACGGTTCGCCGCGATCGCCGGTGTCGCGACGGCCGCCCTGGCCGGCGGGCTCACCACGATCCCCGCTCACGCCGCCCCCGCCGAAGGCACGGTGCTCGCCGCCGACTCCCCCGCCGCGGTCGAGGACAGCTACATCGTGACGCTGAAGAAGGACGCCGGGTTCAAGGCGTCCTCCGCCACGGGCAAGAACCTGCTCAAGAGATACGGCGGCAGCGTGGAGAAGACGTTCGGCAGCGCGCTGAACGGCTACACCGCCGCCCTCTCCGCCACCGGGGCCAGGCGGCTGGCCGCCGACCCGGCGGTCGCCTCCGTCGAGCAGAACCAGCGGGTGAGCATCGCCGCCACGCAGTCCAACGCGCCGTGGGGCCTGGACCGCATCGACCAGACCTCGCTCCCGCTGTCCCGCACCTACACCTACCCGGACAGCGCGGGCAGCGGTGTCACCGCCTACGTCATCGACACCGGCGTCCGCATCACGCACCAGCAGCTCAGCGGCCGTGCCAGCTACGGGTACGACGCCGTGGACGGCGACACCACCGCCTCCGACGGCAACGGCCACGGCACCCACGTGGCCACCACCATCGCCGGGTCCACCCACGGCGTGGCCAAGAAGGCGAAGATCGTCGCCGTGCGGGTGCTGGACAACAACGGGTCCGGGACCACCGCCGGGGTCATCGCCGGCGTCGACTGGGTGACCAAGAACCACTCCGGTCCCTCGGTCGCCAACATGTCGCTCGGCGGCGGCGCGTCCGCCGCCCTGGACACCGCCGTGCGCAACTCCATCGCGAGCGGCGTCACCTACGCGGTCGCCGCGGGCAACAGCAACACCAACGCCTCGTCCTCCTCCCCCGCCCGGGTGACCGAGGCCCTCACCGTGGGCGCCACCACCAGCACGGACGCCAGGGCGAGCTACTCCAACTACGGTTCGGTGCTGGACATCTTCGCCCCCGGCTCCTCGATCACGGCCGGCTGGCACACCGGTGACACCGCGACCAACACCATCTCCGGCACCTCGATGGCGGCCCCGCACGTCGCCGGAGCGGCGGCGGTCTACCTGGCCGGCCGCACCTCCGCCACCCCGGCCCAGGTCGCCTCGGCCCTGGTGGGCGGGGCGACCACCGGCAAGGTGACCGGCGCCGGTTCGGGTTCGCCCAACCGGCTGCTGAAGCTCGTCCCGTGAGGTCCGGGTCCCCGGCTCCGCGGTGATCCCGTGATCCCGTGACCCGCCGGGCCCCGACGCGGGGGGCCGGAGGGCGGGTCGTCCCCCCCCCGGGGAAAACCACCCCCGCACCCGACAACCCGCACAAGAGGGCAGGGGGGGAGTTCCCTCCGCCTGCGCGGTGT
>NZ_JBVITR010000042.1:62552-65565 GCF_055574875.1 Streptomyces sp. NPDC034670
GGAGGCTCCTCCCCCCCCCCCCCCACCCCCCCCCCCCCCCCCCCTCCCCCCCCCCCCCCCCCCCCCCCCCCCCCCGCCCCCCTCCCCCCCCCCCCCCCCCCCCCCGCCGTCCCGGCCCCCGACGCCGTGACCGGTCGTCAGGGGGCCGCTTCCCGCGCGTAGGCGCGGTGCCGGGCGTCGGTGAAGGAGTACGGGGGCCAGGGGCCGAGGAAGCGGATGCGGACGGCGGGCTGCCGGTCCCTCAGTTCGCTCAGCACGGTGCCGACGGCGTCGACGTCCTCGGCGCGGACGAGCAGGGCGGCGGACAGGACGTCCGTCTCGTCGGCGTCGCGGTGGGCGGGCCCGCGGTCGCGGAGGTCCTCGGCGACGGCCAGCAGCCGCTGCCGGACCTCGGCGTGCAGCGAGTCGGCGAGCTGCCCGGCCGCGTTCCGGGCCTGCTGTTCCCGCTGCTTGGCCAGCAGCCTGCGCATGCCGGGCGACCGGCCTTCGAGTCCGTCCGCCGGCGTACCCTCCCCCAGGCCCCCGGCCGCGGCGGCCGTGCGGTCCACGGTGATCTCCACCCGCAGCTCGCACCGCCCGGCCAGTTCCTCCAGCTGCCCGGTGATGTCGGGTTCCTGCTCGGTGATCCAGTCCGCCAGGCGCCGTTCGGCGCTCCGGCCGGACGCGGCGTCGTCGGCGACCAGGACGTTGAAGGTCATCGGCAGGGCGCTGCCGGTCCGTTCCCAGACGGCGGTGACCGCCCGGCTCTGCTCCGCCACCCAGCGGCGCACCTGTTCGTCGTCGCCCTGGAAGGGAGTCGGCGTGGCGTCGTGCACCAGCGCGGCGACGGTGGTGCCGGGGACGCCGACCAGGCGCAGCGGGCGGCCGTCGAGTCCGGTGACGCCGTCGGCGGCGTCCCGCCGGTCCGGGACCAGCGCGTACACGTACAGCGCCGTGTGCTCGGTCATGCGCCCGCCTCCTCCGCCCAGCGCCGGGGGTTGATCAGCTTGTCGACGACGTCGTCGACCACCTCGTCCAGGCCGCGGTGCAGATCGGCGACCGAGGAGACGATGCCGTGGTCCTCCTTGATCTGCTCCAGCGCCTCGTCCAGCTCCAGCAGGGCGTCCGCCAGGCGCTCGGCCTCCTCCGGGGTCAGGTCGCCGCCGTTCATGCGGCGCAGCGCCTGGCGGTCCAGCGCCTCCTGGATGACCTCCACCAAGGTGACCACGAGGGACAGCACTCCGTGCTTGAGGCTCTTCTCGTCGACGGTCAACGGCATGTCGGTTCTCCACCCTCCTGCTGCTGTGCTCGGTTCCCCGCCCGCCCGCTCATCCGGCCGCCGCCACCGGACGGGCCGCGTCCAGCCGCCGTGCCCAGGCGGCCGGCTCGTCGGCGGCGAGCCGCACCTCGTCCCCCGCGGTGGTGCGCAGGGCGAGGACGCCGCCCTCCCCGGCGGGGCCGCGCTCGGGCAGGCGCCGCACCCCGGCGATGTCCGCGGTGGGCAGCACCAGCGCCGGCCGGGAGTCCACCGGGGACTTCCAGGTCAGCCGGCCGGCGGTCAGCCGCGCCCGTCCGCCGCGCCACAGCGGGCCGGACCGGCGCGGTTCCCGGTACCACAGGTGTCCCTCGGCGAGCGGCGGTTCCTCCTCGGCTGCGGGGCCGGACCCGAGGGCGGGCGCGAGGCGGCCGGCGCAGGCCCGGGTGAGCAGGTCGTGCAGCTTCTCCGGCTCCCGGGCCGAGAGCAGTTCCCGCCCGCCGTCGGCCAGGGTCACCTCCAGGCGCAGGCGCTCCTCGCCGCCGACCGTCCGCTCCGGTTCCAGCCGCACGGCGCGCACGGCGGCGAGCTCGGTCTGCCACAGGACCTCCCGCGGCTCGTGGCGCAGGACGACGAGGCGCTGATCGGTGAGGTAGACGGTGCCGGGCCGCCAGCCGGTGTAGACGCCCTCCGCCAGCAGGTGACCGCCGCTCGTCCGGTGGAGGACGCCTTCGCCCTCCCTGAGGTCGAGGGCGCGGCGGGCGGCGGACCGCTCGGCCCAGGCGCGGGTGGCGTCGTCCCAGTGGCGCATCATCCCGTACTCCAGCATGGTCTCCATCCCGGCGACGGCCGCCCTGATCGAGACGCCGATCAACGGGATGTCGGCCACGGCGACGATGAGGTCCAGGTGCAGGACCGCGCCCTTGTTCAGCAGGACCTCCACCAGGTCGTCCAGGGTGACCCGGGGATCCCGCGTGGGCCGCATCGGGGACCGGTCAGCCGTCACGCCGCTGCGCCTCCCGCTCCTGCGGGGACGGTGCGGCCGCCCCGTCGGCCCCGCCCCCTTCGACGGCGGCGGTGCCGTCCCCGCCCGCGGTGACGGCCGCGGGGGCGCCCTCGGAGCCGTCCCGCAACCGGGCCTGGGCGCTGCGCCATCCGCACCAGGGGCACCACTGGTCCAGCAGCTGCTCGACGGGGGCGCGCTTGCCGCACGCCGGGCAGGTCTCCTTCTCCTGCCTCGTCTCGCGCCACGCGGCGGTCTCCGTGTCCGTGCCGGACGGGAACTCCAGTCCGTAACGGGCAGCCGTCTCGAACGAGGCGAGCGCCGCGCGCAGGCGGATGCCCAGCAGTTCCACCCCGGCCACCGAGACCATGATGTCGGCGTTCAGCACGAGGCCCTTGTCCAGCAGGGTCTCGACCACGTGCGCCAGGCTGCCCTCGCCGTCCCGCCTGGGCTGCATCGGGGCCGTGCCGGCACCCGGCACCGCGCGGGCGGGCGGGTCGTGCCGGGAGACCGTCGAGGGGAACCCGCTGTCGCTCGACGTGATCCTTTCGGGATAGCTGCTCATTCCAGCCGTTTAACCGCTCTCCCTTCCCTCACACACCCGCCGTGCCGCCGGCGGGCGGCCGCACGGCGGACGGCTCCCCGGGAAGGTCACGCGGTACCGCCTCGTACGCCACCGCGCGGCCGCGCGCGTCGGGGGCCGGGCCGTGCGACCGGCTCACGGCCGCACGGCCCGGTGCGCCCGTCGCCGCCCGCCGCGGGACGGCCGGCCGGCC
>NZ_JBVITR010000043.1:0-31406 GCF_055574875.1 Streptomyces sp. NPDC034670
AAGAAAGAAGCCCCCCCCCCCCCCCCCACACCCCCCCCCCCCCCCCCCCCCCCCCCCCCCCCCCCCCCCCCCCCCCCCCCCCCCCCCCCCCGCTCTCGTGCGGGTCCCGTCGCAGGACCGGTTCCCTCAGAAGGCCCCGCGGGTCGGCAGGTCCTTGCCGTACCAGCGCTCGATCAGGCGGGCCGCGATCGAGATGCCGTAGGGCGGGAGCACCTCGCCCGACTCGAAGGCGGTCCGCAGCTCGTCGCGGGAGAACCAGCGGGCCTCGTGGATCTCGTCGCCGTCGACGTCGATCGCGGTCGAGGTGGCGCGGGCGAAGAAGCCCAGCATCAGGCTGGACGGGAACGGCCAGGGCTGACTGGCGATGTACTCGACCTCGCCGACGTCGATGCCGACCTCCTCGTGGACCTCGCGGCGCACCGACTGCTCGATGGACTCGCCGGGCTCGACGAATCCGGCGAGGGTCGAGAAACGGCCCTCGGGCCAGTGGACCTGGCGGCCGAGCAGGATGCGGTCCTGCTCGTCGATCACGGCCATGATCACGGCGGGGTCGGTGCGCGGGTAGTGCTCGGCGCCGCAGGCGGGACAGCGGCGGATGTGGCCGGCCGCGGCGATGACGGTGCGCTCGCCGCAGCGGGAGCAGAAACGGTGCAGTCGCTGCCAGTTCTCCAGGGCGACGGCGTGCACCATCAGACCGGCGTCCCGCGGCGACAGGAGCAGGCCCGCCTCGCGCAGGCCCGCCGGGCGGGCGGATTCGTCCATGCGGCCGGGCAGGGAGTCCTTCTGGAGGGCGAAGTAGCTGACGCCGTCCTCGTCGGTGCCCAGGAAGTAGCGGTGCGCCTCGGTGAGCGGGGCCTCGAAGGACGGGGTCATGACGATCTCGGTGCGCCCGTCCGCCGTCTCGTCGATGAGGACCTGGCCGCCGGAGACCACGAAGCAGCGGGTCGAGGGGTGGCTCCAGGCCGCCGCGAGCCACGCCTCGTCGAGCCGGTGGTGGGCGGCGCGGTCGATGCCGCTCGGGGCGGTGAGCGAGATGGGTCGGTCGGCGGTGTGGTCGGTCCAGGTGGTCACGGGTGCTTCCAACTCCCCCGGGGGGACGGATCGGTTCGGCGGGCGGTTCGGCGGGACGGGCGGCGCGGGCGACCGGGGCCGGCGGGCGCCGCCGGGGGCCCTTCCAGTGTGCCCCGCGCGGGCGGCCGGTCCGGGCGGCGTACGGCGGTCAGGGCGCGTGCCGCCAGTGCTCGGCGAGGTCGCTCCACAGGTACGCGCTCGTCTCGACGCCCTTGAGGAGCAGGTCGAGTTCCACCTTCTCGTTGGGGGCGTGCCAGCCGTCGGACGGGACGGAGATGCCGAGGAAGAGCACCGGTGCGCCGAGGACGTCCTGCAGGTCGGCGGCCGGGCCGGAGCCTCCCTCGCGGGTGAAGCGGACGGGTGCGCCGAAGGCGCGGCCCATCGCCCGGACCACGGACTGCAGGGCCGGGTGGTCCAGCGGCGTCAGGCACGGGCGGGTGGCGGGGCTGAAGGAGATCTCGCAGCGGACGCCTTCGGGCAGCTGTCCGGGCACCCAGGCGCGGACGGCCTTCCGCACGTGCTCCGGGTCCTGGCCGGCGACCAGCCGGAAGGACAGCTTCACCACGGCGGAGGACGGGATGATCGTCTTGCTG
Source organism: Streptomyces sp. NPDC034670 (assembly GCF_055574875.1). NCBI lineage: Bacteria > Bacillati > Actinomycetota > Actinomycetes > Kitasatosporales > Streptomycetaceae > Streptomyces > Streptomyces sp. NPDC034670. The sequence continues at coordinate 1,665 of NZ_JBVITR010000043.1, forward strand.
CCGGGGCCCTGGTAGCCGCCGCCGATGCCGTTGACCTCCGCGGTGGGGCGGGCCCAGAGGCGTTCCAGGGTGCTGTATCCGGTCTCGCCCAGGGTGCCGTGGGACTTGGCGGTGCGCAGCCACTGCCGCTCGTCGAAGGGCAGTTCGGCGAAGAGTTCGCGCTCGCGGTCGGTGAGTTCGACGACGCCGTCGTAGAAGCCGGGGATCGCCACGCGCCCGTGTTCGTCGTGCAGGGCGGCGACCAGGCGGGCGACGGCGGTGGCCGGGTTGGGGACCGCGCCGCCGAAGGAGCCGGAGTGGATGTCCTGGTCGGGGCCGTGCAGCCGGATCTCGCACTCGGCGAGGCCGCGCATGCCGGTGCACACGGTGGGGGTGTCCTCGGACCACATGCCGGTGTCGGAGACGATCACGGCGTCGGCGGCGAGCCGGTCGGCGTGCTGTTCGACGAGCGCCCGGAAGTGGGGGGAGCCCGACTCCTCCTCGCCCTCGATCAGGAGCTTCAGGTGGACGGCCGGGGTGGTGCGGCCGGTGGCGGCGAGGTGGGCCCGGACGCCGAGGGTGTGGAAGAACACCTGGCCCTTGTCGTCGGCCGCGCCGCGCGCGTACAGGCGGTTCCCCCGTACGACGGGTTCGAAGGGGTCGCTGTCCCAGCCGTCCTCGCGGGCGGCCGGCTGGACGTCGTGGTGGCCGTAGACCAGCACCGTGGGCGCGCCGGGGTCGGCGCAGGGCCACTCGGCGTAGACGGCCGGGGCGCCCGGGGTCTGCCAGACCTCGGCGGTCGGGAAGCCGGTCTCCTCGAGCTTGGCGGCGAGCCAGTCGGCACTGCGGCGCACGTCGGGGGCGTGGTCGGGCCGGGCCGACACGGAGGGGATGCGCAGCCATTCGACGAGGTCGTCGAGGAAGGCGGGGCGGTGCTGTTCGATGTACGTGCGGACGGCGCTGACGGCACTGTCAACGGGCTGGCTCATACCGACGAGCCTATCGGCCCGCGCCGGTGTCCTCGGAGTGCGGTATCTCACCGGGCGGCTCGCCGGACGGGTCCTCCAGCAGCAGCCGTTCCAGTGCGGCCCGGCCGGGCAGGGGGTCGGGGCGCACGACCTCGCCGGTGCGCACGTACAGGAACGCGGCGCCGACGGACTCCGGGGGAACGCCCTGCTGCTCGGCCCAGGCGAGCCGGTAGACGGCGAGCTGGAGCGGGTCGGCGGTGCGGGCGCGGCCGGTCTTCCAGTCGACGATCTCGTACGTCGCCCCGTCCCCGTCGCCCTCCTTGTAGACGGCGTCGATGCGGCCGCGGACGACGCGTCCGGCGATCGACAGCTGGAAGGGGGCCTCCACGCGGTAGGGGGTGCGGTGGGCGTACTCGGTGCGTTCGAAGGCGTCCTTGAGGGCCTGGAGGTCGCGTTCGTCGGCGATCTCGGCCGCGGCGCCGGGCAGGTCGTCCGGTTCCAGCATGGGGAGGGTGAGTTCCTCGAAGCGGGACTCGACCCAGGCGTGGAAGCGGGTGCCGCGGCGCGCGGCGGGCTGCGGCGGGCGGGGCATGGGGCGGGCCAGCTCCTGGGCGAAGCCGTCCGGGTCGGCGGCCAGGCGCAGCAGCTCGGAGGCGGTGAGCGAGGCAGGCAGCGGGACCTCGGTGGTGCTCGCGCGGGTGCGCAGCAGTTCTCCGGCCAGGGCGTCGAGGTCGCGGTCCCAGGAGGCGACGGTGCGGGCCTCCTCCGGGGTGAGCCGGGGTGCTTCGGTCTCCTCCTCGGCGGAGCGGGGCCGCGGGGTGCCGCCGGTCCGTGCCGTCCCCTCCGCGGGATCCGGGTGCGGGACGGCCGCGGCCTCGGCGGGGCGGGCGCGCGTGTCCTCGGGTGTGCCGGGGCCGGGGCCTCCGGTGGACTCCGGGGACGTGGCCTGGTGCGGGACGGTGGGGCGGTCGGCGGGACGGTCGGTGGTCCAGGAGTCCCAGTCGTCCGGGTCGTCGTCCGGGAAGGGGGCGTCCTCCGCGGGGAAGGGGGCGCCGTCCGGGAAGGGGGCCCCTTCCGCGGTGAAGGGGTCGTCGTCCGGTGGCGGCGGCCAGTCGGGGTCGTCGTGGGTGTCCGGGTCGTGCAGGGCCGCGGGCCGGTCGTCGGGGCGGGCGGCGAGGCGGTCGAGGTGGGCGAGGACGGTCTCGGCGGCCGCGCGGCGGCGGGCGAGGGCGTCGTCGTCCAGGGGCAGGGGCCACACCTGGTCGTCGGCGGCCCGGTGCAGGGCGGGGTTCTCCTCGTCCTCGGCGGGTTCGTCGGCCCACGCCTCGATCTCGCCGTACCCGGCGGCGCAGTGGTCGTGGAGGGCCCGGAGGAACGCGGAGGGGCCGCGCGGCTTCTTCTGGCTGGGGCCCCACCAGTGGCCGGAGCCGAGCAGGAGGGAGCGGGGGCGGGTGAAGGTGACGTAGCCGAGGCGGAGCTCCTCGGTGTGCTGGTGCTCCTTCATCGCCTCGTGGAACGCCTTCAGGCCCCGGGCGTCCCAGGAGGGGACGTCGGGCAGGGTGGCGGCGTCGCCGCGCAGCGCGTGCGGCAGCACCTTGCCCTGGGCGGTCCACTTCTCGCGGCCCTGGCCGCTGGGGAAGGTGCCCGTGACCAGTCCGGGGACGGCCACGACGTCCCACTCCAGGCCCTTGGACTTGTGCGCGGTGAGCACCTTGACGGTGTTCTCGCCACCGGGCAGGGCGTTGTCGAGGCCCTTCTCGTACTGGGCGGCGGTGCGCAGGAAGCCCAGGAAGGCGAGCAGGGTGGCCTCGTGGTCGCCGGCGGCGAAGGAGGCGGCGACGTCGAGGAAGTTGGACAGGGTCTCCCGCCGGCGGGCGGCCAGGGCGTGCGGGGAGGCCGACAGCTCGACCTCCAGGCCGGTGACGGCGAGCACGCGGTGCAGGACGTCCATGAGGGGATCGGCCAGACAGCGGCGCAGGTCGCGCAGTTCGGCGGCCAGGCGGGCGAAGCGCACGCGCGCCTCGGGCGAGAAGGGCAGCCCGTCGTCCTCCCGCTCCTCCAGCGGTGTCTCCAGGAACGTGTCGAGGGCGTCGGCGAGCGAGATCACCTCGGCCGGGTCGACGCCCTCGACGGCCTCGGCGAGCCGCCGGTCCGGGTCGTCGTCCGGCGTGCGCCCGTGGGACACCAGCAGCCGTGCGCGGCGTCCCAGCAGGGCGAGGTCGCGCGGGCCGATGCGCCAGCGCGGGCCGGTCAGCAGCCGCACGAGGGAGGCGTTGGCGCCCGGGTCCTGGAGGACCTCGCAGACGGCGACGAGGTCGGCGATCTCGGGCAGGTGCAGCAGCCCGGACAGGCCGACCACCTCGACGGGGACGTCCCGGGCCACCAGCGCGCCCTGGATCTCGGCGAAGTCGGTCGCCGTGCGGCAGAGCACGGCGATCTCGCCGGGCGCCTTCCCGGTGCGCACCAGGTGGGCGATGGAGTCGGCGACCCAGTCGATCTCCTCGGCGTGGGTGCGCAGCAGGGCGCAGCGCACGAGGCCGTCGCGTTCGGCGCCGGGGGCCGGACGGAGGGCCTCCACGCCCTCGTGCAGGGCGCGCAGGGGTGCGGCGAGGCCGTTGGCGAGGTCCAGCAGGCGGCCGCCGCTGCGGCGGTTCTCGCTGAGCGACTGGCGGGTGGCGGGGCGGCCGTCGGCGTGGGCGAAGTGCTCGGGGAAGTCGTCGAGGTTGGCGACGGAGGCGCCGCGCCAGCCGTAGATCGCCTGGCAGGGGTCGCCGACGGCGGTCACCGGGTGGCCGGTGCCGTGGCCGAAGAGGCCGGACAGCAGGACGCGCTGGGCGACCGAGGTGTCCTGGTACTCGTCGAGGAGGACCACGCGGAACTCCTCGCGCAGGGCGCGGCCCACCTCGGGGATCGCGGCGAGCCGGGCGGACAGGGCGATCTGGTCGCCGAAGTCGAGCAGGTCGCGTTCGCGTTTGGCGGCCCGGTAGCGCAGCACGAGGTCGGCGAGCTCGCGCCGCGCGGCGGCCGCTTCGGGGACCTTGCGCAGGTCGGCGTTGGTGAGCGCGGTGTGCTCCAGGGCGCGCAGCAGTTCGGTGTCGTGGGCGCGCAGCTCCTCGGGCGGCACGAGGTGCTCGGCGAGTTCGGCGTCGAGGGCGAGGAGGTCCCCGACCAGGTCGGGGAAGGAGCGGGTCAGGGCCGGGTAGGGGCCGGGGGCCTCGCGCAGCACCCGTGCGGCGAGCTGGTAGCGGGTGGCGTCGGCGAGCAGGCGGGAGGACGGTTCCAGGCCGATGCGCAGGCCGTGGTCGGTCAGGAGGCGGCCCGCGAAGGCGTGGTAGGTGGAGATCACGGGCTCGCCCGGGGGGTCGTCCGGGTCCGGCCGGGAGGGGTCGGGGCGAAGCACCGCCGCCGGGGTCGACGGGGAGGGGCGGCCGGGTGGCGGGAGGGGGTCCGGGTCGGTGACACCGGCCTTGACCAGCGCCTTGCGGACGCGTTCGGCGAGCTCGCCGGCGGCCTTGTTGGTGAAGGTGAGGCCGAGCACCTGCTCGGGGGCGACCCGGCCGGTGCCGACCAGCCACACCACGCGGGCCGCCATCACCGTGGTCTTGCCCGATCCGGCTCCGGCCACGATCACCTGCGGGGCGGGCGGCGCGGTGATGCAGGCCGTCTGCTCCGGGGTGAAGGGGATGCCGAGGAGTTCCTTGAGCTGATCGGGGTCGGTGAGGCGAGCGGGCACACGCAGAGGCTAGCGGCGGGTACCGACAGCGGAGGCCGAAGCGCCCTCCGGGTCGGGGAAACCGCAGGTCGGAGCAGGGGGTGCGATGCGTCACTCCGGTTGTTCCGGCCCTTTCGGCGGCTCCGGCCCCTCCGGTCGCCCGGCGGTCACCGGCGGTCACTCGACCACGTGCCGGCCCTCCGGCCGGGCGCTGCAGGAGGCACGGAAGGCGCAGTGGGCGCAGTGCTGGCCGGCGGTCGGGGTGAACCGTTCGTCGAGGACCTTGCCGGCGGCCGTGGCCAGCAGGTCGCCGATCCACTCCCCTTCCAGCGGCGGCTGGGCCTGCACCTTGGGCAGGGTCTCGCCGCCGTCCCGCCGGGCGGCCCCCTGCCGCAGCTGGACGAGTTCGGCGCCGCCGGGCTCGGGGCGCACCCCGCCGAACACCTCGTCGACGGCGCCCTCGCGCACGGCGAGCTGGTAGACGGCGAGCTGGGGGTGGCGGGCCACTTCGGCGGAGCTGGGCGCCTGCTTGCCGGTCTTGAAGTCGACGACGTAGGCGCGGCCGTCGCGGTCGGCCTCGACGCGGTCCATCTGGCCGCGGATGCGGACCTGGTAGTCGCCCGCCTCGAGGGTGACGTCGAAGTCGTGCTCGCCGGCCACCGGGGTGCGTCCGGCGCGGTCCATGACGTGCCACTTCAGGAAGCGTTCGAGCGCGGCACGCGCGTTCTCCTTCTCCTGCGCCGACTTCCACGGCGCGTCGAAGGCCAGCGCGTTCCACACGGAGTCGAGGCGTTCCATGAGGACGTCGAGGTCGGCCGGGGTGTGTCCGGAGGCCACCTCGTCGGCCAGGGCGTGCACCACGTTGCCGAAGCCCTGGGCGGCGGTCGCGGGGGCGTCGGCCTTCACCTCGCGGCCCAGGAACCACTGCAGTGCGCAGGTGCGGGCGAGCTGGTCGAGGGCGCTGCCGGAGAGCACGACGGGCTGGTCGCGGCTCCGCAGCGGCACCTTGGACTCGGTCGGTTCGAACATGCCCCACCAGCGGTAGGGGTGCGCGGAGGGGACGAGCGGGCGGCCGTCGTCGTCGGCGAGGGCGGCGAGCCGGGCCAGCCGGTGGGCCGCGGCCCGCCGCAGGGCGTCCGAGACGCGCGGGTCGACCGTCGTGGCGCGCAGTTCGGCGACGAGCGCGGCCACGGACAGGGGGCGGCGCGGGCGCCCGGTGACGTCCCGGGGTTCGACGCCGAGCTCGGTCAGGAACCGGGAGGGCTGGTCGCCGTCGTCCGCGGGCGCCTTCACGGCCGTCACCACCAGGCGTTCGCGCGCACGCGTGGCGGCCACGTAGAACAGGCGGCGCTCCTCGGCGAGCAGGGCGCCCGGGGTGAGGGGTTCGGCGAGTCCGTCGCGGCCGATGCGGTCGGCCTCCAGCAGGGAGCCGCGGCGGCGCAGGTCCGGCCACAGGCCCTCCTGGACGCCGGCCACGACGACCAGGCTCCACTCCAGGCCCTTGGAGCGGTGCGCGGTCATCAGGCGTACCGCGTCGGGGCGGACGGCGCGCCGCGCGAGGGTGTCGGCGGCGATGTCCTCGGCCTCGATCTCCTCCAGGAAGTTCAGGGCGCCGCGGCCACCGGTGCGCTCCTCCGCGCGGGCCGCGGTCGCGAACAGCGCGCACACGGCGTCGAGGTCCCGGTCGGCGTTGCGTCCGGCCGCGCCGCCGCGCCGGGCGGCGCGTTCCAGGCGCTGGGGCCACGGCGTGCCGTCCCACAGGTCCCACAGGGCCTCCTCGGCCGTGCCGCCGCCGGCCAGGCGCTCCCGGACCTTGCGCAGCAGCGCGCCGAGGCGCTGGGCGCCCCGCGCGTACGCGGGGTCGTGCACGGCCAGCCGCTCCGGCTCGGCCAGCGCCCGGGCGAGCAGTTCGTCCGAGGGCGGTGGCAGCGGGTTGCCCGCGGCCCGCTCCTCCTCGCGCAGGGCCCGGCCGAGGCGGCGCAGGTCGGCGGTGTCCATGCCGGCGAGGGGGGAGGCGAGCAGGGTGCGGGCGGTCTCGGTGTCGAGCCAGCACGGTTCCGGCACGGCGCCGGCCCCGGGGCGGTCCTCGTCCGCGCCGGGTCCGGCGTGCTCCCCGTCCGTACCGGCCTCGGGACGCCCTCCGTCCGCCGCGGCTTCGCCGGTCGTCCCGCCCACCGCCGTCCGAGCGGTCCCGGACCCGGCCTCCGCGCCCTGGCCGTGGCTCTCGGCCGCCGCCGTCGCCACCGCCCGCAGGGCCGTCAGCAGCGGGGCCACCGCCGGTTCGTGGCGCAGGGGCAGGTCGTCGCCGTCGACGTCCACGGGGACGCCCGCCGCGGTGAGCGCGCGGCGGAGCACGGGGAGGGCGCGGGAGCCGGCCCGCACCAGGACGGCCATGTCGCTCCAGGGCAGGCCGTCCTCCAGATGGGCCCTGCGCAGGATGTCGGCGATGTTGTCCAGCTCGGTGCCGGGCGTCGGGTAGGTGTACACCTCGACCCGGCCGCCCTCCCGCGCGGCCGTGAGCTCCCGGTGGGCGCGGACCTTCTCGGCCGGCAGGCGGGGCAGCGGCATGCGCCGGGTCACCAGCCGGGTGGCGGCCAGCAGGGCGGCGCCGGAGCGGCGCGAGGTGCGCAGCACCCGGACCGGGGCGGGGCGGCCGTCCGCGCGGCGGAACGCGTGCGGGAACTCCAGGATTCCGCCCACGTCCGCGCCCCGGAAGGCGTAGATCGACTGGTCGGGGTCGCCGAAGGCGACGAGGGTGCGGCCCTCGCCGGCCAGGGCGTGCAGCAGGCGCACCTGGGCCGGATCGGTGTCCTGGTACTCGTCGACGTAGACGGCGTCGTACCGCGCGGTCAGCTGCCGGGCGACCTCGGGGCGGCGGGCGAGGAGCACCGCGCGGTGGACCAGTTCGGCGTAGTCGAGCACGCCCTGGAGGTCGAGGACGTCGAGGTACTCGGCGAGGAAGGCGGAGGCGGCGCGCCAGTCGGGGCGTCCGATGCGGCGGGCGAAGGCGTGCAGGGCTCCGGGTCCGAGGCCGAGTTCGCGGGTGCGGGCGAGCACCGCGCGGACCTCGTCGGCGAAACCGCGGGTGGTCAGGCAGGCGCGCAGTTCGTCGGGCCAGCGCACGTGGGCGAGGCCGAGCCGTTCCAGGTCGGCCTGGCCGGCGAGCAGTTCCCGGACGGTGACGTCCTGCTCGGGACCCGACAGCAGCCGCAGCGGCTCCACGAAGAGGTCGCTGTCCTGGTGGGCGCGGATCAGGGCGTAGCAGAACGAGTGGAACGTGGTCGCCTGCGGGGCCCGCGCGGCACCCATGCGCAGGGCCATGCGGTCGCGCAGCTCGACGGCCGCCCGGCGGCTGAACGTCAGCACCAGGACGCGTTCGGGATCCCCGCCGCGGGCGATCCGCGCGGCCACGGACTCGACCAGCGTGGTGGTCTTCCCGGTGCCCGGACCCGCGAGGACGAGCAGCGGTCCGGTCCCGTGGTCAACCACGGAGCGCTGTGCGGCGTCCAGTCGGGGGGGATTCACGCGGGCCGGCGGGGTACGGACCAGTCGGTAAGCGCCGCGGCTCCCCCGCCGCACCTGGGGGTGCGACAGGCCGCTGGTGGAGGAAGAGGAGCTCACGTGGTTCGCCGGTCCTGGTGGGTGTGCTGGGGGGCGGTCCGCCGCGCGCGGAGGGCGGTGGACCCGGGTGTGGAGGGGGCGCGTGCGGCCGACGCTACGCCGGTGAAAAGTACGGAAGCAGGACTTCCGGTTTTTCTCTCGCGGCACTCACGGCACACCCGTCCCTCCGCTCACGAACGTACGTCATGCCATGGGCGTGCCTCCCTCCTCCCTCGCGGATCACGCGTCACACGGCGGCGCGCGCGATGGCGGAAGCTGTCAGGTGTGACCCCCGGTGCGTCCACCGCCGTCCCACCGCGCACGCCTCATGTCGAGGCGCGGCACGTGGTCCGCCGCGGCCCGGCCCGCCTCCTTCAGCGGCGTGCCCTCCGCGCGGTAGTGGCCGAGCGCCCTCGGTTCGTGGCCCGGCAGCAGGACCCCGTCCGCACGGACGACCCGCCACCACGGGACGGCCCCGCCGTAGAGGGCCATCACCCGCCCGACCTGCCGGGGGCCGCCCTCCCCCAACCACTCCGCCACGTCGCCGTACGTCATGACCCGGCCCGGCGGGATCAGCTCGGCCACCTCGAGGACCCGCTCGGCGTACTCGGGCAGGTCGCCCGGGTGCTCCGGGACGGCACCGGGCGGAAGGCTCTCCTGACTCATCCGACCCATCCTGCACCACCCCACCGACAACGCCCCGCGTCCGCGCGCGTGCGCCCCCCTCGCCCCGCGCCACCGCCCCGGGCAGACCGTGCGGCCCCGCATTTGGACCCTGATGTCCCCTTGTGCCGGTACGGCATGCCACCATCGTGCGGGCGGTGACTGGTGATACGAGACCAAGAAGAGACGACGAGGCAGCAGGGCGCGCACCCCGGGGACACGGGGAGCACCCCTGACACCCCGCCGCGCCCGGACACCGCGAACGCCGACACGAGGGACGTCGACACGAAGGGCGCCGGCACCGGGGCGGCCGGGAAGAGGGCCGCACTGGACACCGACGGCACCGACGGCACCGACGACGCGGACACGGCGTACATCGACGAGGTCGAGGGCGACGAGCCGCTGCTCCCCGCGCGGGTGCACCGCCCGTCCGACCTCATGCGGCTCCTCGTGGGCGTCCTCGCCGTCGTGGTGCTGCTGGCGATCGCCGCGTTCGCCCACGGCACCACCTCGGGCCTGGAACAGGACATCACCAAGGGCACCGGGCAGGCGCCCGACCTGCTCATCAAGATCGCGGGCCTGGCCTCCAGCATCGCGATCCTCCTGGTGCCGGTCGCCTTCGCCATCGAACGCCTGATCAAACGGGACGGGCTGCGGATCGCCGACGGCGTGCTCGCCGCCGTGCTCGCACACGGTGTGACGCTCGCCACGGACCTGTGGGTCGCGCGGGCCGCCCCCGACTCGATCCAGGAGGCGCTCACCCAGCCCTCCCCCGGCGACATCCACGCCCTGACCGATCCGGTGCACGGCTACCTGGCCCCGGTCATCGCGTACATGACGGCCGTCGGCATGTCCCGCAGGCCCAGATGGCGCGCGGTGCTGTGGGTGGTCCTGCTCCTCGACGCCTTCTCCATGCTCGTCACCGGGTACACGACCCCGTTCTCGATCATCCTGACGGTGCTGATCGGCTGGTCCGTCGCCTACGGCACCCTCTACGCGGTCGGCTCGCCCAATGTGCGCCCCACCGGCCGGACCCTGATGGCGGGCCTGCGGACCGTCGGATTCCACCCGGTGAGCGCCTCCCGCGTGGAGTCCGGCGACGCGTCCGAGGCCGGGGACCGGGGACGCCGGTACTTCGTCACCCTGGAGGACGGCCCGCCGCTGGACGTGACGGTGGTCGACCGGGAGCAGCAGGCGCAGGGGTTCTTCTACCGGGCCTGGCGCAACCTGACCCTGCGCGGCTTCGCCACCCGCAGCAGCCTCCAGTCGCTGCGCCAGGCCCTGGAGCAGGAGGCGCTGCTGGCGTACGCGGCCATCGCGGCCGGAGCCAACGCGCCCAAGCTGATCGCGACCTCCGAGCTCGGCCCCGACGCGGTCATGCTCGTCTACGAGCACACCGGCGGGCGCACCCTCGACTCGCTGGCCGACGAGGAGATCACCGACGAACTGCTGCGCGACGCCTGGCACCAGGTACGGGCGTTGCAGTCCCGCCGCATCGCGCACCGCAGGCTGGTGGGCGACGCGATCCTGGTGGACCGCTCCGGCACGGTGATCCTCACCGACCTGCGCGCCGGCGAGATCGCGGCCGGCGACCTGCTGCTGCGCATGGACGTCTCCCAGCTGCTCGTGACGCTGGGCCTCAGGGTGGGCGCCGAACGGGCGGTGGCCTCCGCGCTGAGCGTCCTCGGTCCCGACGCCGTGGCGGACTGCCTGCCGATGCTCCAGCCCATCGCGCTGAGCCGCTCCACCCGCGCGACCCTGCGCAGGCTCGCCCGGGAACGGGCACAGCGCGAGCGCGAGGCGGTCCTGGAGGCCTCCCGGCAGTCCCGGCTGCTCCGCGCGGAGCAGACCGCCGACGACACCGAGCGGCCCGTGCTCGAGAAGCCCGACAAGAAAGCCGTGCGCGCGGAGCAGCGGGCCGAGAAGCGGGCCATCGACGAGGCCCTGGAGGAGGCGCGCGAGGAGGACCTCCTCACCCAGATCCGGCACGAGGTGCTGCGGATCAGGCCGCAGGCTCCGGTCGAACCGGCCCGTCTGGAGCGGGTGCGGCCGCGCACGCTGATCAGTTTCATCGCCGGCGCGATCGGCGCCTACTTCCTGCTGACCCAGCTCGCCCACATCGAGTTCGGCCCGCTGATCGCGGGCGCCGAGTGGGGCTGGGTGGCCGCGGCCGTGCTGTTCTCGGCGGGCAGCTACTTCGCCGCCGCCCTGGCGCTGCTGGGGTTCGTGCCGGAGCGGGTGCCGTTCCTGCGGACGGTGGCGGCGCAGGTCGCCGGGTCGTTCGTGAAGATCGTCGCCCCGGCGGCGGTGGGCGGTGTGGCCCTGAACACGCGTTTCCTCCAGCGCGCGGGGGTACGGCCGGGGCTCGCGGTGGCGAGCGTCGGCGCGTCCCAGCTGTTCGGGCTGGGCTGTCACATCCTGATGCTGCTGTCCTTCGGCTACCTGACCGGTACCGAGAAGACGCCCTCCCTGTCGCCGTCCCGCACCGTCATCGCGGGTCTGCTGACGGTGGCGGTGCTGGTGCTCGTGATGACCTCGGTGCCGTTCCTGCGGAAGTTCGTCGTCACCCGGGTGCGGTCGCTCTTCGCCGGGGTCGTGCCGCGCATGCTCGACGTCCTGCAGCGGCCGCAGAAGCTGGTCACCGGCATCGGCGGCATGCTGCTGCTCACCGCCTGCTTCGTGATGTGCCTGGACGCCTCGATCCGGGCGTTCGGCGACGAGACGACCTCGATCAGCATCGCCGGCGTCGCCGTCGTCTTCCTCGCCGGCAACGCACTGGGCTCGGCGGCGCCGACGCCGGGCGGTGTGGGCGCGGTCGAGGCGACCCTGACGGTCGGCCTGATCGCCGTCGGCCTCCCCAAGGAGGTCGCCGCGCCGGCGGTGCTGCTGTTCCGGCTGCTGACGCTGTGGCTGCCGGTCCTGCCGGGATGGCTGGCCTTCAACCACCTCACGCGCAAGGAAGCGCTCTAGGGGCGGTCCCCGGGGGATACGGGATACGGACGGCGAGGACGGCGCGCGCACGGACAGCGAGGACGGCGAGGACGGCGAGGACGGCGAGGACGGCGAGGACGGCGAGGACGGCGAGGACGGCGAGGGGAACGCCTCGGGGCCGCCCCGGTTCCTCCCTCGTACGGCCCGTGTCCCGCGCGGCCCGCTCCGGGGCACCGCAGGATGGAGGCATGCCCCCTGCCTGCCGTCCGCGTGCCGTCGTCCTGGCCGTCTGCGCCGCCCTGCTGCTCGCGCCGTCGGCGGGCTGCGGTGCGGACGACGGGGACGGGAGCGAGGACCTGACGAGGCAGGAACTCGACTGGGGGGACTGCCCGGCCCCGTCCGAGGCGCAGGGCGCGGGCCCCGCCCCTTCGCCCCTGCCGGACGGGACCGCGTGGCAGTGCGCCACCCTGGAGGCACCCCTGGACTGGGACGCTCCCGGGGGCGACACCATCGGCCTCGCGCTGATCCGGGCGAGGTCGAGCGGGAGGCCGGAGGAGCGCATCGGATCCCTGATCTTCAACTTCGGCGGCCCGGGCGGCTCCGGCGTCACCGCGCTCCCCGCGTTCGGCGAGGACTACGCGACCCTGCGCACCCGCTACGACCTGGTGAGCTTCGATCCCCGCGGGGTCGGTCGCAGCGCGCCCGTGAGCTGCGGGAGCGACCAGCAGCTCGACGCGTACCTCCAGCAGGACGCGACCCCCGACGACGGGGCCGAGCGGACCGGACTCCTGGAGAGCACCAAGCGGTTCAACGCGGCCTGCGAGAAGAACTCCGAGCGGATCCTGCCGCACGTGCGCACCACCGACGCCGCCCGCGACCTCGACCTGATGCGCCAGGTCCTCGGCGACGACCGGCTGCACTACTTCGGCTTCTCCTACGGCACCGAACTCGGCGGCGTCCACGCCCACCTGTTCCCCGAGAAGGTGGGCCGGGCGGTGTTCGACGCGGTCGTCGACCCCACGCAGGACCCGGCGCAGGGCTCGCTCGGGCAGGCGCGGGGCTTCCAGCTCGCGCTCGACAACTACGCCGAGCACTGCGTCTCCCAGGCCGAGGAGTGTCCCGTCGGCGACAGCGCCCGGGACGTGAAGGACCGGATCGCCGGGTTCCTGAAGGACCTCGACGCCGCGCCGATTCCCGGCGTCTTCCCGCGCGAACTGACCCAGACCGCGGCGACCGCCGGGATCCTCCAGGCCCTGTACTCGCGGGACTTCTGGGATTTCCTCACCGACGGCCTCGTGGAGGCCTACGCCGGCGACGGGACGATTCTGATGGTGCTGTCCGACTCGTTGAACGGGCGCGACCGGGACGGCGGGTACAGCAACCTCGTCCCCGCCAACGTCTCCGTCAACTGCGCCGACGACAAACCCCGTTACGACACCGAGGACGTGGAGCGCAGGCTGCCCGGGTTCCGGGCCGCGTCGGAGCTGTTCGGCGACTACCTGGCGTGGGGGCTGATCGGCTGCACCGACTGGGCGGTCCCGGGGGCCGCCGACCACCCGGAGGTGAGCGCCCCCGGAGCGGCCCCGATCCTGGTGGTCGGCAACACCGGCGACCCGGCCACCCCGTACGAGGGGGCGCGCAGGATGGCGCGGGCGCTGGGCGAGGGGGTCGGCGTCGAGCTGACGTACGAGGGCCAGGGGCACGGCGCCTACGGCAGCGGGAACCGGTGCGTGCGGGACGCGGTGCACGGCTATCTCCTGGACGGGAAGGTGCCGAAGGCCGGCACCGTCTGCTCCTGAGGCGGCATCGTCCCACGAACCCGCAGGTCAACGCGTTATCCACAGACTTCCCCGGTACGAGGCGGGTCTGCCTACCATGGCTTGACCGCCATCCGCGGCACGGTGCGGACGGCCAGGCGAGGGGGGAAGCGGCACATGGCGCGCATCACACGGTGGGCGGCCCTGACGGTCGCCGCCGCACTGCTGGCGGCGGGTTGCAGCGGCGGCCCGTCCGGCGACGACGGCGGGGACGACGGCAAGGGCGGCGGGACGGCGCTCGACTGGGGACGCTGCAAGGCCTCGGGGGACGCCCCCGCCCCGGGCCGCGACTGGCAGTGCGCCACGCTCCGGGTGCCGCTGGACTGGTCGGAGCCCGACGGCGCCACGATCGGGCTGGCGCTGATCCGGGCGAAGGCCACGGGGGACGACCGCCTCGGCTCGCTGCTGTTCAACTTCGGCGGTCCGGGTGGCTCGGGGGTGTCCATGATGCCGTCCTACGCCGGCACCGTCGCCGAACTGCGCGAGCGGTACGACCTGGTGAGCTGGGATCCGCGCGGGGTGGCCGCCAGCGAGGGCGTCCGCTGCCGGAGCGACCGGGAGATCCAGGCGGCCGAGTCGTCGGTGGACGGCACCCCGGACACGCCGGCCGAGGAGCAGGCGTACTTCGAGGACGCCGCCGCTTTCGGCAAGGGCTGCCGGAAGGCCGCCGGGAAGCTGATGGCCCATGTGGCGACCACCGACACCGCCCGCGACATGGACCGCATCCGGCAGGTCCTCGGCGACGACCGGCTGCACTACTTCGGCATCTCCTACGGCACCGAACTCGGCGGCGTCTACGCCCACCTGTTCCCCGAGAAGGTGGGCCGGATGACGCTCGACGCGGTGGTCGACCCGAGTGCCGACACGGTGGGCCACGCCAAGAACCAGACGCGCGGCTTCCAACTGGCGCTCGACAACTACCTGGAGTCCACCGGCCGGGACCCCGAGCAGGGGTCGCGCGAGATCGCGGACCTGCTGGAGCGGATCGACGCGGAACCGCTGCCGACGTCCTCACCCGGGCGGAAGCTGACGCAGACGCTGGCCCTGACCGGCATCGTCCTGCCGCTGTACAGCCGGACGAGCTGGCCGGCCCTGACCGAGGCGCTGCGGGCCGCGGAGAAGGGGGACGGCTCGAAGCTGCTGGCGCTGGCCGACGGCTACAACGACCGCGACGCCTCGGGGCGCTACGGCACGGCGACCCACTCGCAGCGGGTCATATCGTGCCTGGACGCCAGGCAGCGGCCGACCGCGGCCCAGGCGAGGGAACTGCTGCCGGAGTTCGAGGAGATCTCGCCCGTGTTCGGGGCCTTCCTCGGCTGGGACACGGCCGGCTGGTGCCACGACTGGCCGGTGCCCGGCCGGTACGACACCCCGGAGGTGAGCGCGCCGGGCGCGGCCCCGATCCTGGTGGTCGGCAACACCGGCGACCCGGCCACCCCGTACGAGGGTGCCCGGAGGATGGCGGACGAACTGGGCGAGGACGTGGGCGTGGTGCTCACCTGGAAGGGCGAGGGCCACGGGGCGTACGGCAGTGGGAGCGACTGCGTCGACTCCACGGTGAACGCCTACCTCCTGGACGGCACCGTGCCCGAGGACGGCAAGGTCTGCTCATGACGCGGGCGAGGGCCCCGGACACCCGTGGTGTCCGAGGCCCCCGCCTCCGGCCCGGCTCCGGCCGCGGCTCAGTAGACCGGCTTCTCCGGCTCGATCTGGTTGACCCAGCCGATCACGCCGCCGCCGACGTGGACGGCGTCGGAGAAGCCCGCGGACTTGAGGACCGCGAGGACTTCCGCACTGCGGACACCCGTCTTGCAGTTCAGGACGATCTTCTTGTCCTGCGGCAGGCTCTCCAGGGCGTTGCCCATGAGGAACTCGTTCTTGGGGATCAGGCGGGCGCCCGGGATGGACACGATCTCGAACTCGTTCGGCTCGCGGACGTCGATGAGTTCGAGGTTCTCGCCGTCGTCGATCCACTCCTTGAGCTGCTTGGGAGTGATCGTGGAGTCGGCGGCCGCCGCCTGGGCCTCCTCGGACACGACGCCGCAGAAGGCCTCGTAGTCGATGAGCTCGGTGACGGTCGGGTTCTCGCCGCAGATCGCGCAGTCGGGGTCCTTACGGACCTTGACCTGGCGGTACTGCATCTCCAGGGCGTCGTAGATCATCAGGCGGCCGACGAGGGGCTCACCGATGCCGGCGAGGAGCTTGATGGCCTCGTTGGCCTGGATGGAGCCGATGGACGCGCACAGCACGCCGAGGACGCCGCCCTCGGCGCAGGAGGGGACCATGCCGGGGGGCGGGGGCTCCGGGTACAGGCAGCGGTAGCAGGGGCCGTGCTCGGACCAGAAGACCGAGGCCTGGCCGTCGAAGCGGTAGATCGAGCCCCACACGTACGGCTTGTTCAGCAGCACGCAGGCGTCGTTGACCAGGTAGCGGGTCGCGAAGTTGTCCGTGCCGTCGACGATCAGGTCGTACTGGCTGAAGATGTCCTTCACGTTGTCGGCCTCGAGCCGCTCCTCGTGCAGGACGACGTTCACGTACGGGTTGATGCCCTTGATCGTGTCACGCGCGGACTCCGCCTTGGGGCGGCCGATGTCGGACTGACTGTGGATGACCTGGCGCTGCAGGTTCGACTCGTCGACCTCGTCGAACTCCACGATGCCGAGCGTGCCCACGCCCGCGGCGGCCATGTACATCAGCCCCGGCGAACCCAGGCCACCGGCGCCCACAAAGAGCACCTTGGCGTTCTTCAGCCGCTTCTGCCCGTCCATCCCCACATCGGGGATGATCAGGTGGCGGGAGTACCTGCGAACCTCGTCTACGGTGAGCTCGGGGGCCGGCTCGACCAGGGGTGGCAACGACACGGGGACTCCGTTGGTCGGTCAATCACTACGGTTGTTCTCCGATCAACACTGCCATGGCCTTTTTCATTCCGAGACACCCGTCCCGATTCGCGAGACGATGTCGTCCCAGTAGCCGGGCAGCGGTTCCCAGGGATCGGTGCGGCCGCCGCGGCCCCGGTGGTCGGTGAAGTAGATCGTCGCGGCCCCCTGCCAGCGGGCGATGCGCAGGGCCTCCTCCAGGTGCGGTGCGGGCACTCCGTACACGAAGTGGCAGAAGCGCTCGGGCGGATGGTCGGCGGTCCACTCCGCCGCCTGCGACCAGCGGTAGTCGCTCCAGGCCCCGCAGAAGGTGACCAGTTGGTCGGCGCTCTCGGCGTATCCGGGGTCCGGGTGGGTGCCGTGGCCGAGGACGATGTGCGCGTCGTCACGGATCACCCGGAGCGTGGTGACGGCGCGCCGGACCCCGGGGAGCCCGGCGCGGTCGGCGGGGCAGCGGTCGAGGAGGAAGCCGTCGACCTGGTACCAGTCGAGGAACCGGTGGGCCTGCGGGATCATCTCGCCGAAACCGCGCCGGCCGTGCGCGGTGTCGAGATGGCCGAGGACGCGGACGCCGGCGTCGCGCAGCCGGCCGGCCGCCTCCAGGCAGTGCGGGTCGGGCCGGGCGCCGGGGCCGTCGGCCACGTTCAGGACGACCCAGTGCAGGGGGGTGCCCGGGCGGGCGAGCCCCCTCCACTCGGCCGGGGCGACGAGGGGGTGCGCGAGGCCCGGGACACCGAACCCGGTGCGGACGTCGGTGCTCGCGGTGCCCGGCTCGACGCGGGTCAGATACGGCACGCCGCCTCCATCCAGATGTCGGCCAGGGACTCCTCGAGGTTGATCCGGGGCCGCCAGCCGAGCCGGTCGCGTGCGGTGCGCACGTCGGCCTGCTGCCAGCTGCCGCAGCCGTCCGGGTATGGGTACGCGACCGGAGGCGCGGGGTGGTCGGAGTCGGTGCGGGAATGGCTGATGGTGGCCCTGAGGTGGGCGGCGTGCGGGTTCGGTGACGCGTGGGCACCGGGAGGGCCGTCCGGTTCGGTGAGGGTGCCGCCGTATCCGGCCACGCGGGCGAGGACCGCGGCGGCGTCGCGCAGGCGGACGGCGCGGCCCGAACCGATGTTGATGACGCCCTGCGCGGCGGAGAGGGAGGCGGCGTGGACGGCACGGGCCACGTCGCGGACGTCGACGAAGTCCCGCTGGGCGCCGAGTCCGCCGAGCCTCAGCTCGGCGTCGCCGGACTGCATGGCGCGGCGCATGGCCTCGGCGAGCCGGCCGAGCGGGGAGCCGGCCGGCGTCCCGGGGCCGACGGGTGAGAAGACCCGCAGGACGACGGCGTCCAGGCCGGACCCGAGGACCAGCTCGGTGGCGGCGAGCTTGCTGACGCCGTACGGGCCGCCGGGGCGCGGGACGGCGTCCTCCGCGGTGGAGGAACCCTGCTGGCTCGGGCCGTACTCCGAACTGCAGCCGATCTGCACCAGACGCGCGCCGCAGCCGCTGCGGCGCAGGGCCTCGCAGACGGTGGCGACGGCCACGGTGTTGTGCCGGGTGAGTTCGCGCGCTCCGCCCCGGGTGGTGCCCGCGCAGTTGATCACCACGCCGGGGTGGACGGCGTCGAGGAAGCGGGTGAGGGCGCCGGGGCTGCCGGTGGCGAGGTCGAAGCGGACGTCGGCGTCGTCGCCGCGGCCGAGGGCCGTGAGCTGGACGGCCGGGTCGGCGAGCAGGCGCTCGGCGACGAAGCGGCCGAGGTAGCCGTTGGATCCGATCAGCAGGACTCTCATCGGGCGGCTCCTTCGGCGTCCGGAACCGCTGGGCGGGTGATCATGCGAGGTTCTCCTTCGGATGCGGATGCGCGGATGCGTGAGGGTGCGCGTCTTGTGCCTGCGGCGCGCGTGCGGTCCCGGAGGGGCGCGCGTGACGCCTACGGCGGAGGGGGTGGGTGCGGGGCCGGGACGGGGGTGCCGGTGCCGCGGCCGCGCGCGACCGCCGGACGCGCCGGCGCGGTCCGCCTTCGCGCCGTGCGGGGGGCCGGCTCCCTCCTGCTCGGCCCGCGCGGAGGGCTCGGGCGGTCACCGCGGTTGCTCCGGGCGGGTGTGGGCCGAGGCCCGGGTGAGTCTGCGGGAGGCGTGGACCAGGAGGGTCAGGGCCGCCGCCCCGCAGATGAGGGTGGGGACGGCGGCGGGGCCCCAGGCGGCGGCCAGGGTGTCCACGGGTACGGCCAGCGGGGCGCAGCCGGGGAGGCGGGCCGCGAAGACCGAGGCCGGGGCCGCCGCCTGGGCGGTGGCCGCGGCCGTGAGGACCACCCTCGGGGCGTGGGTGAAGCCGTGGACCGAGAGGAGGCGGGCCAGGAAGAGGAGCGCGCCCAGGGCGAGGGTCGGGGGAAGGGCGAAGGGCTCGTCGAGGAGTGCGGCCGAGAGGGCGAGGAGGGCTGCCAGTGCGCACAGGAACAGGGCGAACGCGCCGAGCAGCACGGGCCGGACGGAAGCGGCGAAGTCCTCCAGGCCCCGGCTCGAGGCGAGCCTGCGGCGGGCGCGGGCGGAGAGGAGGTGGGCGGTCCAGGCGGCGGGTGCGCAGGACAGGGCGAGGGCCAGGACCGGGGCGGCGGTGAGCGGCCAGTCCCCCTCCGCGGCGCCGGTGGGCGGGCCGTCGGGACCGCCGGTGATCGCGGCGTCGAGCAGGCCGTCGCCCAGGAGCGCGTAGCCGACGAGCCAGCAGGTCCAGAACGCCGCGGGGGAGCGGCGCGCGGCGGCCGGGGCGGGGGTGCCGGGGCTCAGCGGGCCCCGGCGCAGTGCCGCGCGCAGGGCGAGGGCGGTGGCGAGGACGCCGGCGGTCACCGCGAGGAGGCGGGTCTGGCCGTGGGTGAGGCGCAGGGCGGTCAGCGTCGCGAGGCACAGTGCTCCGGGGAGCAGGGTGAGGACGATCCAGTCGGCGCGCGCCCCGGGGACCGCCGCGGCGGTGGCGGGCCGGCTGTCGCCGTCGCGCGGGACGCGAGCGTACAACTCCTCCGCGAGGGAGAAGACGTCCCGGTGGCGGAAGCGCGCGGCGGTCCGGTCGGTGACGCCGTGGGCCTCCAGGCCGGCCGCGATCTCCAGGGGGTCCACGGCCCGTTCGCACAGTTCGCGGTGGCGGTGCAGCAGCGCCTTGACCGGGTCGGCCGCGCCACGGCGGGGGGCGGGCCCGGAGGGCCGCGGTCCGCCGGGCTCCGTCATCCCGCGGTGCAGTGCGCCGAGGTCGGTCATCGGACTGCCTCCGTCACGGGTGCCGGCGCGGTGGCGCGCACGGGCGCGTTCCTCGCCCAGGCGGGGACGGCACGCGGGGTCAGATCGGTCCAGTGGCCCGGGACGTGGGCCTCGGCGGGGGCGGCGAAGGGCAGGGGGTCGCCGCCGCCGTCCAGCAGGAGGCGGCGGACCGGGGTGCGCGCGACGCTCTCCAGGTACAGGCGGTGGAACGCCGCGACGTTCTGCTCGACGGTGAACAGCTCGAGTGCGCGGGCGCGTGCGGCGGCTCCGAGGCGTTCCCGTCGCGCGGGGTCGCGCAGCAGGGACACGCACGCGTCGGCGAGCGCCCGCGGGTTGCGCGGCGGGACGACGAGGCCCGTTCCGCCGACGGCCTCCACGACGGCGCCGACGTCCGTGGAGACCGTGGCGCGTCCGCAGAACATCGCCTCGACCAGCCCGGTCGGGAAACCCTCGACGACACTGGAGAGAACGGCCACGGCGCCCGAGGCGTAGGCGTCGGCGACGGTGGGCAGGTCCGGGCCGCCGATCTCCTCGAAGGACACCGGGTTGTCGCCGACGGCGTGCGGGCCCTCCGCCTCGTCCGGGAAGAGCTGCGCGGCCAGCGCCTTGCAGTGGCCCAGGTAGTCGGCCCCCTCCGGGCCGGACGGGCCGCCCACGATCCGCAGGCGGGTCCCGGGCTCCTCCTCGCGGATCTCCGCGAGGGCGTGCAGCAGCGAGACCAGGTCCTTGGCGGGCTCCACCCGGCCGACCCAGACGAGGGTGCGCGGGTCCGCGCCCTCCCGGGACTCGCCGACCTCGGCGAAGGGCGCGGCGTCCATGCCGGGATGGACCGTGCGGAGCTTCGCCCGGTCGGCACCGCAGCGTTCCTGCCAGCGTCGGGCGTGGGCGTTGCCCGGTGTGATGAACGCGGCCCGGCGGTAGGTCTCGGCGGCGAGCCGGCCGTGGAAGGCGGCGAGCAGGGAGCGGACCGCGCAGGAGGAGTCCGGGCGGGTCAGGTAGTGCGTCCGCAGGCGCACGCCGTACTCGGTCACCAGCAGCGGGACGCCGAAGAAGTGGTGGGCGAGCAGGCCCGGCAGGGCGGCCGCGCCGCCGGCCGTGGCGTGGCACAGGTCGACCGCGCCGAGTCCGTCCTCCCCGTACCAGTCGAGCGAGAGGGGGCGCAGGGCCTGCTCCAGGTGCGCGGCGACGGCCAGCAGATCCGGCACCCGGGCCTCGCGCGCGGCGCGCAGGGCGCGGGGCGCACGACAGGCGCGTTCCAGGAGGCGTACGGCGGTCTCGGAGCGGAGCGCGGCCGTCAGGCCGCCTTCGTCGCGGGCGAGTTCGGCGAGGCCGCTCAGCGCGGTGGCGAAACGGTCCGCCTCGGCGGCGGCGTCCGGCGCGGCTCCGGGTGCGGCGGGGGCCGCCGTGCAGAGGACGGCGGCCAGTTCGCCGTAGTGCTCCGTGAAGCGCCGGCGCGCGCGGCGGCCGTACACCACCCCGTCGTCCTCGGCCGTCCACAGCGGCGCGGTGCGCACCCTGCCGACCTGCGGCGGCAGCGGGACCCAGCCCGCGTCCTCCTGGGCTTCACTGCGGCTGAACGCGTAGACGTCGAACTCGTGTGGCCCGAACTCGTGTCGTCCGAGTCCGCGCACGAGGCGCTCGCACCAGAGCCCGGCGCCACCGCCCACATACGGATAGCCACCCTCCGTGAGCAGTCCGATACGCACGTGTGCACCCCCGATCTCCCGCTTGGGGAGCCACCGTCGTCCGGCGGCTCGCAGCGGGACGAACGTATGCGGACAAGGCGGTGGTGCGACGGACGGTTGTCCGTCGCACCACCAAAAGGGGTGAACAGGCGTAACTTTCCCGCGCGGGGCGCGTTCGGCCTTGCTAGAGGAGCTGGAGGGTCAGCCCTTCGGGTAGGGCCACGGATTCGGCCGGCAGTCGATGCCGTCGTGGTCCACGAACTTGGTCTGCTGCTGCATGACCGGGGCGAGGTCGCCGTCCTTGTCGCAGGTGACGTGGCCGTAGCCCAGGCGGTGGCCGATCTCGTGGTTGATCAGCATCTGGCGGTAGGCGTGGATCCTGTCGCCGTACGTCTGCGCCCCCTGCGCCCACCGGTACGCGTTGATCATCACGCGCTCGGTGGCCGCCGAGTCGCAGGAGACGTTGTCCACGGTGGTGTCCAGGCCCGACTTGGCGCACCAGTGGGCGGTGGTGCCGGGGCTGGCGAGGGTGATCACGAACCCGGCCTCGCCGGAGTGGATGCGCTCGAAGGTGCGGGCGCCGTTGTGCGCCCAGCTGCGGTTGTCGTTGAGCGTCCTGTGCACGGCCTCGGCGAAGAGTTCGCCGTCGAGGCCGAGGCCCTGCTCCACGTCCACCCGGTAGGTGATCTTCTGGCCCCTCCCCGGAGCCTTGTCGATGCCGGGGATCGCGTCGAACTTCCCCGAGCCCGTGAACGTGGCGCCGAGCGGGTACTTCCGCTCCATCTGCTCCTCGTACGTCAACCGTTCGGGGCCGGGCGTCTCGGCGGGCGCCCCCCGGTCGTCCCCGCGCGAGGCGGGGCCCCGGACGTCGCGGGCCCGGTCGGGGGCGGACTGTGCCTGCACGCCGTCGCCGCCGCGTCCGTCGGCGACCTGGCCGGCCACCACCACGGCCAGCACCGTGGTGACGGCGGCGGCCGCGATCCCGGTGAACGTCCGTCCCCTGCCGCCCCCGGCCCGCGCGGGCCCACCGCTGGGCGGCGCGCCGCCGTCGGGGCCCGGCGGGACGGCGGTGACCGGAGCGCTGCTCCGGTCGGTGACGGCGGCATACGGGTCCGCGGGGGGCGCGGAGGCCCGCCGGCGGGGCGTGAAGAGGTCGCCGTCCTCGTCGAAGGCGGCGAGGTACTCCCGCCGAGGTCCCGCGGGGGGCGCCTGACGCTGTCGCGGCAGGGGTGCGCCGACCCCGCCCGGGACGCCGTACCCGGCCCCGGCCGCCGTCCGCCCCACCGGTTCCCCCCAGCCGCCGCCGGGTTCCCGCTGCTCGGGGTGGCCGCCGCGGGCCTGCTGGGGAACGCCGTGGGCGGGGGTGCCGTCGGGGGACGGGGGGACGCCGCGCGCCGGGGTGCCGCCGGGCACGTACGGAACGCCGTGCGCCGGCGTCCCGTCCGGAAGCCATCCCTCCGGGAGGCGCGGCATGCCGCGAGCGGGGGTGCCGTCGGCGAAGCGGGGCACTCCCCCATCGCCGGGCGCGCCGTGACCCGGCGTCCCGTACTCCGGGGGCCCTTGTGGCGTCCCGTACGCCGGGGGTCCCTGGGCCGGGGTCGCCTGCGGCGTCCCGTACGGGGTCCCGTGTCCCCGGGACCCGGGGGCCTGCTCACGGACGGGGCGGCCGTCCCGGCCGCCCCGTCCTGCGGTGGTGTCCGCGGGATCGCCCTTCGGGGCGGGTCCACGACGACTGTGGCGTCCCACGTCGCGCCTCAGCCCCTCAGGTTTTCGGCGGTCGCCCCGCCGTCGACGGCCTCGTCCGCGCCGGTGTCGGCGGCCGGACCGGGGGCGCCCTTCGCGCCCGCTTCCCCAGTATCCCCCTCGGTGTCCTCTTCGTTCCCCGAATCCGCCGCATCCGCGAGGAGTTCGCGGAAGGCGAGGGCCACGGCGCCGGGGTACTCCATCATCGCCACGTGCCCCGCGTCCGGGAGGGTCACCAGCCTCGAGTCCCGGAACGCGCGGGCCGCCCGCCGGGCCATGCGGAAGCCGACGAGCTGGTCCCGGCCGCCGTAGACGAGCAGGGTCGGCGCGAGCACCCGCTCGGCCTGGCGCCACAGCCCGTGCTGGCCACCCAGCGTGTACGCGTTGACCAGGCCCCGCGCGGAGCGCGCCATCGCGTCCCAGAAGTACGGCAGCCGCAGCCGCCGCTCCATCTCCTGCACCGCGTGGCGGAAGCCCTCCGGCGACACGTTCGCGGGGTCCCCGTAGCAGAGCGCCAGCACGCCGCGGACCCGCTGCTCCGCCGTCCATCCCCGGGTGATCCGGGTGAACAGCGGTGCGACGCCGGGCACCGCCAGCAGGCCCGTCGGGATCGCGGTGCGCTGCACGCGCAGCTCCGGCAGGGCCGGCGAGACGAGCGTGAGCGTGCGGACGAGGTCGGGGCGCACGGCGGCGACGCGGGTCGCGACCGCGCCCCCGAGCGAGTTGCCGAAGAGGTGCACCGGGCCGCGTCCGGCGGCGTCGAGGTAGCGGATCACCGCGCGTGCGTGCGCGGTGACGGAGTAGTCGCCGTCGTCCGGGGGCGGGGAGTCGCCGAAGCCCGGCAGGTCCACCGCCTCGCCGTCGACGACGTCCTCCAGCAGGGGCATCAGCGCCGACCAGTTCAGCGAGGAACCGCCCAGTCCGTGGACGTAGAGGGCGGGCGGCAGCCCTTCGCGCGCGGGGGGCCTCGACCGGACCGACAACGTGATCCCGGGGAGCTCCACCGACCTGAGCCGCTCGCCCTCGGCGACCCGGACGGCGGCCCCTTCGGGAAGCACGCTTGCGGGCGGCACCAACGGCAGCTCGGTCGAAGACATGCGGCAATGTTACGAGACGATCACGCGGTGATTCACGTGTTCGCCGTCACAGGGCGCCCGGGCACCGGGTCACGTCCCGGCCGCGGATCGCATGGCATCCGGATCGGGTGTCTCCTAGGCTCGTGAAGAGGGCACCCGTATGTGGCCCCCTGCATTCTCCAGGGACGTTCGTAGGAAGGGAGCCCGGCATGACGGTGGATCCGACCGACCCCGAGACCTTCGAGGAGGACGAGGACATTCGTGAGGACCAGGAGTTCGACGTCGAGGCGCCCGTGGTCGACGCGGCCGAGCAGCAGGCGGACATCGCGCCGGACCGCGACGACCCGCTGACCGACCTCGACCCCGATCGCGCCAACGAGGCGGACCTGGTGGAACAGGCCAGGATCGTCTCCCTCGACGAGGACGACTACCGGTGAGGAGAGCACCGCGGAGGGCCTCGCCCAGCAGGGGAGGCCGCATTTTGCCCGCTGTGAAACCTTTTGAAACCTTCCGTACGGCCTTCGTCGCCGTCCGCTCCGTGAAATTCTGCGCTCCCGCCGCGCACACCACGGTTACCGAAAAGTACGATGGCGGCGCGGTTCACACCGCACGTGGACGACAATGGGAGGCGGCGTGACAGCCATCGAGCAGACAGAGGCGGCGCGCCCCAGGGGGACCCGCCTGCCGCGCCGGGCCCGGCGGAACCAGCTGCTGGGCGCCGCCCAGGAGGTCTTCGTCGCGCAGGGCTACCACGCGGCCGCGATGGACGACATCGCCGAGCGCGCCGGCGTCAGCAAGCCGGTGCTGTACCAGCACTTCCCGGGCAAGCTCGACCTCTACCTCGCGCTGCTGGACCAGCACTGCGAGGCGCTGATCCAGTCGGTGCGCCACGCGCTCGCGTCGACGACCGACAACAAGCAGCGCGTCCGGGCGACCATGGACGCCTACTTCGCGTACGTCGAGGACGACGGCGGCGCCTTCCGCCTGGTCTTCGAGTCGGACCTGACGAACGAGCCCGCCGTGCGCGAGCGCGTCGACAAGGTCACCAACGACTGCGCGGAGGCGATCTGCGACGTCATCGCCGAGGACACCGGGCTCTCGCGGGCGGAGTCGATGCTGCTCGCCTCGGGACTGGGCGGGCTCGCCCAGGTGGTGGCCCGGTCCTGGCTGCACAGCGACCGCAGCGTGCCGCGCGACCAGGCGGTGCAGCTGCTGGCCTCGCTCGCCTGGCGGGGCATCGCCGGGTTCCCGCTGCACGGCAACGACCAGCAGCACTGACCGCGCCCGCGGGCACCGTGCCCGTCCGTTCCCGCGCACTGTTCGCTCCTGGCGTGGCCGGGCGAAGCGTGTACGTCCCCTCACCGGGCTAATGTGTGCTGGTACGGCGCGGAAGGTCGCGCACTTCACTGACCGTCGGAGGGACATAGCCGTGGAGGTCAAGATCGGCGTGCAGCACGCGCCCCGCGAGATCGTTCTGGAGAGCGGTCAGAGCGCCGAGGAGGTCGAGCGCGTGGTGGCCGAGGCGCTGGCCGGGAAGTCGCAGCTGCTGAGTCTCGTGGACGAGCACGGCCGCAAGGTCCTGGTCCCGGCCGACCGTCTCGCGTACGTCGAGATCGGCGAGCCGGCCCCGCGCAAGGTGGGTTTCGGCGCGCTGTAGGCGACGACCGGGAAGGGCCCGGCGGCACCGTGACGCGGTGCCACCGGGCCCTTCCGCGTCCCGCGCCGCCGCGGCCCGCGTGCACGCAGTGCACACGGCTGCCTCACGGAGAGGATTGGATTTCGCAGGTCAGGGGTAAGACGGGCTACGACCGGTATGAGCAGGCCGCCCGTGTGGGAGGGACCCCGACATGCTCCTGGAAGCGCTCAGCTCCGCGATCCTCGGCCTCGCTCTGGCGTGGGCGGCCACCCGCCGCCTGCCGCACCGCTTTCCCGCCCGCTCCCTGGTCCTGCCGACCGGCGCGGCCGGGGCCCTCTTCGGCGCCTTCGTGACGCACACCGCGCTGGACGCCGTGAATCCGCTGGCGGTGCTGCCCGGCGCGGTGGCCGTCTCCGCGGCCGCCCTCTCCCTGCTGCTGCGCCCCGCGGGAAGACTCCGCGGCCGCTCGGCGACCGTCTGACCGGCCGCCGAGGGCACCGCGGGCCCTGAAGCCGGTCCGGCGTCAGGCCGCCAGCCCCAGCGCCGCCATCCGCTTGGTGTGCGCCTCGGTGATCCGGGAGAACATCCTGCCCACCTCGGCGAGGTCGAAGCCGTCCGCGACCCCGCCCACCAGCATCGTCGACAGCGCGTCCCGGTCGGCGACCACCCGCTGGGACTGCGACAGCGCCTCCCCCATCAGCCGCCGCGCCCACAGCGCGAGCCGGCCGCCCACGCGCGGGTCCGCGTCGATCGCCGCGCGCACCTTCTCCACGGCGAAGCCGCCGTGCCCCGTGTCGTCGAGCACGGCCAGCACCAGGGCACGGGTGTCGGAGTCGAGGCGGACCGCGACCTCCCGGTAGAAGTCACTGGCGATGGAGTCGCCGACGTAGGCCTTGACCAGGCCCTCCAGCCAGTCGGAGGGAGCCGTCTGCTTGTGGAAGCCCTCGTACGCGGCGACGAACGGCTCCATCGCGCGTGTCGGCTCCTCGCCGATCCCGGCGAGCCGGTCGCGCAACCGCTCGAAGTGGTGGAACTCGGCCGACGCCATCTTCGCCAGCTCCGCCTTGTCCGCCAGGGTGGGCGCCAGCTTGGCGTCCTCCGCGAGCCGCTCGAACGCCGCCAGCTCCCCGTACGCGAGCGCGCCGAGCAGGTCCACGACAGCGGCGCGGTACTGCGGGTCGGCGGCGGCGGCCGACCAGTCCATGGCGGCGACGCCGGTGTGTCCGGCGGGGGTCTCGGGGGTGTCCGCGGCGTTGTCAGGCTTGTCAGAGCTCGTCATGAAGCGCACAATAGCCCGCTTCCCGGGCACCGGAAGGCCCCGGAGGATCAGTGTGACGACGACTACGTGACCGCATCAGCCATGGCGTGTGCGCGAATCCGGGGTATGGTGGTAATGCGCCTGCTGAGTACTTCTCCGTACTCGACGGGCGCCTGCATGAGGATGCCCGGTCGGTGGCCCGATCGGCTCCGACCCGACAGCCCTCCCTGACCGTGCGGCACATCGCGTACGACGATCGGAGGGAACCCTCCAGCGGTACGAGCGCTAGAGCGTCGGCAGTGGTCCCGTGTCCTACGGCATCGCCCGTAAGGCGGCCGACGTCCCCGGCACGGTCCCTACACGACCCCCGCGCTCGCCTCGCACCGCGCACACGGAAGAGGCAGCACCCTGACTACGACGTTCCGAGAGCTCGGGATCCTTCCCGAGACCGCCGAGGCCCTGGAGGCCGTCGGCATCATCACCCCCTTCCCCATCCAGGAGATGACGCTTCCCGTGGCCCTCTCGGGCACGGACGTCATCGGCCAGGCCAAGACCGGCACCGGCAAGACGCTCGGCTTCGGCCTTCCGCTCCTCGAGCGCGTCACCGTCCCGGCGGACGTGGAGGCGGGCCGCGCGAAGCCCGAGGACCTCACCGACGCCCCGCAGGCCCTCGTCGTCGTCCCCACGCGCGAGCTGTGCACCCAGGTGACCAACGACCTGCTGACCGCCGGCAAGGTGCGCAACGTGCGCGTCACCGCGATCTACGGCGGCCGGGCCTACGAACCGCAGGTAGAGGCCCTGAAGAAGGGCGTCGACGTGGTCGTCGGCACCCCGGGCCGGCTGCTCGACCTCGCCGGGCAGAAGAAGCTGGACCTGGCGCACGTGAGGGCGCTCGTCCTCGACGAGGCCGACGAGATGCTCGACCTGGGCTTCCTGCCCGACGTCGAGAAGATCATCAACCTGCTGCCGGTCAAGCGCCAGACCATGCTGTTCTCGGCCACCATGCCGGGCGCGGTCATCGGTCTCGCCCGCCGCTACATGTCGCAGCCCACGCACATCCGCGCCACCGCGCCGGACGACGAGGGCGCCACGGTCGCGAACACCAAGCAGTTCGTCTACCGCGCGCACAACATGGACAAGCCCGAGATGGTCGCGCGGATCCTGCAGGCCGAGGGCCGGGGACTGGCCATGGTCTTCTGCCGCACCAAGCGCACGGCCGCCGACCTCGCCGACCAGCTCAAGCAGCGCGGCTTCGCCTCCGGCGCGGTCCACGGCGACCTCGGCCAGGGCGCGCGCGAGCAGGCGCTGCGCGCGTTCCGCAACGGCAAGGTGGACGTGCTCGTCTGCACCGACGTCGCCGCCCGCGGCATCGACGTCGAGGGCGTGACGCACGTCATCAACTACCAGACCCCCGAGGACGAGAAGACGTACCTGCACCGCATCGGCCGCACGGGCCGCGCGGGCGCGAAGGGTACGGCGATCACCCTGGTCGACTGGGACGACATCCCGCGCTGGCAGCTGATCAACAAGGCGCTGGAGCTGGACCTCGGCGACCCGCAGGAGACGTACTCCACCTCCCCGCACCTGTTCACGGACCTCGGCATCCCCGAGGGCACCAAGGGCATCCTGCCGCGCTCGGAGCGCACGCGTGCCGGGCTGGACGCGGAGGAGCTGGAGGACCTGGGCGAGCCGGGCGGCCGTGGGCCGCGCGGGCGCGGTGGCCGGGGCGAGCGGAGCGACTCCCGTTCCGCCGAGCGGGAGACCTCGGACCGTACGCCGCGGCGCCGCCGCCGGATGCGGGGCGGTGTACCGCTGGACGGGACGAGCGGGCAGTCCGCGGCCCCGGCCGCCGAGGACGGCAGCGAGACGGAGGCCGCCGAGGCCGTCCGCACCCCGCGCCGCCGTCGCCGGACGCGCGGCGGGGTCCCGGCCGAGGCGGCACCGGCCGCGGCGACCGCGGTCGAGCCCGTGGAGTCCGCGGCGCCCGCGGAACCCGCACAGTCGGCGCAGTCGGCCGTCGCGACGGCCGAGGGCACGCCCGGGGAGGCCTCCGAGGCTCCCGCGAAGCCGCGCCGCCGCCGCACCCGCAGGGCCGCGGCCGCGGAGACGACGGCCGACACGGTCGAGGGGACCGCCGAGACCACCGCGCAGGAGCCGGCGGCTCCGGCGGAGGCCGCCGAGGCCAGGCCGCGCCGCCGCACCCGCAAGGCCGCCGAGTCCGCCGAGGCGGCCGCGACCGTAGCGGCCGTCGCCGAGATCCCGGCCCAGGCCGCACCGGAGCCCGAGGCCGCCGAGACCAAGCCGCGCCGCACGCGGAAGTCCACGGCCAAGAAGGCCGAGACGGCGGTCGACACCGCGGAGGCCGCCGAGGCCAGGCCGCGCCGGACCCGCAGGACCGCCGAGTCCGCCGAGGCGGCCGCGACCGTAGCGGCCGTCGCCGAGATCCCGGCCCAGGCCGCACCGGAGCCCGAGGCCGCCGAGACCAAGCCGCGCCGCACGCGGAAGTCCACGGCCAAGAAGGCCGAGACGGCGGTCGACACCGCGGAGGCCGCCGAGGCCAGG
>NZ_JBVITR010000043.1:31505-36394 GCF_055574875.1 Streptomyces sp. NPDC034670
GCCGCGCCGGACCCGCAAGGCCACCACGGCCGTGCCGGACCCGGAGGCGCCGGCGGAGGAGAAGCCGAAGGCCCGCCGCACCCGCAAGGTCACGGCCGCCGCGAAGTCCGTGGAGGGCTGACGCACCGCCCGACGGCCCGGCCCCACGTCTTTCCGTGGGGCCGGGCCGTCGGCGTGTCGGCGGCCGTCCCGTCAGGCCCCTCCCGCCCGCTACCCTCACCCCGTGACCAGCCATCTCCTCCCTCCCCCGCCCCACGACGCCCGGCCCCGCCGACTGCGCACCTCACGCGGGGAGTTCGCCGTCGTGGACGTGCCGCCGGCCGCCGGGGCCGAGGAGAAGGGGGTCGCGTTGCTGCTGCCCGGATTCACCGGCAGCAAGGAGGACTTCACGCTGCTGCTCGGGCCGCTCGCCGCACACGGGTACCGCGGCGTCGCCGTGGACGGACGGGGGCAGCACGAGTCGGACGGGCCCACCGACGACGAGTCGGCTTACGCGCAGGACGAGTTGGCGCGGGACGTGCTCGCGCAGGCCGAGGCGCTCGGCGGGTCCGTGCACCTCGTCGGGCACTCGCTCGGCGGCCAGATCGCCCGTGCCGCCGTCCTCCTGGACCACGCCCCCTTCCACTCGCTCACCCTCGTCTCCTCCGGCCCCGGACGCATCTCCGTCTCCCAGGAGCAGCGCGTGAAGCTGCTGCGGGACGCGCTCGCGGTGATGTCGATGGCCGAGTGCTGGGAGGCGATCCTGGCCATGGGGCCGCCCGAGGAGGTCGGCGGCCCGGCGCGCGGTGTCGGCGACCGGGAGCAGTTGCGCCGCCGCTGGCTGGGCACCCGGCCCGCACAGCTGCTCGCCACGGGGCGGCAGTTGTGCGCCGAGCCCGACCGGGTGGCCGAACTGGCCGCCGTGCCGCTGCCGTTCCACGTCCTGTCCGGCACGCACGACGACACCTGGCCGGTGCCGGACCTCGACGAGATGGCCGTACGGCTGGGGGCGCACCGCACCGTCGTCGACGGGGCCGGGCATTCGCCCCCCGTCGACGCACCGGTGCCGACCGCCCGCGCCCTCGCCGGCTTCTGGGACGGACTCCGCCGCGGCGGCCGTTAGGGCGTCAGTACTGCGTCTGCAGGTGGTCCCAGAAGCCGTCGCGCAGGGCGCGCCGCAGGTCCGCCTGGCCCCGCAGGGAGTACTGGAGCAGGCCCTCCGCCTCCACCAGCAGCTCCTGGTCGACCGAGCCGGGCAGGTAGGGGTGGCCCGGGAGCAGTTCCACCAGGGCGTCCCGGCCGCGCGCGGCGAGCCACTTCGCGGCGATCTGCGCACCGACGAAGCGGACGTCCTCGCGGGTGGGCCGGTCCGTCGCGGACTCGTGGGCCGGGACCGTGCGCCGGGAGACGTAGGGCTTGAAGAAGTCCAGGTCGAGGGTGCGCTGGCTGTCGACCTCCCAGAGCAGCGGCTCGGCCTGGTTGCGGCCCTCGGGTGCCTCGATGCCCCACAGGTGCACCCGGGCGCCGTACCCCTGCGCCGCCTCGACCGCCGAGACGAGGTCCTCGTCGCCGCCGAGCAGGGCGGCGTCGCTGATGGCGCGGTGCCGGGCCAGCGACTCCAGGTCGGTGCGGATCAGGGAGTCGACGCCCTTCTGCTGGTTGTTGGCGTTGAGGTTGCCGAGGCGGACCTTGACGTCCGGGAGTTCGGCGATGGACTGCTGCTCGGCGGTGTGGATGCGGCGTCTGGCGCCGTCGTACCAGTAGACCCGCAGCAGCCTGCTGTCCGCGAAGACGGTGCGGCCGCGGTCGATGAGCGCGTCGATGAGTCCCTCGGCGTCCAGGTCGAAGGCGCGGCGGTCCTCGGTCCCGGCCACCAGCCGCCCCGCGGCCGCGTACAGGTAGCCGGCGTCGACGAAGATCGCGTGGGTCGAGGGCGTCTTCGCCACCTCGGCGAGCATGCGCTGGAGCAACTCGTTCGTACGGTCGATGCGGGCGCTCAGGGTCGCGTGGTCTTCGTTCATCGCTTCCATTGTCCCGGCGGTCACGCTATGAACACAACCGGTCCCGGTCGGTCTCCTGTGAAACTCTTACTGGCCAGTATTTAGTCGGTCAAAGATTTTCCTTAGCGTAGGGAATAGGTGTGTCGTGCAGATCGTTGACCATGACGGCGCGCGGGCCCGATCCGTCCGCGGGCCGGCCACCGAGTAGTTCTCCTTCAGGAGGATGACCAGACGAAGGGAGAAGCCCGTGCGCTTCGAGATCATGCGACTCGACGACGTCGACGGCACGCCCGTGGACACGACCGTCGTGGACGCCGCCTCCGTCAACCGCATCGTTCAGCAGGCCGCCGCCATCGGACAGCGCCTGTGGATCCGTCCGGCCGACACGCCGACCCCGTAACGCAGGACGCCGGATCCCGCCTCGTGCGCACCGAGCCCCCGTACCGCGTCCGGTACGGGGGCTCGGTGCGTCCCGCGGGCGGAGTTCAGCCGCCCCTGACCACCTGGGTGACGCCGTTGATGATCTGCTGCACGGCGATCGCGGAGAGCATCATGCCCGCGAGGCGCGTCACCAGGACCACACCGCCGTCCTTGATGACCCGGATGATCAGCAGCGAGTACCGCATCGCCAGCCACAGCACGACGTGGACGGCGAGGATCGCCGACCACACCGAGACCTGCCCGGTGAAGCCGTCGGCCTTCTCCACGGCGAGGATGACCGACACGATGGCACCGGGCCCGGCCAGCAGCGGCATGCCCAGCGGGACCAGCGCGACGTTGACGTCCTTGGTCTGCTGGGGCTCGTCGGTCTTGCCGGTGAGCAGGTCGAGCGCGATCAGCAGGAGCAGCAGTCCGCCCGCGATCATCAACGCGGGCACCGACACGTGCAGGTAGTCGAGGATCCGCTGGCCGAGCAGTCCGAAGACGGCGATCACGCCGCCGGCCACGCACACGGCCTGGAAGGCCATCCGCTTCTGCGCCTTGGCGGGCCGGCCGGCGGTCAGCGCGAGGAAGATCGGGGTGATCCCCGGGGGGTCCATGATGACGAAGAGGGTCAGGAAGAGGGAGCCGAAGACGGCGACGTCGAACATGACTGCCTTGCTGAAGAACGAACGCCAGGCAGGGGACTGCCTCGCGCTGGGGGACGAACGAGAGCCGGGGAACGGACGGGAGCCGGGCGGGAGCCGGGGAACGGACGGGAGCCGGGCGGGAGCCGGGGAACGGACGGGAGGCGGGCGGGAGGACGGGTCTCAGGCCCCGCCGGTCCCCGGCACCGGGAACGCCCCGGTCGCGCGCCGCGTGATCTCGCCGTACACCTCGGGGTCCGTCATGAACTCGCCGAGGACGCAGGTCTTCCGGCTGCCGTGGTAGTCGCTGGATCCGGTCACCAGGAGTCCCAGCTCCTGCGCGAGGCCCCGCAGCCGCGTCCGCGTCCCGGCGTCGTGGTCCATGTGGTCGACCTCGATGCCGTCGAGGCCGGCCTCGGCCAGTGCGGCGATCGCGGACTCCGGCACGGTCCGGCCCCGCTTGCTCGCGGCCGGGTGCGCGAACACCGCGACCCCGCCCGCGCCCTTGACCAGCCGCAGCGCCTCGAAGGGGTCGGTCTCGTGCTTCTCCACGTGGGCCCGGCCGCCGTCGGCCAGCCACTCCCGGGTGAACGCGTCGCCCACGGTCGGCACGACGCCCAGTTCGACGAGCGCGGCGGCGACGTGCGGGCGGCCCACCGATCCGTCGCCGGCGATCCGGGCGACCTGCTCCCAGGTGACGGGGACGCCCAGCGCGTTCAGCTTGGCGATCATGCCCTGGGCCCGCGGCACCCGGTCGTCCCGGACCAGCTCGCGCTCGGCGAGCAGCGCGGGCTCCTCGGGGTCGAAGAGGTAGGCCAGCAGGTGCATGCTGACACCGTCGAGCCGGCAGGAGAGCTCGGCGCCGGTGACCAGGGTGAGCCCGGCGGGCAGCGCGGCGAGGGCCTCGACGTGTCCGCGGGTGGTGTCGTGGTCGGTCAGCGCGATGACGTCGAGACCGGCCGCGGCGGCCTTGCGGACCAGTTCGGCCGGCGTGTCCGTACCGTCGGACGCGGTGGAGTGGGTGTGCAGGTCGATGCGCACGACGCTTTGCTCCAGGGCGGTGACGGAACGGGCGGGACGCTCCAGGATAACCGGATTTTCACCCTCTCCTGTCACACCCGAACCCGCGCAGCGCCCCCTACGCGCACCGGTGAGCAGCCCGGCCTCCGCCGCCCGGGCCGGGGGCCTCGGCCCTGCGGCCCCGGAGCCGCTCCGAACGGCGGGTCCTACGCCTCCAGCAGGCGCGGCGACAGCGCCCCGCAGGGCACCAGCTCCACCTCGGCCCCGGCGTCCCGCAGGTCGGCGAGCACCAGTTCGTCGTACATCAGCAGCCCGGACTGCTCCGGCCACACCACCGCCCACAGCCACATCCCGAGCGCCTCGCCCGCGAAGACGGCCCGGTCGTCCGGGGTCTTGGAGAGGTGCCAGAGCGGGGTCGGACGGCCGGCGGCCAGCACCTTGGCCTGGGCGGGCTTCTCGACGTCCAGGTACGGTCCCGGGTCCGGGCCGTCGACGCCCGCGTACCGCGCGCCGAGGCCGACACCGAGTTCCTCGGCCACCAGGACGAGTTCGCCCATGCCGCCGAGCGGCCCGGGCCCGGTGCACGCGACGGCGGTCGCACGGCCCCCGCTGCGGTCGTCACCCGCGCAGGCCACACCCGTGAACAGCCAGCCCACCGGCAGCGGCCACGGCATCCACACCGGCACCTTCGTGCGGCGCACCACCACCTCGAGGGCCTCGACGCTGGGTGGTATCACGGGCTGCACCGGGGGGGGGGGGGGGGGGGGGCCGGGGGGGGAGGGGGGGGGGGAGAGGGGGGGGGGACCGGCACCGCCCACGGCCC
>NZ_JBVITR010000043.1:36404-43900 GCF_055574875.1 Streptomyces sp. NPDC034670
CTACCCCCGCCCCATGTCTGCTCGCTTCGGGCCCCCCCTCCCCCCCGCCGCCCCCCCCCCCCCCCCCCCCCCCCCCCCCCCGCACTGCCAGGCATCGGAGAAGAGGCCGGGAGCCCTGACCCGGCCACCGCACTTCGGGCAACTGGGTTCGCCCCTCATAGAGCCCCACGGTCCTACCCCTGCCGCGCCACGTCAAGGACGATCACCCGTCCGGAGGGAACCCGCCGCGGAAACGCCACAACAGGTGCAGCGGGCATCAACCGACTCGGTCGATCCGTCCCGTGCGATCGCCGGACGTCCGCCGGGCGTCCGGCACCCGGGAGGGGGCACCGCCGCCGTGCGCGCCGTCCCGCCCGGTGTCCTCGTCGATGTGGACGGCACCGTGCGCACCGGGCCGCCGCACGGCGCGGTGCGCCCGCGCACGCGGCAAAGGGGCGGGGGCCCGGCACGCGGCGGAGGGCGGGGTCCCGCCGTCACCAACCGACCGGCCGCCGGAGGGCGTTGGTGAGGTTCCTCACGCCAGCGGCACGGACCCGCGGGCGGGGTCCCGCAGGTCCGTGCCCTGGGTCAGCCAGCGCTCCTGGAGCGCCTGGGCCCCGTGCACCCGCTTCCAGGCGGCCTCGTTCGGGGTCATGGGCAGCAGCGGCAGGAACCGCACGGGGTCCAGGGGCGCGTCGAGTTCCAGGTCCTCCACCAGACCGCCCGGCTCGGCGACCAGCACCGAGGTGAACGGCGCGCCGGGCCACAGCGGCCCACCGACGTCCAGGGAGGCCCCGGGAGCCACGATCACGCCCTCGACCTGCGGGGAGGCGGCCAGCACGGCGAGCGGGCGGAGCACCTTGTCGGTGTCGGCGAGCCCGGCCCGGACGGACAGCACCAGCTCCGCGCGCGGACCCTTGACCGGGTCCGCGACCACGGCCGTGGGATCGGCCATGGGCTGCGCGGACATGCCGAGGGTGGCGTAGCGCACGATGTCGCCCTCGTGGAAGCGCAGCACCTCGATGCGGTCCGTGCCCAGGAAGGTGACCGCCGCCCGCGCGTCCGGTTCGCCCAGTGCCGTGCGCAACCGGGCCTCGACCAGAGGAAGAACATCAGCCATGCGGCGAGCATAGAACTCGTCAGCACCGGGCAAAGCCGCGTCTTGACACACCGGTCGGCTGATACGCTTGGCCGGTGGTTCGGGACAGCACGCAGTAGGGGTGCCGACCAGGCCTTCGGGGCCCTGGGGCGTTCCGATCGAGTCCCGGACACCGATGTGACACTCCCCGTCTACAGGGGGATCCCCCCGGGGATCGTGGATCGTCCCTCACGAGGGACCGGCCGGAGGAGGTGGGGCTGGCATGGACCGAAGTCGACCGTGCAGTATCACCCGCTCTTCCGCCCGCTGATGTAGCCGCTTCCCCTCAGGCTGCCACCTCTCTCCCCCGCGTCTTCACCGGAAGAGCGCTTCGTTTCGTTCTGTCTGATCTGCCCCCGTAGCTGTATCAGCGACGAAACTCGCCACCGCGACGGTGCGGTGCTCCCCGCTTTGTGGACGTGTCAAACATCCGCAGTTCAGGACGTCCTCATTCCGGGTTGTTCCACCCGTCGTGCCGGCGCCTTTCGTTGCCCGTTCGCGAAGGAGCCCGTCATGTCGATGATCCGCGACCTGCGTGCCGTGGTCCGCCCCTCCCGTGTCTCGCTGCGCAAGGAGAGCGGCCCGTACGACACCCCCCGCGACCCCGCGACGACCACCGCCGTCGTGGACTGCGCCGTCTACCGCGACGGCCGCCGCCTGGAGACCGGGGGCCCGCTCGCCCCGCAGGAGGCGATGCGCCTGGCGCGCCGCGACGGGGGCTTCGTGTGGATCGGCCTGCACGAGCCGACCGAAGCCGAATTCGCCGGGATCGCACGTGAGTTCGGACTGCACCCGCTGGCCGTGGAGGACGCCGTCCAGGCCCACCAGCGGCCCAAGCTGGAGCGCTACGACGACTCGCTGTTCACGGTCTTCAAGACCATCCACTACCTCGACCGCGACCGGAGCGGCTCCGGCAACGAGGTCATCGAGACCGGCGAGGTGATGTGCTTCACCGGCCGGGACTTCTTCATCACCGTCCGGCACGGCGGGCAGGGTTCCCTGCGGGCCCTCAGGCGCCGCCTGCAGGACGACCCCGAACTGCTGGCCAAGGGCCCCTCGGCCGTGCTGCACGCCATCGCCGACCACGTCGTCGACGGCTACCTCGCGGTCGCCGACGCGGTGCAGGACGACATCGACGAGGTCGAGACGGAGGTGTTCTCGCCGGGCCGCAAGGGCACGCCGCGCGGCACCGACGCCGGGCGGATCTACCAGCTCAAGCGCGAGGTCCTGGAGTTCAAGCGGGCCGTGGCGCCGCTGCTGCGGCCGATGCAGCTGCTGAGCGAGCGGCCGATGCGGCTGATCGACCCGGAGATCCAGAAGTACTTCCGGGACGTCGCCGACCACGTGGCGCGGGTGCAGGAGCAGGTCATCGGCTTCGACGAGCTGCTGAACTCCATCCTCCAGGCCAACCTCGCCCAGGCCTCCGTGGCGCAGAACGAGGACATGCGCAAGATCACCTCGTGGGCCGCGATCATCGCCGTCCCGACGATGGTCTGCGGGGTGTACGGGATGAACTTCACGTACATGCCGGAGACCGAGTGGAAGTACGGCTACCCGGTGGTCCTGGGGATCACGGTGGCCCTCTGCCTGGGCATCCACCGCACGCTCAAGCGCAACGGCTGGCTCTGAGGCCCGGGGCCCCGGAACGGCCCCGGATAGGCTGGGCCCATGACAAGCGAGCTGCTCGAGAGGGCCCTCATCGAGGAGGCCACGAAGAAGTCCGGCCTCGTCTGGGTCGAGGGGCCCGACACCGCGGCCCGTGCGCTGTGGCACGTGTGGCACGAGGGCGCCGCCTGCGTGGTCGGCGACGGACCCGGGGAGCAGCCGCTGCCGGGACTCGCCGACGGCGCGCCGGCCCGGGTGACGGTCCGCAGCAAGGACAAGGGCGGCCGGCTGGTCTCCTGGACCGCGCGGATCGTGGAGCTGCGGGCCGGGTCCGAGGAGTGGACGGCCGCCGTCGACGCCCTCAAGGGCAAGCGGCTCAACGCGCCCGACGGGGAGGCGATGACGGAGCGCTGGGCCCGCGAGTGCCGGGTCCTGCGCCTGGAGCCCACCGGGGAGACGGCACCGCTGCCCGACGGCTCGCTGGCCGAACCGCCGCTGCCGACGCCGGTGACGACCAGGAGACCGGTCCCCGCGGGCCGGCCCCGGCTGCCGGGGAAGCGGCGCCGGCGCGGGTAGGGCCCGTCCGCCTACGAGGCGGGGAGCTGCCCGCCGTAGTCCAGGGTCTCGCTCCTGGCCGGCTTCTCCAGGGGGAAGTCGTCGCCCCAGGCCGAGAACGTGAGGGTGCCCGCCTCGCCGGCCCGCACCAGGCGCAGCGGATACGGCTCACCCTCGAGCGAGACGTCCAGGGTGCCGCCGGACCCCTGGTCGCCGGTGATGCGGACGGTGCGGACGCCCGCCTGCTCGTGGTGGCCGTCCGTGGCCAGCTTGCCGTGCAGGGTCAGCAGACCGTCGAGGAGGACGTCCTTGTCCGTGAAACCGCTGAACTTCTTGTACGAGGGGTCGCCCTGCGGCACCTTCACGTACTTCCCGGCGAGCTTGCCGGCCGCCGCCGCGTCCGCCTCGCCGTCGCCCTCGTCCTCGCCGTCCGTATGACCCCAGAACTCCGCACCGGCCTTCAGGAACAGCTCGTCGCCGGTCCGCAGCAGGCGGAACGTCTCCCCCCTGGTGGTGACCGAGCCGATGCCGCCCTCGGGCTTCAGCCTCATGTCGAGCGTGTAGCTGCGCCCGTTGGTGACCACGGTCCCGTGCAGCCGGACCGTGTCGACCGATTCCGCGGCCTTCCGGGTCCGGCTCTGGATCTCCTCGGCGGGCAGCCTGCCGACACCGTTGGTGCCCTCGTTCGGATCCTCCTCGGCGCACCCCGTGAGCGCCGTCCCCGTCACGAGCAGCGCGCACACGGCGCCCGCCAGCGCGGCCCTGCGGGAACGGCCCTGGGAGATCGAAGTCACAGGTGGGACTGCCTCTCTGAGAGGGGACCTGAACGGCGTACCGCAGGGTACCGGGGCCGGGTGATCCGGACGGAGCCAGTCCGTCCGGACCGGCCGCGACCCCGCGGCCGATCGGGACGGGCTAGCCTGAAGCCCACCCGAGCGGGCAATTCGGAAAACGAACGCAGCAGGCTGTACCCCCCGACGGAACACCCCGCACGCAAAGGAGCCGCCGCCATGGCAGCGGGCGCCCCCCGGTTCTTCGTCTCGCACCTCTCCGGTGTCGCCGTCTTCGATCCGGCCGGCGACCAGGTGGGACGGGTGCGCGACCTGGTCGTCGTCCTGCGGGTCGGCCGCCGCCCGCCGAGACTGCTCGGCCTGGTGGTCGAACTCCCCACCCGGCGCCGCATCTTCCTGCCCATGAACCGGGTGACCGCCGTGCAGTACGGCCAGGTCATCACCACCGGCGTGCTCAACGTCCGGCGCTTCGAGCAGCGGCCCACCGAGCGGCTGGTCTTCGGTGAGCTCCTCGACCGGCGGGTGACCCTCGTGGACGGCGGCGAGGAGGTCACCGTCCTGGACCTGTCGGTGCATCAGCTGCCGGCCCGCCGCGGGTGGGAGATCGACCGCGTCTTCGTCCGCAAGGGGAGGAAGGGCGGTGCGTTCCGGCGCAGCAAGGGGGAGGCGCTGACCGTCGAGTGGACCGCGGTCACCGGTTTCTCCCTGGAGGAGGACGGGCAGGGCGCCGAGACCCTGCTCGCCACCTTCGAGCAGCTGCGCCCCGCCGACCTGGCCAACGCGCTGCACCACCTCTCCCCCAAGCGGCGCGTCGAGGTCGCCGCCGCCCTCGACGACGACCGGCTGGCCGACGCGCTGGAGGAGCTGCCCGAGGACGACCGGATCGAGATCCTCGGCAAGCTGAAGGAGGAACGCGCCGCCGACGTCCTGGAGGCCATGGACCCCGACGACGCGGCCGACCTGCTCGGCGAGCTGCCCGAGACGTTCAAGGAGCGGCTGCTGAGCCTGATGCAGCCCGGTGACGCGGCCGACATGCGGCGCCTGATGTCGTACGAGGAGCACACGGCGGGCGGTCTGATGACGACCGAGCCGATCGTGCTGCGGCCCGACGCGACCGTCGCGGACGCGCTCGCCCGCATCCGCGAGCCCGACCTCTCCCCGGCGCACGCCGCGCAGATCTACGTCTGCCGCCCGCCCGAGGAGACCCCCACCGGGAAGTACCTGGGCACGGTCCACTTCCAGCGTCTGCTGCGCGACCCCCCGTACACCCTGGTCGGCGCCATGCTGGACGACGACCTGCAACCCCTGGAGCCGGACGCGGCGCTGCCCGTGGTCGCCGGCTTCTTCGCCACGTACGACATGGTGGCGGCGCCCGTGGTCGACGAGACGGGCGCGCTGCTGGGCGCGGTGACGGTGGACGACGTACTGGACCACATGCTGCCCGAGGACTGGCGGGAGACCGAGTTCCACCTCGGCGCGGAGGGGGCGGCCGATGACTCCTGAGCGCGAGAGGACCCGCGAGCGGCTCCCGGCGGGCGCCACGGCCGCCGGCCGGCCGCGGACGCCCCGGCTGGACCAGCCGCGCCCGCCCCGGCGCCGGCTCCTGCCCGAGTGGGACCCGGACGCCTTCGGACGGCTGTCCGAGCGCATCGCGCGGTTCCTGGGCACCGGGCGGTTCATCGTCTGGATGACCGTCGTCATCATCCTGTGGGTGGTGTGGAACGTCTTCGCGCCGCCCGAGCTGCGCTTCGACGAGTACCCGTTCATCTTCCTGACCCTGATGCTCTCCCTCCAGGCCTCCTACGCGGCCCCGCTGATCCTGCTCGCGCAGAACCGGCAGGACGACCGCGACCGGGTCAACCTGGAACAGGACCGCAAGCAGAACGAGCGGTCGATCGCGGACACCGAGTACCTGACCCGGGAGGTCGCCGCCCTGCGGACCGGGCTCGGGGAGGTGGCGACGCGGGACTGGATCCGCTCGGAGCTGCAGGACCTGCTGAAGGAACTGGAGGAACGGCAGAACGGGCACCGGGACCACCACGGGGTGTTCCCGGCGATGCGGGCGCAGCGGCCGCCGGGACGTGACACAGACGACCACTGAGGAACTTACCGGCGGGTGTACCCGGCGCCGTACCATCGTGGGTATGGCTACGGAAGACGCGGTGCGCGAGGCACTGGCGACGGTGAACGACCCCGAGATCAACCGGCCCATCACCGAACTCGGGATGGTCAAATCGGTGGAGATCGGTGCGGACGGTGCGGTCGCGGTCACCGTGTATCTGACGGTTTCCGGCTGCCCCATGCGGGACACGATCACGCAGCGCGTGACGGACGCGGTCTCCCGGGTCGAGGGGGTCACCCGGGTCGACGTGACGCTGGACGTCATGAGCGACGAGCAGCGCAAGGAGCTGGCGAACGCCCTGCGCGGCGGCCAGGCCGAGCGCGAGGTGCCGTTCGCCAAGCCGGGCAGCCTGACCCGGGTGTACGCGGTCGCCTCCGGCAAGGGCGGCGTGGGCAAGTCGTCGGTGACGGTGAACCTGGCGGCGGCGATGGCGGCCGACGGCCTGAAGGTCGGTGTCGTGGACGCCGACATCTACGGCCACTCGGTGCCCCGCATGCTGGGCGCCGACGGGCGTCCGACCCAGGTCGAGAACATGATCATGCCGCCGTCGGCGAACGGCGTGAAGGTCATCTCCATCGGCATGTTCACCCCGGGCAACGCGCCGGTGGTCTGGCGCGGCCCGATGCTGCACCGCGCGCTCCAGCAGTTCCTGGCGGACGTGTACTGGGGCGACCTGGACGTGCTGCTGCTCGACCTGCCGCCCGGCACGGGCGACATCGCCATCTCCGTCGCCCAGCTGGTCCCGAACGCCGAGATCCTGGTCGTCACCACGCCCCAGCAGGCGGCGGCCGAGGTGGCCGAGCGGGCGGGGTCGATCGCCGTGCAGACCCATCAGAAGATCGTCGGTGTGGTCGAGAACATGTCCGGGCTGCCCTGCCCGCACTGCGGCGAGATGGTCGACGTCTTCGGCACCGGCGGCGGCCAGGCGGTGGCCGACGGCCTCACCCGGACCACGGGCGCCAACGTCCCGGTGCTCGGCTCCATCCCGATCGACGTGCGCCTGCGGGAGGGCGGCGACGAGGGCAAGCCGGTCGTCCTGACCGACCCGGACTCCCCGGCGGGCGCGGCGCTCCGCTCGATCGCCGGGAAGCTGGGCGGGCGGCAGCGCGGTCTGGCGGGACTGTCCCTGGGGATCACGCCGAAGAACAAGTTCTAGTCACGCGGTCCCGAGGGGGCCGACGCGACGGTGAGGGGGGCCGCCCCGACGGGGGGGGCGACCCCACGTGTCCGGGGGGAACCGCGCCCCGCGGGCACGACCACCAGCGTCCTACCCCAGAGCGGCAAAGGGGCGCCGCCGCTCCCCCCC
>NZ_JBVITR010000043.1:43910-63785 GCF_055574875.1 Streptomyces sp. NPDC034670
AGATGTCCCGGGGGTGCGCGGAGTGGGGGGGGGGGGCCCCCCCCGGCGTGGGCGCCCCCCCTCACCGTGTCCGGGGACCCGCGCTCAGCCCGCGTACGCGCCGATGTCCTCGATCACGGCGAAGCCGAGGCCGTACGCGCTCATGCCCCTGCCGTACGCGCCCACGTGCACGCCCGCCCGCGTGGTCCCGGCGAGCACCCAGCCGAACTCCGACTCCCGGTAGTGGAACGGCGTCGGCACCCCGTCCACGGGAAGGGACAGCGTCGACCAGTCGGCCCCGTCGAGGTCGTCCGCGAGGACCCACGCGGTCTCCGTCTGCTGCTCC
Source organism: Streptomyces sp. NPDC034670 (assembly GCF_055574875.1). Classification (NCBI taxonomy): domain Bacteria; kingdom Bacillati; phylum Actinomycetota; class Actinomycetes; order Kitasatosporales; family Streptomycetaceae; genus Streptomyces; species Streptomyces sp. NPDC034670. The sequence goes on from NZ_JBVITR010000043.1 coordinate 44,236, forward strand.
AGCCAGTCGTCGCGCAGGGAGTGGTCCATCTGGCCGGGCCAGGTGAAGGACAGCAGCCCCACGCCGGCGAGCCAGGCGGCGGAGGAGACCGAGGTGGCCTCCAGCAGGCCGGTGCCGTCGGGGCTGCGGCGGACCGGGTTGGCGGCCACGGTCACGACGACCGCGAACCTCTCCTTGGCGTCCTGGTCGGTGCCGGCCGTGTACTCGCTGCGCACCGAGGGCTCGTCACCGTGGCCGGTCGATCCGTGCGCGACGGCCCCGTCGGCCGCCGTGCCGACCTGCATCAGCCAGCGGGGGCCGGTGAAGGCCTCGTCGAGGCCGTACCAGGGGAAGGGCGCACGCAGGTAGTCGTCGACCGTACGCCGGACGGAGAGGACCTGTGGTCCGTCCTCCGCGGCCGTCGCCTGTGCGACTGTCCGACTCGTCGTCTCCATGTGCCCGGACGCCTCCTCGCTCTCGTCGGACCGAGTGGCCCGCCCCCCTTCGGGCGTACTCGTCCGGTCCGCACAACAAGTCGGCAGCATAGTCACCTTGTCGCCACGGACCGGGAAAGCGCCCGGCGCGTGAGGCGCACAAAGGTCCGGATCGGGCCGTGCGCAGCCCGGGTGGAGTATGAAACGCGTCACGTGCGCGGGGGCTCGCGCTCCCGCGCACCGGCCCGTGCGGGCAGGGGTCAGGTGGCGTCCACGTCGAAGGGCGGGCGGTCGTCGGCCACCCGGCCCTCGGGCTTCTTCACCATGTCCACACGGCCGCCGGAGGACCCGGAGGGGGAGGAGCCCGAGGAGGGGGACGAGGGCAGGGACGGGGAGTCGGAGTCGCGGCCGTGGACGGCGTCCGCGACCTCGTTCATCTCCTTCTTCAGGTCGAATCCGTTGCGGATCTCCTTGAGCCCCAGGTCGTCGTTGTCCAGCTGCTTGCGGATGAACGTCTTGGGGTTGAGGTCCTCGAACTCGAAGTCCTTGAACTCCGGTCCCAGCTCCTGCCGGATGTCCTGCTTGGCGTTCTCCGAGAAGTCCCGGATCTTCCGGATCGTGCGCGTCACGTCCTGGATGACCTTGGGGAGCTTGTCCGGACCGAAGACGAGCACGGCGAGGACGATGAGCGTCACCAGCTCGAGCGGTCCTATGTCATTGAACACCTGAAGCTCCTCGCGATGCCTTCGGTCCTCGGCCCTCGGCGGTGGTCCGCGGTCCTCCGTGGTCCGGGCCGGGTCCACGGTACCCGGCCACCCCGTACGACCGGTACCGTCCTGGGGACCCCCGATGTGCCCGCGCGGGTGGTCCTTCCGGGCCGTTCACCCGCCCGTACCGTGCCGTACGCCTCAGCCGTCCTCCGAGGAGCCGAGCACCAGGGAGATCCTCCGCTCCTCGCCGTCCCGTTCCAGGGTGAGCTCCAGCCGGTCGCCGGGGCGGTGGGCGCGGGTCTTGACGATGAGTTCCTCACCGGAACGGACACGCTGGCCGTCGACCTCCGTGATGACGTCGCCGGCCCTGATCCCGGCCTTGTCGCCGGGGCCGCCGGCGGTGACCGGGGGCCCGCCGTCGCTGCCCTCGGTCCCGACGCGGGCGCCGTCGCCGCCGTAGTTCATGTCGAGGGTGATGCCGATCACCGGGTGGGTCGCCCTGCCCGTGTTGATCAGTTCCTCGGCGACGCGCTTGCCCTGGTTGATGGGGATGGCGAAGCCGAGGCCTATGGATCCGGCCCGGCCGCCGTCCGGGTCCGTCCCGCCGCCGGCGGAGCGGATGGCGGAGTTGATGCCGACCACGCGGGCCCGGGAGTCGAGCAGGGGCCCGCCGGAGTTGCCGGGGTTGATCGGCGCGTCGGTCTGCAGGGCGTCGACGTACGACACGTCGCTGCCGTCGCCCTTCTCACCGCCCGCGGTGATGGGCCGCTCCTTGGCGCTGATGATGCCGGAGGTCACGGTGCCGGCCAGGTCGAAGGGGGCGCCGATGGCCACGACGGGGTCGCCGACCTGCACGTTGTCGGAGTTGCCGAGGGGCAGGGGGGTGAGCCCGCGGACGCCCTTCACCTTGACGACGGCGAGGTCGTAGCCGCTGTCCCGGCCGACGAGGGTCGCCTCGGCGGTGTCGCCGCTGTGGAAGGTCACGGTGATCTCGCCGTCGTCCGCGGCGGGCGCCACGACGTGGTCGTTGGTGAGGATGTGCCCGCGGGTGTCGAGCACGAAGCCGGTGCCGGTGCCGCCCTCGCCGGAGCCGTTGACGTGCAGGGTGACGACGCCGGCCAGCGCCCGCGCGGCGATGCCGGCGACACTGCCCGGCTCCCGGTCGAAGGACTCCTCGCCGGCCTGCGGCAGTTCGACGGCGCCGACCCCGCCGTTGCGCTCCAGGTACGCGCCGACGATCCCGCCGACGCCCCCGCACACGAGCGCGAACGCCAGCGCGGCACCGAGGAGCGCCCCCCTGGTCCGTCCGCGCCGCCGCTTCCCGTGGACCGCCGGGGACCCGCCCTGCTGCAGGGGGGCGGCCGGCGCCGCGGCCGCCCAGGGGTCGTAGCGGCGCCACGGGTCGGGGGCCGGGGCCTCCGGATGCGCCGGGGCGGCAGGGGGCGCCGCCCCGGGATCCGGTGCGGGCGCCGTGCCGTGCGGCGGCGTGCCCTCGGCGGGCGGTGCGACCGCCATGCCGTGCGCGGGAGTGGCCGCCGGGTGCTGCACCGGCGGCGCGGGCGCCCAGGGGCCCGGTTCGCCGTACGGCGGGGTGCTGTACGGGTCGGGGTCGTGCAGGGGTGCGGGCCGCCCGGTCCCCGCCGGGTCGGCCGGGGCCGCGGAGGCGGCGGGCGCCGGGGGCGCGCCGGGCGTCCGGGACGGGTCCTCCGGGGCGGGCGGCACGTCGGCGGGGGCGGCCTCGGCGCGCAGCGGCCGGTCCAGTTCGTAGTCGCCCTCGTGCGCGTCCCCGGCGCCGGTCCGCCCCTGGCCGGGACGTGCCAGCTCGAAGTCCCCGTCGGGTCCTTCCGGACGCGCGGTCGGCCCTTCCCCCGGTGGGCCCGGCTTCCCCTCGTTCATGCTCTCCCCACAGCTGGACGCGGCACGGCTCGTCGGCGGTGACCGCGGATCGTCGGCTCCGTGGCTCCGTCCGCCTCCGCGCCGGAACCTGGCTCGGCGCCCGGCTGCGTGGGCCTGGGCGCGCCACCTGGATTCAATCAGGTCCACGCACCCGTGCGCAGGGCACGGGTCAGCGGGCCGTGCGGGAGGAGGCGGTGGGCGAGGGAGCCGACGGCGCGCCGGCGACGGGGGTGGCGGCGAGGAGGCCGGGGGTCCTGAGCCCGGAGAGGTCGGCCCACGCGGTCGGGGTGAGCGGCGGGGGCGGTTCGAGCGGCCGCAGCAACGGGGACAGCGCGGCGGCGCCGGTCGCCGGCGGTGTGTCCGGGGTGCCCTGGCGGCCGGCCGGGAGCGGGACGCCACCGGGCAGCAGCGGCGCGGAGACCAGGGTCGGGGCGACCGGGACCTCCCCGAGGACGCCCTGGCCCTGCGGTTGGCCGAGCTGCGGTCCGGTGCCGCGGCGCCGCTGCTCGGGCGCCGTCGCCGCGCCCGTGCCCTGGGTGCGCACCGGCGTCACGTTGCTGCCCTTCCCCGAGCCGCGCGTCTCCGTGTCGGGGGGCGCGCTCATGGTGACCCCGCCGAGTGCGATCGCGGCCAGGGAGACCGCCCCGGCGGCGACGAACGCGAACCGCAGCCCGCGCGAGGACGGCCGGTCGGCCGTCTCGTGGCGGCCGACCTCGTGGATGCGGAAACCGCGGCCCGCCGGGGCCGGGGCGTGCCGCCGCGCCGGTGCGTACGCGAACTCGAAGCGCTCGCCCCGCCCGGTCCCGAAGACCCCGTCGGGCCGCCCGGGCGCGCCGCCCGGCAGGCCTCCCCCGGCCATCGGGCCGCCGCCGAGGTCGCCGCCGGCCGGAAGCCCCTGGAGGCGGGCCAGGAAGCTCTCGGAGGGGGGTGGCGGGGCCGCCTGTGCGAAGACGTCCTTCAGGCGGCGCTGCGCTTCCACCTCCGCCTTGCACTTGACGCAGGTGGCCACGTGCGCCAGTACGCGCTCACGCGCGTCATGACCGAGCTCTCCGTCCACCAGGGCGGAGAGTCGGTCTCCCAGGTGCTGCTCTGCGAGGTGTCCCTCGGAGGATTTCGGCCATGTACCGCTCACGCGCTCGCGCCCCCTCCTCCCAGTGCGGGAACACGCGGCACGAAGGAGCGGCGCTCCGCACGCGCCTGGGGCGAGCGGTGTGCGAGGGCCTTGCGCAGCTGGGAGCGGCCGCGGTGGATCCGGGACCGGACCGTGCCGAGCTTGACGCCGAGGGTCGCGGCGATCTCCTCGTACGACAGGCCTTCGATGTCGCACAGGACGACCGCGGCGCGGAACTCGGGGGCGAGGGTGTCGAGGGCCTGCTGGACGTCCGCGTCGAAGTGGGCGTCGTTGAAGACCTGCTGGGGCGTGGGCTCCTTGCTGGCCAGCCGCTCGGCCGCGTCGTCGCCGAGCGCGTCGAAGCGGATGCGCTGCTTGCGGCGGACCATGTCCAGGAAGAGGTTGGTGGTGATGCGGTGCAGCCAGCCCTCGAAGGTGCCCGGCGTGTAGGTCGACAGGGAGCGGAAGACGCGTACGAAGACCTCCTGGGTGAGGTCCTCGGCGTCGTGCTGGTTGCCGGTGAGGCGGTAGGCGAGCCGGTAGACGCGCCCGCTGTGCATGCTGACGATCTCCTCCCACGTGGGCGGAGTCCACGCCTGCCCGTCCGCGTCGGTGGAGAAGCTCGCGGTCTGGGCCGGACCGGTGGCGGTACCGGCGGCGTGGCTGTGGTCAGCAGCGGTGTCGTTCACGGATTTCGGCCTGCCCGCCGACCCGAGGAGGCGCCGCAGCGCTCCTGCGCGGTCCACGGCCGCGGCCGCACCTCCCCTGTCGGCTCTGGTGGTGTCCAGTGGAGCCCCTACCATAGCCACCTCGCCCGTTAGCTCCGGATAAGCGGTTTTACGAGAATTTGATCTGGGCTGCCACGAGTCGTACGGCTGCGTCGGCACTTGCTCGGCGCTCTCGCTCACCACTCGCCCCCCCGTCACGGCACACGCCACTTTCCCACCCCTTCAAACGACCGGTCCCATCTGCGGGTTCCCGACGCCAACGGATACAGTCACGCAGCAGGCAACCATGGGGACAGGAGAGGGTCATTACCGCCAACCGGCAGACGAGCTGGGCGTTCGCCGACGCCTATGTCGCCGAGGACGAAGCGCTGCACTGGGCCCGGGACCGGGCCCGCGAGGCGGGGCTGCGCTCGGTGTCGCCCGGCACGGGCGCGGCCCTGCGGTTGCTCGCCGCCAGCGTGGACGCCAAGGCGGTCGCGGAGATCGGCACCGGCTGCGGCGTCTCCGGGATCCACCTGCTGCACGGGATGCGGCCGGACGGGGTGCTGACCACGGTCGACCAGGAGCCGGAGCACCAGCAGTCCGCCCGCCAGGCCTTCCGCACCGCCGGGTTCGCCGGCAACCGGGCCCGTTTCATCCCGGGCCACGCCCTGGACGTCCTGCCGCGCCTCGCGGACGCCGGCTACGACCTGGTCTTCTGCGACGGCGACCGGCTGGAGTACCAGGACTACCTCGCCGAATCGTTGCGCCTGCTGCGCCCCGGAGGCCTGGTCGCCTTCGAAGGCGTCTTCGCGAACGGGCGCACGGTGGACTCCGGTCCGCAGCCGACGGAGGTGCTGCGGCTGCGGGAGCTCGTGCGGACCGTTCGCGAGAGCCAGGACCTGGTGTCGTCGCTGCTCCCGGTGGGGGACGGACTCCTCTGCGCGGTGAAGCGGTGACGCGGTGACGCTGCGACCCGGTGGCCCGGTGACGCGGCGGGGAGGCAGTGCCCGACGGCCGGGCGGCAGCGGCGGGAGCGCGCCGGCGCCCCCGCACAGGCAGCCGCCCCGGCACCGAGTGCGGCACCGGGGCGGCTGAAAGGGTATGGTCGCTTGCGCGTCAGCCGACGACCTTCTTGAGGGCGTCGCCGAGCGCGTCGGCCTCGTCCGGGGTCAGCTCGACGACGAGTCGACCGCCGCCTTCGAGCGGAACGCGCATGACGATGCCCCGCCCCTCCTTGGTCACCTCGAGCGGGCCATCACCCGTCCGCGGCTTCATGGCCGCCATGCTCGTTCCCCTTCCTGAAACCCAGCTCAACCGTCCAGCCGACGGCCCGTCGAAGGGCACTGCGGTTCCTGAAGCAGGACACACGCCACCGGCATCGAACACATTGCTTCCAGGCCATTATCCCGCATCTCAGGACCCGATGACCAACATCGGTCGGCATCGCTTGGGCAACGCACGCGAGCAAAACCACCCAATTCGGCGGTGTGACTGCGATACTGCGCCCTCGCACGGAGTTTCGTCGAACGAAAACGGTCGGGAATTCTTTGACGGAGGTCACACACCGCCCGTGCGCCGCGGCCGGTGATCTCCGTCATGCTGTCCTGCAGACGGGGGCCTACCCGCCGGTAGGTCCCGATTCCGCCACACGGAGGGGAAACACCATGGCCGACACCGTGCTCTACGAGGTCAGCGACGGACTCGCGACGATCACGCTGAACCGCCCGGAGGCGATGAACGCGCTGAACGTCGCGACGAAGGTCGCCCTCCGCGACGCGGTCCGTTCCGCCGCGGACGACGGCGCCGTACGGGCCGTGCTGCTGACCGCGGCCGGCGACCGGGCGTTCTGCGTGGGGCAGGACCTCAAGGAGCACGTCGGGCTGCTGGTCGCCGACCGGGAGACCGGCTCGAAGCAGACGATGAGCACGGTGCGCGAGCACTACAACCCCATCGTGAAGGCGATCGCCGGGGCCCCGAAGCCGGTGGTCGCGGCGGTGAACGGGGTCGCGGCGGGTGCGGGCTTCGGCTTCGCGCTGGCGGCGGACTACCGGATCGTCGCGGACACGGCGGCCTTCAACACCTCGTTCGCCGGGGTCGCGCTGACCGCCGACTCCGGGATCTCCTGGACGCTGCCGCGGGTGATCGGCCCCGGGCGCGCCACCGACCTGCTGCTCTTCCCGCGCAGCGTCACCGCCCAGGAGGCGTACGAGCTGGGGATCGCGAACCGGCTGGTCCCGGCGGCCGAGCTGCGCGCGGAGGCGGAGAAGGTGGCGCGGGCCCTGGCCGAGGGGCCGACGGTGGCGTACGCGGCGCTGAAGGAGTCCGTGGCGTTCGGGCTCGGCCACTCCCTGGAGGAGGCGCTGGAGAAGGAGGACGAGCTCCAGACCCGGGCGGGCCTCTCCGAGGACCACACGATCGCGGTGCGGGCGTTCGTGAACAAGGAGAAGCCGAAGTACCTGGGCCGCTGAGCACCGGCCGGGCGGGCGGGGACGGGCGGGCGGGGCCGCGGGCCCCGGGCGCTCAGCCCCGTCTCGCCACGCAGTCCGCCAGGTGGTCATCGACCAGCCCGCAGGCCTGCATCAGCGCGTACGCCGTGGTCGGGCCGACGAAGCGCAGGCCGCGCTTCTTCAGTGCCTTGGACAGGGCCGTCGACTCCGGGGTCACCGCGGGGACGTCGGCGAGGGTCTTCGGGACCGGGCGGCCGGCCGGGTCGGGGGCGTGGGACCAGATCAGGGCGTCCAGGTCGCCGGGCGCCCACCCGGCCAGCACGCGCGCGTTGGCCAGGGTCGCGTCGATCTTGGCGCGGTTGCGGATGATGCCGGTGTCGGCCAGCAGGCGTGCGCGGTCCGCGTCGGTGAACTCCGCGACCTCGGCGATCGCGAAGCCGGCGAAGGCGGCGCGGAAGCCGGGGCGGCGGCGCAGGATGGTGATCCAGGACAGGCCGGACTGGAACGCCTCCAGGCTGAGGCGCTCGAAGAGGGCGTCGTCGCCGTGGACCGGACGGCCCCATTCCTCGTCGTGGTACGTGACGTAGTCCGGCGTGGACAGGGCCCAGGGGCAGCGCGGGGCGCCGTCCGGGCCGGCGAGCGCGGCACCCGCGCTCACGGCTGCTCGCCCTCCTCGCGCGGGGCGGGCTTGTCCGGGGCGGCGTGGGCCGCGGCGGCACGGGCGCCGGCCAGCGCGGACTCCAGGTCGGCGATCCGGGCGTCGCGCTCGGCGAGTTCGGCGCCGAGACGGCCGAGGGCGTCGTCCACGTCCGCCATCCGGTAGCCGCGCACGGCGAGCGGGAAGCGCAGGTCCTCCACGTCCGCGCGGCTGACCGGGCGGTCCGGCGGCAGGGGGTCCGAGAGCCGCTCGGGTGCCGCCTCGGGCAGCGGGCCCTTCTCGCCGCCGCCCACCACGGCGAGGGTCACCGCGGCGACCACCACGGCGAGCGCGACGACCAGGAACAGGAACATAACCATCGCCGGGGCCCCCACGGTCGGATTGAGTCGGAGTCGGATGTGTGGCTCCGATCGTGCCATGCGAGTCTGACAGTCAGGAGCGCAGGCGGTCACGGGCCGCCGCGGACGGGACGGACGAGGAGAGGTCGCAGGGGATGCTCAGGCTGGGCAGGCGGGAATTCGCGCCGCACGAACCGGTGATCATGGCGATCGTGAACCGGACCCCGGACTCCTTCTACGACCGGGGCGCGACGTTCCGCGACGAACCCGCCCTCGCGCGCGTGGAGCAGGCCGTGGCGGAGGGCGCCGCGATCGTCGACATCGGCGGGGTGAAGGCCGGGCCGGGCGAGGAGGTCACGGCCGAGGAGGAGGCCCGGCGGACGGTCGGTTTCGTCGCCGAGGTGCGGCGCCGCTTCCCGGACGTCGTGATCAGCGTGGACACCTGGCGGCACGAGGTCGGCGAGGCCGTGTGCGAGGCGGGGGCGGACGTGCTGAACGACGCCTGGGGCGGGGTCGACCCGCGGCTCGCGGAGGTCGCCGCGCGGTACGGCGCCGGGCTGGTGTGCACCCACACGGGCGGCGCCGAGCCGCGGACCCGGCCGCACCGGGTGACGTACGAGGACGTCATGGCCGACATCCTCGACGTGACCGTGGGGCTGGCGGAGCGGGCGGTGGCCCTGGGGGTGCCGAGGGAGTCGGTGATGATCGACCCCGGGCACGACTTCGGGAAGAACACGCGGCACAGCCTCGAGGCGACGCGCCGGCTGGGCGAGATGGTCGCCACCGGGTGGCCGGTGCTGGTGTCGCTGTCCAACAAGGACTTCGTCGGGGAGACGCTGGACCGGCCGGTGAAGGAGCGGGTGCTGGGGACGCTGGCGACGACGGCCGTGTCGGCGTGGCTGGGGGCGCAGGTGTACCGGGTGCACGAGGTCGCGGAGACGCGGCAGGTGCTGGACATGGTGGCGTCCATCGCCGGGCACCGGGCGCCGGCGGTGGCCCGCCGGGGGCTGGCGTAGGGGCCGCGCCCTCCGGCGGGCCGGGGGCGACGCTCCCGGACGGGGCCGGAGGGCGCGGCCCCCGGGCCCCGGCCCGTGCCCGCCCGTCGTCCGGTCCGGCGGGCGGGGGCCGGTGTCCCGCGGCGCCGCTCCACGGGCGGGAAGGGTTCCCGCGCCCCGTGCCCCCGCCCGGCCGGGCGGGGACCGCTCAGCGGCCCGCCTCCTTCGACACCAGGGCCACCGCCTCCTCCACGTCGTCCGTGACGTGGAAGAGGAGGAGGTCCTTCTCCGCCGCCTTGCCCTGGGCGACGACCGTGCCGCGCAGCCAGTCGACCAGGCCGCCCCAGTACTCCGTGCCGAACAGCACGATGGGGAAGCGGGTGACCTTCTGGGTCTGGACCAGGGTCAGCGCCTCGAAGAGCTCGTCGAGGGTGCCGAGGCCGCCGGGCAGGACCACGAAGCCCTGGGCGTACTTGACGAACATCAGCTTGCGGACGAAGAAGTAGCGGAAGTTCAGGCCGATGTCGACGTAGGAGTTCAGCCCCTGCTCGAAGGGCAGTTCGATGCCCAGGCCGACCGACACGCCGTTCGCCTCGAGCGCGCCCTTGTTGGCCGCCTCCATGGCCCCGGGGCCGCCTCCGGTGATCACCGCGAAGCCCGCCTCGACCAGGCCCCGGCCCAGGCGGACGCCGGCCTCGTACTCCCGGGAGTCCACCGGCGTGCGCGCCGAGCCGAAGACGCTGATGGCGGGAGGGAGCTCGGCGAGCGAACCGAAGCCCTCGATGAACTCCGACTGGATGCGCAGCACCCGCCAGGGGTCGGTGTGGACCCAGTCGCTGGGGGCACGCTCGTCCAGCAGCCGCTGGTCGGTGGTGCTCGACTGCACCTGGTCCCGCCTGCGCAGGACGGGCCCCAGGCGCCGCTCCTCGGGTGGCCGCCTCTTGCCCTCGGGGTTGCCAGTAGCCATGCGCGTTCCTCCCGTTCGCCAGGTTGTTCCGCCTCAGCGTAGATCTACGCGGGTTACGTGCGGCGGACCTCAGCATGTCCGCCGTGCACCGGTGCAAACCACCACCGGGTCAGGCCGTCAGCCAGGACCGCAGGCGCTCCTCCCCCGCCAGGATCTTCGCGGTGTCCACGCGTTCGTCCCGCCGGTGCGCCAGGTGGGGGTTGCCGGGGCCGTAGTTGACCGCCGGGACGCCCAGCGCCGAGAAGCGGGCGACGTCCGTCCAGCCGTACTTCGGCTGGGGCGTGCCGCCCACCGCCTCGATGAAGGCCGCCGCGGCCGGGTGGGACAGGCCGGGCAGCGCCGCGCCGCTGTGGTCGTCGACGACGAACTCCGCCACACCGCAGTCGGCGAAGACCTCGCGGACGTGCGCCAGCGCCTCCTCCTCGCTGCGGTCGGGCGCGTAGCGGAAGTTGACGGTGACCGTGCACGCGTCGGGGATGACGTTGCCGGCCACGCCGCCGGAGATGCCGACCGCGTTGAGGCCCTCGCGGTACCGGAGGCCGTCGACGACCGGGTCGCGGGGCTCGTAGGCGGCCAGGCGGGCGAGGATCGGGGCCGCCGCGTGGATCGCGTTGGAGCCCATCCAGCCCCGCGCGGAGTGGGCGCGCTCGCCGGTGGTCCTCAGCAGCACCCGCAGCGTGCCCTGGCAGCCGCCCTCCACCTGGCCGTCGGAGGGCTCCAGCAGCACCGCGAAGTCGCCCTCCAGCCACTCCGGGTGGGCCTCGGCCACGCGCCCCAGGCCGTTGAGGTCGGCGGCGACCTCCTCGTTGTCGTAGAAGACGAAGGTCAGGTCGCGGTTGGGGGCGGGGACCGTGGCGGCGATGCGCAGCTGGACGGCCACGCCGGCCTTCATGTCGCAGGTGCCGCAGCCCCACAGCACGCCGTCGTCGTCGAGCCGGGAGGGGACGTTGTCCGCGATCGGGACCGTGTCGATGTGCCCGGCGAGGATCACGCGTTCCGGCCGTCCCAGGCGCGTGCGGGCCACCACGTTGTTGCCGTGCCGGTCGACCGTGAGGTGCGGCAGGGCGCGCAGCGCGGCCTCGATGGCGTCCGCGAGCGGCTTCTCGGTGCCGCTGACGGAGGGGAAGTCGACGAGCTGCGCGGTCAGGCGCGCGGCGTCCAGCGTGAGGTCAAGCGGGGTGTCGGCCATGGCGTCGACCCTAACCCGCCGGGGCCCGGCCCACGGTTCGCACCCGGCTCACGGGCCCTCCTACCCTCCAGTACCTTGTACGCGTGTCAGAGCCGTCCCTTCCTTCCAAGCGTCGCGGCCGCCTCTTCCGCTTCGGGGCGGCCCTCGCGGTCCTGTGCGCGGTCGCCGGGTACCTCGCGGTGCGGTACGTCACCGGGGGCCCGGGCGCGCCGGGATGCCGGGTCGTGTCCGCCGAGGGCGACGGGGCGAGCTACGAGTTCACGCCCGAGCAGGCGGTGAACGCGGCGACGATCACCGCCGTGGGCACCGCGCGCGACCTGCCCGAACGGGCCGTGACGATCGCCCTGGCGACCGCGCTCCAGGAGTCCGCGCTGCGCAACATCGACTACGGCGACCGCGACTCGCTGGGCCTGTTCCAGCAGCGGCCCTCGCAGGGCTGGGGCACGCCGGAGCAGATCATGGACCCGGTGTACTCGGCGGAGAAGTTCTACGAGGGCCTGGAGGAGGTGCCGGGCTACACCCGGCTGCCGCTCACCGTCGCCGCCCAGCGGGTGCAGCGCAGCGGTTTCCCGCAGGCGTACGCCAAGCACGAACCGGACGCCACGCTGCTGGCCGCCGCCCTCACCGGGCGCTCGGCGGCCACGCTGACCTGCGACGGCCGTCCGGCCGCGACCCGGGCGGCGGGCCCGGAGGGGGTGCGCGCCGCGCTGGTCCGGGACTTCGGGCGGGACGTGCTGGAGCCGGCCGGCGCCCGGGCGGACGACGCGGCGTCGCCCTCGTCCGCCCCCGAGGAGCGGGGCGGCTCCGGCGACGGCACCGTGACGCTGCCGGTCGCCGCCGGCCCCGACGGCGCCTCGCGGGACGCCGAGGCCCGCGGCTGGCAACTGGCGCACTGGGCCGTGGCCAACGCCTCCGAGCTGCACGTGAAGCGGGTGGCGTACGGCGGACGCGAGTGGACCGCCGGGACCACCGGCGGCCGGTGGCGGCCGGTGGACGGCAAGGGCTCCGCGGACGCGGGGGACGGCACGGGCGCGGTCCGGATCACGACCGCGCGGTAGCGGGCCGGCGGCGGGACCACGACCGCGCAGCAGTACGGGGCCTCACCCCCAGGCGTCATGCGCGCGGTGGGCCGCCGGCGCCGCGCCCGGGGCTCCGCACGACCGCCCGCGCCGCGCGGAGTCCCTTGCCGCCACAGGGCCGCGGGCCTGCCGCGGGTCTGCGGTCGGCCGTCCGACCCGGCCCCTTACGCCCCTTCTGTCCGTCGCCGGCCGCCCGGCGCATTGCCAACTCTTTACGTCGCCCCGCCGCAACCTTCCCGGCCGTCGGACGGTAGTCAGGGCACCAGGGCCCGGGGACCACCGGCCGATCGGCCGGCTCCGGAACCGCTGGACGTCCCACCGTTCTCTCCCGTCGAAGGAGCACCATGTCCCTCCCCCTGACCCGCCGGATCGCCCGTGCCGCGCTGATCGTCGCTGCGGGAGCGGCCGCCGGGGTCGGTGCGGCCGGTTCCGCCAGTGCGGCTCCCGGGCTGCCGGTCGCCACGAACCTCGGCGGGCTGACCTCCGTGGACGGGCTGGCCGGCAACGCCGTGGGCAGCGCGAAGCAGGGCGTCGCCGAGACCTCGCACGGCGCCGACAAGGTGGTGCCGGCCGCCGACCGGACCGTCCGGGAGGCCGCACCGGTGGTGGAGAAGCTGCCGACCAAGCCCCTCACCCGGAACGCCGTGCCGTCGGCCAGGACCCTGCCGGTCCAGAACCTGCCGGTCGGCTGACCGGACCCGCCCCGGCACGCCGACGGGGCCCGGGGTGGAGACCCCGGGCCCCGTCGGCCGTCGTGTGCCGGGCGGGCGCCTCACGCGGACAGGCGCTCCACCGCCGCCCGCACCCGCTCGTCCGTGGCGGTCAGGGCGACGCGCACGAAGCGCTCGCCGGCCGGGCCGTAGAAGTCGCCCGGCGCGACCAGGACGCCGCGTTCGGCGAGGTGCGCGACCGTGTCCCAGCAGGACTCGTCGCGGGTCGCCCACAGGTAGAGGCTGGCCTCGCTGTGCTCGATGCGGAAGCCGTGGCCGAGCAGCGCCCCGCGCAGGGCGGCGCGCCGGGCCGCGTAGCGCTCGCGCTGGACGCGGACGTGCTCGTCGTCGCCCAGGGCCGCCACCACGGCCGCCTGCGTCGGCGCCGAGGTCATCATGCCGCCGTGCTTGCGGATCTCGAGCAGCGGACCGAGCACCGCCGGGTCGCCGGCCAGGAAGGCGGCGCGGTAGCCGGCCAGGTTGGACCGCTTGGACAGCGAGTGCACGGAGACGATGCCGTCGTGGGAGCCGCCGTTCACGTCCGGGTGCAGCACCGAGACCGGGTCGGCCTCCCAGCCCAGTTCGATGTAGCACTCGTCGGAGAGGACCAGGACGCCGTGCTCGCGGGCCCAGGCGACGGTCCGGGCCAGTTCCTCCTTGGACAGCACCCGGCCCGTGGGGTTGGACGGGGAGTTCAGCCAGAGCAGCTTCAGGCCCGCCGGGTCCAGCTCGGTCGGGTCGTCGTACGCCACGTGGTCCGCGCGGGCCAGGCGGGCGCCGACCTCGTACGTCGGGTAGGCCAGCCTGGGGAAGGCCACCTTGTCGCCGGGGCCGAGGCCCAGCTGGGTGGGGAGCCAGGCGACCAGTTCCTTGGAACCGACGACCGGCAGGACGTGGTGGTGGGTGATCCCGCGGGCGCCCAGCCGGCGCTCCGTCCAGCGGGTGATCGCGTCCCGCAGCTCCGGGGTGCCCCAGACCGTGGGGTAGCCCGGGGAGTCCGCCGCGGCGATCAGGGCCTTCTGCACCGGCTCGGGGACCGGGTCGACGGGGGTGCCGACCGAGAGGTCGACGATGCCGTCGGGGTGCGCGGCGGCCGTCTTCTTGTAGGGCGCCAGCTTGTCCCAGGGGAAGGCGGGCAGCCGGTCGGAGACTGCGGACACGGGTACGGGCTCACTTTCTGGTGCGGCACGGGTGCGGCGCCGGCGCGGCACGGGGACGGCAAACGCCTCGGTCCCGTGCGGCGATCGGACTGATCGGACCGTACGGGACCGAGGCGGCGCGGAATGTGCCGGCCGCTCAGGCCTGCGGCGGGAGCGCGGCGATGAAGGGGTGGTCGCGCTCGATCAGACCCAGCTTGCTGGCGCCGCCGGGCGAGCCGAGCTCGTCGAAGAACTCGACGTTCGCCTTGTAGTAGTCCTTCCACTCCTCGGGAGTGTCGTCCTCGTAGAAGATGGCCTCGACCGGGCAGACCGGCTCACAGGCCCCGCAGTCGACGCATTCGTCCGGGTGGATGTACAAGGACCGCTGGCCCTCGTAGATGCAGTCGACCGGGCACTCCTCGATGCACGCCTTGTCCTTCACGTCGACACAAGGCTGCGCGATGACGTAGGTCACGCTGTCGTTCCTCCTCGATAGGGCGCTGGCGGGCCTCCTCAGGCTCCGCCGCCTGGCGCGCGGGAGCGCGGCGTCGTCGATGCCCGCCCCTAGTATCTCCGTTCCAGGGCATGATCCGAACAGGAGGGGTGAACCGATCTGTGGAAATATTCGCCGCCGGGCGTCTGGAGGTTCGTATCACCCCTGCTGACGTGGGGAAACGGGTCTCGGTACGGAGCTTGATCGAACATGGTCCCCCGGGTCGGCGGTTCACCGACACTCTCGGTGTGCTCACATCCTGGGACAGCGGTGTGCTGTGTCTCACACGCAGGGACGGACAGAGCGTGCGGGTCGCGGAGTCCGCGCTGGTCGCGGGCAAGGTCGTCCCGTCCGCCCCGGCGCGCCGGAGGGGCCCGGCCGCCTCGTACGAGGAGCTGGCGCGGGTCGCCGCGCGGGCCTGGCGGCCGCTGGAGAGCGAGCGGCTGGGGGAATGGGAGCTGCGGGCGGCGGCCGAGGAGGTGCCGCACGCGGCACCTCCTCGGGGGGCGGTGGCCGGGCGACGGGTGGGCTTCACCCGGCGGGCCAACTCGGTGCTGCCGCTCGGCGACCCGGGCGTGCCGCTCGACGAGGCGCTGGCGGCCGTGCGCCGCTGGTACGCCGCACGGGGGCTGCCCGCCTACGTCCAGACCGCGACCGGCGCCGAGGGCACGCAGGAACTGCTGTGCGCGGAGCTGGAGCGGCGGGGCTGGGTGCGGGAGGTGACCGCCGAGGTGTGGACCGGCGGGCTGGCGCCGGTCGCCGACCGGGGCGCGGAGCCGTCGGGGGTCGTGCTGTCGCGGAGGGCCGACGCGGCGTGGTTGTCGCGCTACCGGCGCGCGGGGGTGGGCGAGACCGCCCTGAAGGTGCTGGAGAGCGGCCCCTCGGTGTGGTTCGCCGCGGTGCCCGGTGACGGTGTCCCGGCCGCCGTCGGGCGGTGCGTGGTGGACGGGCGGTGGGCCGGGTTCGCGGCGGTCGAGGTGGACCCGGCGCAGCGGCGGCGGGGGCTCGCGACCGCCGTGATGGCCGCGCTGGCCCGGCGGGCGCTGGAGGAGGGCGCGTCGGCGGCCTGGCTCCAGGTCGAGGAGGACAACGCGGGGGCCCGGGCGCTGTACGGCCGGCTGGGTTTCGCCGCGCACCACGCCTACCACCACCACCGCGCCCCCCACGCGCCGGAATCGTCGGCTCCGGGCGGTGACGGATCCCCGTGAGCGGGCACGAACCGGTTATGCGCCCTCCCTGTCCCCCACCGCCCGAGCGCTCCGCCGAGCTGCGGCGGCGGTTCGCCGAGGAGGCCCGCTGCGAGCGGCCCGACCTGGCCGCGCTGTGCCTGCTGATCGGCGCGCAGGCGGACGGCACCCTGGACGAGGCGGGCCTGGACGCCGCGCAGATCGAGCTGGACCGGCTGGCCGGGGAGCTCCCCCACCGGCCCGGCTCGCCCCGGGCCTGGGCGCTCGCCCTGCGCGACCTGCTGGGCGGGCGGTACGGCTTCCACGGCACCCCGGGCGACTACCGGCGGCTGGAGTCCTCGCTGCTGCACGAGGTGCTGCGGCGGCGGCGCGGGCTGCCGATCCTGCTGTCGGTGGTGTGGCTGGAGGTGGCCCGGCGGGCGGGGGCGCCGGTGTACGGGGTGGCGCTGCCCGGGCACTTCGTCGTCGGCTTCGGTCAGGACCGGGGGCAGGTGCTCGCCGATCCCTTCGACGGGGGCCGGGTGCTGACCGGGGCCGACGCGGAGCTGCTGGTCGCCGGGGCCACGGGGGCGCCGCTGGAGGCGTCGATGCTGGAGCCCGCCGCCCCCCTGGACGTCGTGCTGCGCGTCCTGAACAACATCCGGGCGTGGGCGGCCGCCCGTCCGGAGCGGTCCGACGTGGACCTGTGGGCGGTGGAGCTGTCCCTGCTGCTCCCCTCGCACCCGGCGCGGCTGCGGTACGAGCGGGCCCAGGTGCTGGTCCGGCGCGGTGCCTTCCGGGACGGCGCGGAGGAGCTGGAGGCGTACGCCGAGGTGGTGGCCGCGGTGGACGAGCCGGCGGCGGAGCGCGTCCGCGCCCAGGCCCGGGCGGCCCGGGCCCTGCTCAACTAGGGCCTTCCGCTTCCGCTGGGACCCCTGTTTCCCTCAGGGCTTCTCGTCCACGCCGGACCCTCCGGCCCCCCTCGGGGCCGCCCGCCCCACGGAGACCTCTCGTTTGACATAGATATGATGAGATACCTATGGTCTTCGACATGTCCGACAGCAGCACGTCCGATCAGTGCGTCGCACGCGTGGCCTCCGAGCTCGCGGCGTGCCTGCCGGCGCTGCACCGGGCACTGGACCGGCGGGTCGGGAGCGAGTACCCCCACCCGAAGCCGACCGAGGGGCAGCTCGCGCTGCTGCGGTTCGTCGCGCAGCACGAGGGCGCCACGGTGGGTGAGGCGGCCGCGGCGCTGCTGATGAAGCCCAACAACGTCAGCGCACTGGTCTCCCAGCTCACCGAGCGGGGAGAGCTGGAGCGCCGCCAGGACGGCGCCGACAAGCGGATCGCCCGCCTCCACCTCACCGCCTCCTCGCGCCGGCGGATCGCCGAGGTGCGCGCCCTCGAGGAGCACCACCTCGGCCAGGCGCTGCGGTCCATCACCGACGGGGAGATGGACGCGCTCGGTTCCGCGCTCGGCGCGCTGAAAGCACTGACGCGCCACCTCCACTCCGCGGCCCGCTGACGGCGGAGCCGCCGGCTCACGCACGTTCCCCGGGGAAGCGTTCCGCTTCCCGCCGCGGGCTGTCCCCGTCCTCCCGGTCCTCCTGCCGCGAGCGCCACGCGCCACCCGGCGGTCGCCCCCGTCCGGGCAGTCCTCGTCCACGGCCCCGTGCTCCCCCGCGCCCTCCCCCCGGCCCGGCGGGCGCCCGGGGGCCGCCGGGGAACTGCGGCCTTCTTCCCGCAGTTCATCCCCCTTCGAGAGAGAAACGGCTTCCTTCATGGCGTCCACTCCCGTGGATCACCCCACCCCGGCCACGACCGCTCCCGCGCGGTCGGGGTTCGCGCGCCTGCGGGCCAACCCCTGGCTCGCCCTGGTCGCAGTGTCGTTCGGCCTGCTCATGGTGCAGCTCGACGGCTCCGTCGTCGCCATCGCCAACCCGGCGATCGGCAAGGACCTGGAGGCCAGCACCGCGGAGCTGCAGTGGGTCACCAACTCCTACCTGCTCGCGCTCGCCGCCTCGATGATCCTCGGCGGCAAGCTCGGCGACCGGTTCGGCCGGCGCCTGTACTACCTCGTCGGCGTCGGCGGGTTCGTCGTCACCTCGGTCGCCATCGGCCTGGTCGGCAGCATCGAGGGCGTCATCGCCTTCCGCGCCCTGCAGGGCCTGTGCGGCGGCATCCTGATGCCCAACACCCTGGGCATCCTGCGCGCCGTCTTCCCCCCGAGGAAGTTCGGGCTCGCGGTGGGCGTCTGGGGCATGGTCTCGGCCGTCTCGACCTCGCTGGGCCCGATCATCGGCGGCCTGCTCGTCGAGCACGTCGACTGGACGTGGGTCTTCTACCTGAACGCGCCGATCGGCGTCGTCGCGCTGCTGTTCAGCGCGGCGGTCCTCGCGGAGTCCAGGAACCCCGCCGGCCACCAGCGCTTCGACATCGCCGGCGTGGTGCTGCTGGCCGCGGGCCTGCTCGCACTGGTCCTCGGCATCGTCAAGGGCGAGACCTGGGGCTGGTCCTCCGCCGGAACCCTCGGCTCCATCGCCCTCGGCCTGGTCCTCCTGGCCGTCTTCTGCCGGTACGAGACCCGGCAGGAGAGCCCGCTGCTGCCGATGCGCCTGTTCCGCAACCGGTCGCTGACCACCGGCGCGATCATGACCCTGCTGAACTTCTTCGTCATGCTCGGCGGCATCTTCTTCCTCATGCTGTACCTGCAGAACGTGCGCGGCTACACGCCGGTCGAGGCCGGTGTCAGCACGCTGCCGCTGTCGATCGCCTCGCTGTTCGCCTCGCCGATCGGCTCCCAGCTGACCACCCGCTTCGGTCCGCGCGTCACCATCCCGCTGGGCCTGACCCTCTCGGCCGCCGCCATGTTCTCCATGCTCACCTGGAGCGTCGACTCGTCCTACGCGACGATGTGGCCGCCGTTCCTCGCGATGGGCCTCGGCGTCGGCATCGTGCTGCCCGCCACCGCCGCCGCGATCATCGGCAACGCGCCGGTCAGGGACGGCGGTGTGGCGTCCGGCCTGCAGTCCACCATGCTGCAGATCGGCGGTGCCCTCGGCACCTCGGTGCTGGTCACCGTGATCGCCGGCAGGGTCGGCTCCTCGCTGTTCGGCGAGCTCACCGGCGCGGGCGTCCCGGCTTCCGTGGCCCACGGCCTGCGGGGGGCCGAGGACGCCGTCGCGATGGGCGTCGCCCCGGTCTCCGCCGACATGCCGGCGCAGCTCAGGGCCGCGGTCGTCGAGGGCAGCGGGCAGGCGTTCGTCAACGGCCTGCACTCCGCCGTCACCGTCACCGGGATCCTGTGCCTGATCGGCGCCGTGGTATCCGTCGTCGGCATCAGGAGCCGCGCCCAGGAGGCGGAGGGAGCCCCCGCCGGGGGCGACGAGGAGGCCGCGGTGACCGTCGCCGCCCACTGAGCGGCCGCACACGCGAGGAGCGGGGGGGGGGGGGGGGGGGGGGGGGGGGGGGGGGGGGGGGGGGGGGGGGGGGGGGGGGGGGGGGGGGGGGGGGGGGGGGGGGGGGGGGG
>NZ_JBVITR010000044.1:0-19777 GCF_055574875.1 Streptomyces sp. NPDC034670
CCCCCCCCCCCCCCCCCCCCCCCCCCCCCCCCCCCCCCCCCCCCCCCCCCCCCCCCCCCCCCCCCCCCCCCCCCCCCCCCCCCCCCCCCCCCCCGAGCCGGTTGCGATGAAGCGTCAGCGGACGTGGTCCACGTCGACGAGGTCGACCCGGACACCACGGCCGCCGATGGCGCCGACGACGGTGCGCAGAGCGCGTGCGGTGCGGCCGTTGCGGCCGATCACCTTGCCGAGGTCGTCCGGGTGGACCCGGACCTCGAGCACCCGCCCGCGGCGCAGGTTGCGCGAGGCGACCTGCACATCGTCAGGGTTGTCGACGATGCCCTTCACGAGGTGCTCGAGAGCCTCCTCGAGCATGCTCAGGCCTCGGTCGACGCGGACTCGGCGTCGGCCTCGTCCTTCTTCTCAGCCTTCTTCTTCTGGGTGATCGCCTCACCCTTGCCCTCGTCCTCGCCGCCGAGCGCCTCGAACGACGGGCGGGCGGGCTTCTCGGCCTGCTGCAGCAGCGGGGCCGGAGCGGGCTCGCCCTTGTACTTCTGCCAGTCGCCGGTCTTCTTCAGGATGGCGAGCACGGGCTCGGTCGGCTGGGCGCCGACGCCGAGCCAGTACGCCACACGCTCGGCGTCGACCTCGATCACCGACGGGTTGTACGTCGGGTGGTACTTGCCGATCTCCTCGATGGCCCGGCCGTCACGGCGGGTACGGGAGTCGGCGACGACGATGCGGTAGTGAGGCGAACGGATCTTGCCCAGACGCTTCAGCTTGATCTTGACTGCCACGGGAGTGGGTTCTCCTGGATTTGACGTGGTTGGGCACGGCGAGAGAAGCCGCGTGGGGTTGCGGTACCCGAGTGCCCGATGGACGCGTCAGCCGGAGGAGAGAGGGATCCTGTGCGGCTGTCGAGTACAGCTAGCCATTGTGCCACACGGCGCAGGGCCACTCGGACCGGAGGGCGCATGAGAAAAGGGCGCCCTCGGAGCCGCCCGGTGTCAAGGGGTGCCGTCTCCCCCGCCCCGGCCGCGCGGGCGGGGGAGGCGGCACCCTGTTCGGTTTCGTCGTCCGCCCGTCCTTCCGGTACCCACGAGATACCGAAGAGGGTCAGCTCGCCGCTCCCACGACCTCCGGGATGCGGAAGGGCTTGCCGCAGCCCCCGCAGACGATGGGGGCCTGGGCCAGGACCGAGGGGACGACGCGGACGTTGCGGCCGCAGTCGCAGACGGCCTTGACCCGGACCCCGCCGCCGGAGGAGCCGTGCCGGGCGGCCGGACCGCGGAAGCTGCGGGCGGTGTCGCCCGCGGTCGCCGCGGAGTGGGCCTTCAGGGCACGCTGCAGGCGCTCGATCGTCGGACGGTAGCGGCGCTTCGCCTCGGGAGTGAGCGTGACCAGCGAGAAACCGCTGCTGGGATGCGGCTCCTCGGGGTGGTCCAGGCCCAGTTCCTCCGCGATGGCGAGGAACCTGCGGTTGTGGTAACGGCCGGCACGGGAGGTGTCGCGCACGCCGCGCGCGGCGGCGACGCCGTGGACTGCTTCGTGCAGCAGTCGCTCGAAGGAGAGTTCGTGACCGCACGCGGACGACGACTCCCCGATCAGGGACTCGGGCGCGGCAAGATCGGGCAGCTCGGGGTGGTGCCGCTGGATGTCGGCCCACGCCTGCGCCAGCTCTGCGGCGAGAACAGGTGGTGTCTGTGTCGTGCTCACGTAATGACAACGAGCCGGGGTGCCTCTGTGTTCCGATTCCGGGGCATCCCAAATATTTTGCACGTACCCGTCAGTCGCCACTGATGCATGCCGACGAGGGCGGGTGCGCTGAACTGCGGAGAAGCCTCACAGGTCACCGCAAGGTGGTGCGTAGGCCGACGTACGTCCACCCGTCTGCCGCCACCGCCCCGGAACGGGGCCCTCACGGGCCGCTCCGGCGTGGCGCGAACTGCCCGTCCGCGTGCGCCGGCGCGCCGGGGGCCCGTCGGTGCGCAAGAGGCGTTTCCGGCCGCTCTCGCGGGGGAGCCGTCCGGCCCCGCGCCGCGCGGGCCCGGACCGCACGCTACCGGGTGTCCCGCCGGCCCTCCGCACCGCCCCGCCCCGGTCCGTACCGGTGCGCACCGTCCCGCACCCCGGCGGATCATGCGGCCCCGGATTGCCGGAATGTGAATTCTTGCCACTGGCACGAGCAACCACCAAACCACCGCCCCGCCCCACTGGACGACGCGTCGAGGGCGGAGTTTCCTGGCATACGGGGGAAGTGCGAGCGCACTGCACGGGGGCCAGGGAATCGGGCACTGCGGCAACTCTCGGCTGATTGGGGCGCTTACCTATGACACCTACGCTCGTGCGGCAGCACCTGCCTCACACGGGGGCCGTCCCCCGCGTGGACCTGCGTGCACGCGCGCGTGACTGGTCCGAGATACAGGAGAGGATGCTCGTACCGCTCTTCGAGGCCGTCTACGAGCGACTGGACGTGGGGCCCGCGACGCGGCTGCTCGGCCTCGGCTGCGGCTCCGGGCTGGCCCTGCTGCTGGCGGCCTCGCGCGGCGCCGCGGTCACCGGTGTCGACACCTCCGCCGACCGGCTGGCCCTCGCGCGGGAGCGGCTGCTGCCCGACGAGCGGGACGCCCGCGCGCGGACGGGCGCCCGGATCGTGGAGGGCTCACCCGCGGACGCGGCCCGCGCGGACGCGCCCCCGTACACCGTGCTGACCGCCTTCGAGCCGATCGGCTGCCTCGCGGGGGACGCGGAGGGGCTGGGCGACCTGCTCGCCGAGGCGACACCGCTCGCCGGGCGCGGGGCGGCCGTGGTCCTGGCCGGCTGGGGTCCGCCGGAGCGGTGCGCCACGGCGTCCGTGCTCCGGGTGACCGCCGGGCCGGCGGAACCCGTGCGCGCCGCGCACGCCTGGCGCCCCGCGCACCGCGACGACCTGGAGCGGGTCGCCCGGCGGGCGGGCCTGCGGCCGGACGGCTCCGGACGGGTGGCCTGCCCCTTCGGCTACGCCGACGTGGACAGCGCGGTGCGGGGCCTGAGGTCGACGGGGCTGTTCGACCCGGCGATCACCGCCACGGACCAGGCGCAGGTGGACAAGGAACTGGCGGAGGCGCTCCACCCGTACCAGCGGCAGGACGGCACCGTGTGGATGCCCAACGTGTTCCGGTACCTGATCGCGCGGACGCCGTGAACCCCGCGCCGGCGCCCTGACGCCACGGGCCCCGGGGGCCGCCGGACACGCCTGCGGGGCGCCCCCTCGTACGAGGAGCGCCCCGGTGCGGTTCCGGCGAGGGCGTCAGCCCATGAACTTCTTGAACTCCTCGGGGAGCTCGAAGTCCTTGCCGCCCTGCTGCGGCAGCCCGAAGGCGTTGCCGCCCTCCGCGGCGGCGGCGCGGCGCGCGGCCTCCTCCTGCTCCTGCTGCTTGCGCTTCATCGGGTTGCCGGAGCGCTGCTTGCCCTTGGCCTGCTTCTGCTTCTTCTTCGTCCGGCCGGGACCGCCGCCCATGCCCGGCATGCCGGGCATCCCCGGCATGCCGCCGCCCTGGGCCATGCGGGACATCATCTTGCGGGCCTCGAAGAACCGCTCGACCAGGTTCTTCACCGCGCTGACCTCGACACCGGAGCCCTTGGCGATGCGGGCGCGGCGCGAGCCGTTGATCAGCGTCGGGTCCTGGCGCTCGGCCGGGGTCATCGACTTGATGATGGCGGCCGTGCGGTCGACGTCGCGCTCGTCGAGGTTGTTGATCTGGTCCTTGATCTGGCCCATGCCGGGCAGCATGCCGAGCAGCTTGCTGATGCTGCCCATCTTCCGGACCTGCTCCATCTGGGCCAGGAAGTCGTCCAGGGTGAAGTCCTGGCCCTTCTTCGACGCCAGCTTGGAGGCCATCTTCTCGGCCTCTTCCTGGCTGAACGTCTTCTCCGCCTGCTCGATCAGGGTGAGCAGGTCACCCATGTCGAGGATGCGGGAGGCCATCCGGTCCGGGTGGAAGGCGTCGAAGTCGTCGAGCTTCTCGCCGTTGGAGGCGAACATGATCGGCTTGCCGGTGACCTGGCGGATCGACAGGGCCGCGCCACCGCGGGCGTCGCCGTCGAGCTTGGAGAGCACCACGCCGTCGAAGCCGACGCCGTCCCGGAAGGCCTCGGCGGTGTTGACCGCGTCCTGACCGATCATCGCGTCGACGACGAACAGGATCTCGTCGGGCCGGACGGCGTCGCGGATGTCCGCGGCCTGCTGCATCATCTCCTGGTCGATGCCCAGGCGGCCGGCGGTGTCCACGATCACGATGTCGTGGACCTTGGTCCGCGCGAAGTCGAGGGAGTCCTGGGCGACCTTCACCGGGTCGCCCACGCCGTTGCCCGGCTCGGGCGCGTAGACGGCCACGCCGGCGCGCTCGGCCACGACGCTGAGCTGGTTGACCGCGTTCGGACGCTGGAGGTCGGCGGCGACCAGCACCGGGGAGTGGCCCTGGTCCTTGAGCCACTTGCCGAGCTTGCCCGCGAGGGTGGTCTTGCCGGCGCCCTGCAGACCGGCGAGCATGATCACGGTCGGCGGCTGCTTGGCGAAGCGCAGCCGGCGGGTCTCGCCGCCGAGGATGGTGACCAGTTCCTCGTTGACGATCTTGAGGACCTGCTGGGCCGGGTTGAGCGCCTTGGAGACCTCGGCGCCGAGGGCGCGCTCCTTGACGTTCTTGATGAACGCGCGGACGACCGGAAGGGCCACGTCCGCTTCGAGGAGGGCGATGCGGATCTCGCGCGCCGTGGCGTCGATGTCCGCCTCGGACAACCTGCCCTTGCCGCGCAAGTTCTTGAAGGTCGCTGAAAGGCGATCGGAGAGAGTGTCGAACACGGCGGCGTCGGTCCTCGGAGTCGGTGACGGGCTGGTGAATCGCCCTCCAGGGTATCCCGGACGGGCAAGTCGCCGGAGTGTCCTCACCCACGCAGGGTCTCCTCCAGTCCCCGCGCCACCGCAGCGGCCTCCTCCCGGGGAAGGGGCCCCCGCTCCCTTCCCGGCCTCCGGTGACGTAGAAGGCGTCCACGGCGTTCGCCCCCAGCGTGCTCACGTGCGCGCTGCGCACCCGCACCCCCGCGTCCTCCAGCGCCCGCCCGATCCGGAACAGCAGCCCCGGCGCGTCCTGGGCCCGGACCTCGATCACGGTGGCGTGCCGGGAGGCGGCCGGGGCGACGGTGACGCGCGGCGGCGGTGCGGCCGGGCCCCGGCGCCGGGGGCGGGCGGCGTCCCGTCCGGCGAGGCGGCCGGCGACGTCCAGGGTGCCGTCCAGGGCGCGCACGAGGTCCGCGCGCAGCCGGGCGGCCCGGGGCAGGGAGCCGTACTCGGCGGCCACGCGCCAGTCCAGCAGCAGCACGGACCCCTCGACGCCGTCCGGCAGTTCCACCGCCCTCAGCTCCGCGGTCCGCACGGTCAGCCGGTGCAGGGCGAGCACCCCCGCCGTCGCGGGCAGCACGCCCGGCCGGTCGGGGACGGCGACGAGCAGTTCCACGCCCAGCGGTTCCGGATCGCCGGCGGGCTCCCGCCGCTCGGCGGGCGGCCCGGTCCGCGTCCGCAGCGCCAGCACCGGACCCCCCGTGGCGACCGCCTCGAGCGCGAGGCGCTCCTGCTCGACGGTGGGCGCGCTCCGCGCGGGCACGGCGGGGGCGTTCCCCGCGAGCACCGCCGAGACCCGTTCCACCAGGCCGGCGACCAGCGAGGCGCGCCAGGACGACCAGGCGGCGGGGCCGGTGGCGAGCGCGTCGGCCTCGGTCAGGGCGTGCAGCAGTTCCAGGGTGCCCTGGGAGCCGACGGCCCCGGCGACCGCGCGCACGGTCGCCGGGTCGTCCAGGTCGCGCCGGGTGGCGGTCTCCACGAGCAGCAGGTGGTGGCGCACGAGGGTCGCGATCACCGCGACGTCGTGAGGGCCGAATCCGACGCGGGCGGCCACGTCCCCGGCGACGGCCTCGCCGGCCACCGAGTGGTCGCCGGGCCGGCCCTTGCCGATGTCGTGCAGCAGCGCGGCGACCAGCAGCAGGTCGGGGCGGCCGACCCGGCGGGTGAGCGCGGAGGCGCGCACGGCGGTCTCGACGAGGTGCCGGTCGACCGTCCACAGGTGCACGGCGTTGCGCTGCGGCCGGCAGCGCACCCGTTCCCACTCGGGCAGCAGGCGGGTGATCAGGCCCCCGGCCTCCAGCGCCTCCCAGACCTCGACGGCGGGGCGGCCGGAGCCCAGCAGGGTGACGAGTTGCTCCCGGGCCTCGGCGGGCCAGGGCGTGGGCAGCGGACGCGCTCCGGCCGCCATGCGCCGTACGGCGTGCGGGGAGAGCGGGAGCCCGGCCTGGGCCGCGGCGGCCGCCGCCCGCAGCGGGAGCACGGGGTCGCGTTCGGGGCGTGCGGCGCGCGCGAGCACCACCTCGCCCTCCTGCTCCACCACCCCCTCGGCCAGCGGGGAGCGCTCGGTGGTGGGCCTCCCCCCGCCCAGCGGGGTGCGCGGTCCCGGCCGCGCGGCCCGGGACCGCAGCACGCGCCCCACTTCGCGCCAGGTGACGTCACCGGCGTACGCGATGACGCGGGCCGCCTCGTACACCTGCCGCAGCAGCGCGTCGGCGTCGGGCAGTCCCAGCTCGGACGCCACCTGGTCCTGGTCCTGGAGCGCGAGCCGGTCGGTCGCGCGGCCGGTCGCCAGGTGCAGTGCGTCGCGTACGTCGAGGAGCCGGCGGCGGGCTCCGGCGAGGCCCTCGCGCGGGGCGTCGGCGAGCCAGGAGGCGGCGACGGCGCGCAGTGCGGTGGCGTCGCGCAGTCCGCCGCGCGCCTCCTTGAGGTCGGGTTCCAGGAGGTACCGCAGCTCGCCCTGGCGTGCGGCGCGTTCGGCGCACAGCTCCCGCAGTTCGGGGAGCCGTCTCGGCGCCTGGTTGCGCCAGTCGGCCAGCACCGCCGTGCGCAGGGAGGCGGTGAGGCCGGGATCGCCGGCGAGGTGCCGGGCGTCGAGCAGTCCGAGCTGGACCTTGAGGTCCTCGCCCGCGGTCCCGCGGGCCTCCTCCGGGGTGCGCACGGAGTGGTCGAGGGCGAGGCCGAGGTCCCAGACGGGGTACCAGAGCCGGTCGGCGAGGGCGGCGACCGCGCCGGGGTCACCGCCGTCGTGCAGCAGGAGCAGGTCCAGGTCGCTGCGCGGGGACAGCTCCGCGCGGCCGTAGCCGCCGACGGCGACCAGGGAGACGCCGCGCGACCGGGCTGTTCGCGGCCGGGGCGCGGCGGCCGCGAACAGCCCGGCGAGCCACGCGTCCGTGAGGTCCGCGAGGGCGGTGCGGCGCGGCGGCCCGGACCGCGCCCCCTCGGTGAGCAGGCGCAGCCGGGCCGCCGCGTAGCCGCCGGGTCCCGCGTCCTTCGTCCCGTCGTGCGTGTCCGTACCCGTCACCCGGCGACTCCCGCTTCCGTCGGTCCGTTCTCAGAGCGCGTCCGGACCGCGCTCGCCGGTCCGGACCCGTACGGCCGTCTCGACCGGGACCGACCAGACCTTGCCGTCGCCGATCTTCCCGGTGCGGGCCGCCTTGACCACGACGTCGACGAGCTGTTCGGCGTCCTCGTCCTCCACCAGCACCTCGATGCGGATCTTGGGCACCAGGTCGACGGTGTACTCGGCGCCGCGGTAGACCTCGGTGTGGCCGCGCTGGCGGCCGTAGCCGCTGGCCTCGGTGACGGTCAGGCCGTGCACCCCGAAGGCCTGCAGGGCCTCCTTGATCTCGTCGAGCCGGTGCGGCTTCACGACGGCGGTGATGAGCTTCATGCGTCCACCTTCCTGTTCTCGGCCGGGGCGGCGGGGGCGCCGGCGGCGGTGCGGGCCGCGCCTCCGCCGGCGCCGCTGAAGTCGTACGCGGTCTCGGCGTGCTCGGCCTGGTCGATGCCGGCCACCTCCTGGTCCTCGGAGACGCGCATGCCGATGGTCCGGTCGAGGAGGAAGGCCAGGACCGCGGAGACGACCAGGGAGTAGGCGAGGACGCCGAGGACACCGGCGCACTGCTTCCAGAACTGGTCGAGGCCGCCGCCGTAGAGGAGGCCCGCGACGTCGGACTGGCCCCTGCCGGTGGCGAGGAAGCCGACGAGCAGGGAGCCGAGGATGCCGCCGACGAGGTGGACACCGACCACGTCGAGGGAGTCGTCGTAGCCGAACCGGTACTTCAGGCCGACGGCCATGGCGCACAGCACGCCGGCGACGGCACCGACCGCGATCGCGCCGAGCGGGGAGACCGCGCCGCCGGCCGGGGTGATGGCGACCAGGCCCGAGACGGCGCCGGAGGCGGCGCCCAGGGTGGTGAAGGCGCCGTGGCGGATCTTCTCGTAGGCGAGCCAGCCGAGGACCGCGGCGCCGGTGGCGACCTGGGTGTTGACGAACATCAGCGCGCCGACGCCGTCGTCGTTGCCGAGCCACGAGCCGGCGTTGAAGCCGAACCAGCCGAACCACAGCAGGGCCGCGCCGAGCATGACCAGCGGGAGGCTGTGCGGGCGCATCGGGTCCTTCGTGAAGCCGACGCGCCGGCCGATGACCAGGATCACGCCGAGCGCGGCGGCACCGGCGTTGATGTGGACCGCCGTGCCGCCGGCGAAGTCGATGACGCCCAGTTCGAAGGCCCAGCCGCCGGAGCCCCAGACCCAGTGCGCGACCGGGAAGTAGACGACCGTGGCCCACAGGGCGACGAACAGCGCCCAGGCGGTGAACTTCACGCGGTCCGCGAGCGCGCCGCTGATCAGCGCGGGGGTGAGGACGGCGAACATCAGCTGGAAGACCAGGAAGACGAGGACCGGGACGGTGTAGCCGTCCCAGAGTTCGGTCGGGCCGATGTCGCTCAGGCCCACCCAGTCGGAGTTCCAGCCGATGACGCTGCCGGAGTCGGTGCCGAACGCCAGGGAGAAGCCGTACAGCACCCACAGGACGGTGACGATGCCGAGGCTGATGAAGCTCATCATCAGCATGTTCAGCGTGCTCTTGACGCGGACCATGCCTCCGTAGAAGAAGGCCAGGCCCGGGGTCATGAGCATCACCAGGGCGGAACAGATGAGCATGAACCCCGTGTTGGCGGCGGAGAGCGTGGGTGCCTCCGCGGCCAGGGTGACGGCTGGTGCCATCGGCGTCTCCTCGTCGTTGGTACGGCCCCGTGCGGGCGAAGCCTGAGCGGGTGGAGGGGCGGGCCGGTTATGCGCCATGAGACTGGCGCAGCGCGGTTTCGCCGGAGGCCCCTCGCTGTTTCGCCGCCGTGACGAAGGCACCGGGCGTGTTACGGGTCGGTGAACCGCCGGATCCGGACGGCACCGGCCGTTGCCGTGGGGCGGCCTTCACCGCGCGGCACGGCGACCACCCCCCGGGGAACCACGACGGCGGACGGCCCCGCCCGCGAGAACGGCGCAGGTTCGGGCGCGAAAGGGGACCGGCCGCGGCCGGCCTCCGAATGACCTGGCATGGGGGAGCCGAGTCGGGCAGTTCGGGAGGGCCGGCCGCGGCCGGGGCTCAACGGTTCCTCGGGGGCGTCAGACCGCCTCCACCGTCTCGGGAAGCTCGACCGCGAGCCGCTCGGTGAGGTCGACGACGTCGGCGAGGTCCCCGAAGTCGCGTACGGCCGTGTCGACCGTCTTTCGGATACGGGTGTTGACGCGCTCGGAACGGACCTTCTTGGCCGCCTTGATGGCCTCGGTGGCGAAAACCACGCTCTGTTCGGGCTCCCGCTGGAGCAGGTGCACCGTGGCCATGCCGATCAGGTTGAGGGCGTAGGACCGCTGGTGCTCGCCGCTCTCCTGGCCGAACAGCTCCACGGCCCGCTGCATGAGCGGCTCGGCGAGGGAGGCGTAGGTGGGGCTGCGGCCGGCGACGTAGGCGAGGTCGCGGAAGGAGTGGGCGTTCTCCGCGTACAGCTCGGCCTCGGAGAAGAAGCGGATCCAGTCGGGGTCCGGCTCGTCCCACTCGGCGGCCTCGGCGAAGGTGTCCTCGGCCATCCTGACCGCCCGCTTGCACCGGCCGGGCTGGCCCATGTTGGCGTAGGCGCGGGCCTCCATCGCGTACAGCATCGACTGGGTGCGCGGGCTCGCGCAGTCCCGGCTGCCGTACTGGGCCAGGTGGATGAGCTCCAGGGCGTCCTCGGGGCGGCCGAGGTGGATCATCTGGCGGCTCATGTTGGAGAGGACGTAGGAGCCGAGCGGCCGGTCGCCGGCCTCCTTGGCGGCGTGCAGGGCGAGCACGAAGTACTTCTGCGCGGTGGGCTGGAGCCCGACGTCGTACGACATCCAGCCGGCCAGTTCGGCCAGTTCGGCGGCGACCTTGAACAGCCGCCGGGTGGTGGCCTCGGACTGGGGCTCCTGGAGCAGGTCCGTCACCTCGTGCAGCTGGCCGACGACCGCCTTGCGGCGCAGGCCGCCGCCGCACTGGGCGTCCCACTGCCGGAACATCACGGTGGTGGTCTCCAGCAGGTCCAGCTCCGGCTTGGACAGCCTTCCCCGGCCCCGCCCGGAGGACGACACCGGGTCCGGCTCCGGGCGGGACCGCGGGGCGGACGGAGTGGGGACGAGCCAGCGCTGCATGGGCTCGATGAGGGGCGGACCCGCGGAGAGGGCCAGCGAGCTCCCGAGGAAGCCGCGCCGCGCCAGCATCAGGTCGCTGCGCGAGAACTCGCTGAGCAGGGCCACGGTCTGCGGGCCTGTCCAGGGCAGGTCGACGCCGGTCGCGGAGGGTGACGGGCGGGCGGTGCGCAGGCCCAGGTCCTCGACGGAGACCACGACGCCGAAGCGCTCGGAGAACAGCTCGGACAGGATCCTGGGGATCGGCTCGCGCGGATTCTCGCCGTCCAGCCAGCGGCGCACGCGCGAGGTGTCGGTGGAGATGTGGTTGGCGCCCAACTGGCGTGCTCTGCGGTTGACCTGGCGGGCGAGTTCGCCCTTGGACCAACCGCTGCGGACGAACCACGAGGCGAGGAGTTCGTTCGGGCGCTTCTCCGTGCCCGCAGCGTTCGTCCCGCCACCGCCGTTGCCGCTCACTGGAACGCCCCCATCCCTGAAGACCACTTGTCGCCGAGTGCGCCAAGCCTTATCAGAATGCCGGTTGTCAGGGCCGCCCGTCCGGCGGTTGTCACCCCTCGAACGGAAAGCCGAGTTGCCTCCGGCATACCCGCGCGTGCACGTACTCCAAGAAGCCGTGCACGCAGCGTAGTCTCACGATCACCCGTCCCACCATGACGGAACCGCAATCGCCACCATTCGCCACCCCTTCGAATGAACTCACGATCGCCGACCCGCGATTGACTTGACACAGGGTGGCCAGAGCGGGTGCGGCGATGTGCGCGAGGGCGCGCATCGCGGAACGCACCACCCCCGACGCCCCCGGGCGCCGACTGAGCGGAGCGGCGCGGGGAAGCCGGAATACAGAGGGTCACGTTTCGTGTCCGCTGCGTGACCGCCGGTGCGTCGGACCCGTTGGAGGGGGCATGGGCTTCACGATCGGCATCAGTCGGGGCATCCGCGACATCCGGTCCGGCTCGCGCCGCCGGGGGCGCTCGTCGGACGGCACCGCCGTGGCGGAGTACACCGGACTGTGGGGCTGGGACGTGGTGCCGGGGGCCCGGGCCGCCGCGGGCGCCTGCTCCTGCGGCCGGACCCGCTGCCGGACCCCGGGCGCGCACCCCCTGGACCCCGCCCCGGTGATCCCCGCCGGCACGCCGCTGGACGCGGTGACCGGCACCTGGGCCGAATTCCCCGGGGCCTCGGTGATGCTGCCGGTCGGGCGGGCGTTCGACGTCATCGACGTCGCCGGGCCCGCCGGGCGCCGCGCCCTGGCCCGGCTGGAGCGCATGGGCCTGCCGGTCGGCCCGGTCACCGCCACCCCGGACGGCCGCGCCCACTTCTTCGTCGCGCCCGGCGCCGCCGCCGCGCTGCCCGAGCTGCTCTACCGCATGGGCTGGGACGACCCGGTCGCCCTCGACCTGCGGGGCCTCGGACCCGGCGCGCACATCACGGCGCCTCCGTCCGACCGGGGCGGCCTCGGCCCGGTGCGCTGGCTGCGCTCCCCCACCCTGGACTCGGCGTCCCGGCCGCCCGAGGCCCGGCTGCTGCTCGGCACGCTGGCGTACGTGGCGCACCGGTCACGGACGTGACCCCCGGCGCCCCGGCGCCGGTCGCCGGACGGCCCACCGGTCCCGTACACGGCGAAGCGCCCGTCCCCCGGACCTCGGGGGCGGGCGCTTCTTCGCACGGGCGGGACGGACCTTGGGCACTCAGTCCCCGAGGAGCGCGTCCACGAACGCCTCCGGCTCGAACGGCGCCAGGTCGTCCGCGCCCTCACCGAGACCGATCAGCTTCACCGGGACGCCCAGCTCTCGCTGGACGGCGATCACGATGCCGCCCTTGGCCGTGCCGTCCAGCTTGGTGAGGACGATGCCGGTGATGTCGACGACCTCGGCGAAGACCCGGGCCTGGACGAGTCCGTTCTGACCGGTGGTGGCGTCGAGCACGAGCAGCACCTCGTCCAGCGGGGCCTGCTTCTCCACGACGCGCTTGACCTTGCCGAGCTCGTCCATGAGACCGGTCTTGGTGTGCAGACGGCCGGCGGTGTCGATGAGCACCGCGTCCGCGGCCATCTCCTTGCCCTCCTTGACCGCGTCGAACGCGACGGAGGCCGGGTCGCCGCCCTCGGGGCCGCGCACGGTGTGGGCGCCGACCCGCTCGCCCCAGGTCTGGAGCTGGTCGGCGGCCGCGGCCCGGAAGGTGTCGGCGGCACCGAGGACGACGGTGTTGCCGTCGGCGACCAGCACCCGGGCGAGCTTGCCGGTGGTGGTGGTCTTGCCGGTGCCGTTGACACCGACGACCATCACGATGCCCGGCCCCCCGGCCGCGTTCTCCGTGTGCACGGTGCGGTCCATCTCCGGGCCGACCAGGGTGATCAGCTCCTGGCGGAGCAGGTCGCGCAGTTCCCCGGGCGTACGGGTGCCGAGGACCTTCACGCGCTCGCGCAGCCGCTCGACCAGCTCCTGCGTGGGCTGTACGCCGACGTCGGCGGTGAGCAGGGTGTCCTCGATCTCCTCCCAGGTGTCCTCGTCGAGGTGCTCGCGGGACAGCAGGGTGAGCAGGCCCTTGCCCAGGGCGTTCTGCGAACGGGCGAGCCGGGCGCGCAGCCGGATCAGACGTCCGGCGGTGGGCTCCGGGATCTCGATCGGGGGAGCCTCGACGGTGGGCGGCTCCTCGACGGTGACGGGAGCGGGGCCGCCCGGAAGATCAACCTCCTCGATGGTGCGCCGCGGTTCCTCCCGCGGCGTCTCGGCCTCTTCGCCGACGTGCGGCTCGGCCGGGGGGGCCGTGATGTCGGGCGCGGCGGGCGGGGGCGGGGGCAGCGGCTTCTTGCGCCTGCTCCCGACGATGAGCCCGCTGAGCGCGCCGAGCACGACCACGGCGATGACTACAGCAAGGATGACGATGTCCATAACGGGTCCAGTATCAGCCATGGACACCTCCCCGCCCCGGTGCCGACCCGCGCCGGACGGACCGCGCCGCACGGCGCCGGCACTCCGGTCCCGCGCCGGCCTGCGGTTCCCTCGTACGGCGATGCGCACGGGACGCCGCCCCGGCCCGGACGGTACCGGGCCGGGGCGGCGGTGGGGGGTACGAGGAGAGGGGCAGCGGGGACTTGAGCCCTTCTCCTCGGGTCTCCTCGGGCCGCGGGACGGGGCGGACCCGTCCCGCGCGGGAGGGCGGGTCAGCCCATCTCCTCCAGCGCCTTGCCCTTCGTCTCCTTCACGAACTTGAGGACGAACGGGATGGAGAGCGCGGCGAACACCGTGTAGATCACGTAGGTGACGGACAGGTTCCAGTCGGCCAGCGACGGGAAGCTCGCGGTGATGGCCCAGTTGGCGATCCACTGCGCGGCGGCGGCCACGCCCAGGGCGGCGGCACGGATCCGGTTCGGGAACATCTCGCCGAGCATGACCCAGACGACCACGCCCCAGGAGAGGGCGAAGAAGAGGACGAAGATGTGGGCGGCGACCAGGGCGACCCAGCCCTGCGTGGCGGGGAGCTTGCCGTCGACGAGGTCGTAGGAGAACGCCCAGGCCTCCAGCGCGAGGCCGATCACCATGCCGACGGAGCCGATGATCGCGAGCGGCTTGCGGCCGATGCGGTCGACGAAGATCATCGCGATGACGGTGCCGACGATGTTGATGATCGACGTGGTGAAGGAGTAGAAGAAGGAGTCCGTCGGGTCGACGCCGACCGACTGCCACAGCGTCGAGGAGTAGTAGAACGCGACGTTGATGCCGACGAACTGCTGGAACACCGACAGGCCGATACCGATCCAGACGATCGGCTTGAACAGGAAGCTGCCGCCGAGCAGGTCCTTGAAGCCGGACTTCTCCTCGCGGTGCATCGCCGACTCGATCTCGGTGACGCGGGCGTTCAGGTCGACGTCCTTGCCCTCGACCTCCTCGAGCACCTGCCGGGCGCGCTCGTGCTTGCCGACGGAGATCAGGTAGCGCGGGGACTCGGGGATGGCCAGGGAGAGCAGGCCGTAGAGGACGGCGGGGACCACCATGACGCCGAGCATGAGCTGCCAGGCCTCCAGGCCCATCAGCTTGCCGCGCTGGTCGCCGCCGGCGGCGTTCAGGATGCCCCAGTTGACCAGCTGCGACGTGGCGATGCCGACGACGATCGCGGCCTGCTGGAAGGAGCCGAGCCGGCCGCGGTAGGCGGGCGGGGCGACCTCGGCGATGTAGGCCGGGCCGATGACGGAGGCCATGCCGATGGCGAAGCCGCCGACGACGCGCCAGAAGGCGAGGTCGTACAGCGAGAACGGCAGCGCGGAGCCGACGGCGCTGACGGTGAACAGGACCGCGGCGATCTGCATGCAGCGCAGGCGCCCGATGCGGTCGGCTATGCGGCCGGTGGTCGCGGCGCCGATGGCGCAGCCGATCAGGGCGATGGCGATGACCTGTGCGAGGGCGGCGGAGCCGATGTCGTAGCGGTCCCGGATGGCCTCGACGGCGCCGTTGATCACGGAGCTGTCGTAGCCGAAGAGGAAACCGCCCATGGCGGCCGCCGCCGCGATGAAGATGACGTGCCCGAGATGTTCGGGATGAGCCGTCCCGGCTCCTGACTTCTGCGCCTGCGCTGTGCTGGTCACGTGTACTCCTCGGGCCACCGGCAGCGTCGCCGGATGGGGGGTCAGCCCTTCGAGGTCCACCTGAAGGTACCTGAAGGTAAAAGCGTTGAAGCAGAGACTATGTGTTCAAGTTCCGAAGTCAATAGAGCGTTATTGAGAAGTTTCCCGGAGGTTACGGAGTACCTGTGTTCAAAACTTGAAGGAGAAGGGGAGGATGCGGGTCAGAAAGGTGTAAATGGCACGGACTCAGCGGAGACGCTGGCTGATGACCTTCGACACACCGTCGCCCTGCATGGAGACGCCGTAGAGCGCGTCGGCGACCTCCATGGTGCGCTTCTGGTGCGTGATCACGATCAGCTGCGAGGTCTCCTGCAGCTCCCGCATGATCCCGATCAGCCGCTGGAGGTTGGTGTCGTCGAGCGCGGCCTCGACCTCGTCCATCACGTAGAACGGGCTGGGCCGCGCCTTGAAGATCGACACGAGCAGGGCCACGGCGGTCAGCGACCGCTCCCCGCCCGAGAGCAGTGACAGCCGCTTGACCTTCTTGCCCGGCGGACGCGCCTCGACGTCCACGCCCGTGGTGAGCATGTGGTCGGGGTCGGTCAGCACGAGACGCCCCTCGCCGCCCGGGAACAGGCGGGAGAAGACGCCCTCGAACTCGCGGGCCGTGTCCCGGTAGGCCTCGGTGAAGACCTGCTCGACCCGTTCGTCGACCTCCTTGACGACCTGGAGCAGGTCCGCGCGGGTCCTCCTCAGGTCCTCCAGCTGCTCGCCGAGGAACTGGTGGCGTTCCTCCAGCGCCGCGAACTCCTCCAGGGCGAGCGGGTTCACCTTGCCGAGCCGCTGGTACGCGCGCTCGGCGGCCTTCAGGCGCTTCTCCTGCTCGGCCCGGACGAAGGGGCGGGGCCTGTTGCGCGGGTGCTCCGGGTCCTCCGGCAGCTCCTCGCCCTCGGCGGGGGGCGAGGGGGGCACCGGCTGCTGCGGGCCGTACTCCGCCACCAGCACTGCCGGTTCGACACCCAGTTCCTCCAGCGCCTTGGTCTCCAGCTGCTCGATCCGCAGCCGTTTCTCGGCGCCGAGTACCTCGCCCCGGTGAACTGAATCCGTCAACTTGTCGAGTTCCGCCTTGAGATCGCGTCCCTCGGCCCGGGCGCGGGCGAGTTCCCGCTCCCGGTGGGCCTTGGCGGTCTCGGCGGCGGTGCGCTCCTCGTCGGCGCGGGCGAGGGAGACCTCGACGTGCGCCAGCAGCTGCCGGGCGCCGGAGGCGACGGCCGCGGCGACGGCCGCCTCGTGCCGCAGCCGGGCCCGGCGCTGCTCGGCGCGCGCGCGTGCCTCGCGCTCCGCGCGGGCGGCCCGGTCCAGGGAGTCGGCCCGCCCGGCGAGCCCCTTGACCCGTTCCTCGTGGGTGCGGACCTGGAGGCGGGCCTCCATCTCGGTCTGGCGGGCGTTGGCGCCGTCGGCGGCGAGCCGGTCGCGCACGGAGGTGTCGGGCTCCTCCGCCCCACCTTCCCCGAAGGGGGCGCTCTCCTCCGCGACGGCGAGCCGCTCGGCGAGTTCCTCGACCTCCGCGAGCGCCTCGTCGAGGGCTTCCTGGGCCCGGGCCGCGGCGGCGCCGGCCCGCTCGGCCTCCCCGGCGGCACCGCGCGCCTGCCCGGCGAGCCGCCCGAGCTGCTGGGCGACGGCGGACTTCTCCCGGTCCGCGGCCCGGCGCCGCTCCCCCAGTTCCTCCACGAGGGCCGCGCACCGCGTGCGCCGCTCGGCCGCCGCGGTCTGCTCCCCGGCCAGCTCCTCGCACCGCACGGTCAGTTCCTCCAGCTCGGCGGCCGCCTCGTCCACGGACGCCTGCACTTCCAGGAGGCTGGGCGCCCCGGCGGACCCGCCCTGGGCGAAGTGCGCCCCCAGCAGGTCGCCCTCGGCGGTGACCGCGGTCAGATCGGGCCGGGCCCGGACGAGGTCCTCGGCCTCCTCCAGGGTGCCGACGACGACGATCCCGCGCAGCAGCCGCCGCACCGCGGGCATCAGGGCGGCGGGCCCGCGCACCAGGTCGGCGGCGTACGGCGGCCCGTCGGTCCGCGGCTGCCGCG
Organism: Streptomyces sp. NPDC034670; assembly: GCF_055574875.1. NCBI lineage: Bacteria > Bacillati > Actinomycetota > Actinomycetes > Kitasatosporales > Streptomycetaceae > Streptomyces > Streptomyces sp. NPDC034670. The sequence goes on from NZ_JBVITR010000044.1 coordinate 17,168, forward strand.
GTACGTCGTCGGGGGCGCCGGCGAGCAGCAGGGCGGCGCGGCCGGCGTCCTGCTTGCGCAGCAGGCGGAGGGCGTCGGCGGCGTCCGAGGGGGACGTCACCGCGAGGGCGTCGGCGGCGGCCCCGAAGGCGGCGGCCAGGGCGGCCTCGTGGCCGGGCGTCACGGTGAGGAGTTCGGCGGCCGGTCCCAGCAGTCCGGCGAGCCGGTCCTCGGCCGCGAGCAGTGCTCCGGTGCCGTCCTTGCGGCGCAGGCCCAGGGCGAGGGCGTCGTGGCGGGCCCGGGTCGCGGCGCGCTCGCGCTCGGCCGCGGCGGCCGCCTCGCGGGCGGCGCTCAGGGCGCTCTCCGCCTCGGCCAGCCGGCGCCTGGCCTCCTCGTGCCGCTCGGCGAGTTCCACGTCGTCGGCGTCGAGGCCGTCGACCTCCGCCTGCAGCGCCTCGTACTCCTCCTGGGCGGCGACGGCACGCTCCCGGGCCGCGTCGCGGGCGGCGGCCAGGCGTTCGATCTCGGCCTGGGCGGCGGCGGCACGCGAACGGGCGGCGCCCACCTGGCCCCTGAGCCGGGCGAGCCCTTCCCGCCGGTCGGCGATGGCGCGGGCGGCGTCCTTCAGCCGCCGTTCCTCCCGGGCCAGCTCACGCTCCAGTTCGGCGCGGTGGGCGACCGTGTCCTCCAGGGCGCGTTCGGCCGCCTCCAGGGCCGCCTCCAGCTCGGCCTCCTGTTCGCGGACGCGGGCGGCCTCACGCTCCATGTCCTCGGGGTCGCGGCCGCGCCGCTCCTCGGGGGGTGCGGAGGTGGCGCTCCTCACCCGCGCGTCGGCCAGCGAGACCGTGCCGCGCACCCGCTCGGCGAGCTGGGAGAGTTCGTACCAGGTCCGCTGGGCGTTCTGCAGCCGCGGGACGAGCCGGCGCACCTCCTCCTCCAGCAGGGCCTCGCGCCGGAGGGCCTTCCTCAGCTCCTGCTCGGTCGCCTCCTTGCGCTCCTTCAGGGCGGCCTCGTCGGCGATCTCGGCCGCGAGGGCCTCGCGCAGCCGCACGAGGTCGTCGGCGAGCAGGCGCAGCCGGGCGTCGCGCAGGTCGGCCTGGATGACGGCGGCCCTGCGGGCGACCGCCGCCTGACGGCCGAGGGGCTTGAGCTGCCTCCTGAGCTCGTCGGTGAGGTCCTGCACCCGCGCGAGGTTGGCCTGCATCGCGTCCAGCTTGCGCAGCGCCTTCTCCTTGCGCTTGCGGTGCTTGAGGACGCCGGCGGCCTCCTCGATGAAGGCGCGGCGGCCCATGGGGTCGGCGTGCAGCACGGAGTCGAGCTGGCCCTGGCCGACGATGACGTGCATCTCACGGCCGATGCCCGAGTCGGAGAGCAGTTCCTGGATGTCGAGGAGACGGCAGGTGTCGCCGTTGATCTGGTACTCGCTGCCGCCGTTGCGGAACATGATCCGCGTGAGGGTGACCTCGGAGTACTCGATGGGCAGCGCCCCGTCGGAGTTGTCGATGGTCAGCGACACCTCGGCGCGGCCCAGCGGCGGGCGGCCGGTGGTGCCGGCGAAGATGACGTCCTCCATCTTGCCGCCGCGCAGCGACTTGGCACCCTGCTCCCCCATGACCCAGCTGAGCGCGTCCACGACGTTGGACTTGCCCGAGCCGTTCGGCCCCACGACGCAGGTGATGCCCGGCTCGAACCGGAGGGTGGTGGCCGAGGCGAACGACTTGAAGCCGCGGAGAGTCAGGGCCTTGAGGTGCACGCCGTCGGACTCTACCCGCCCGCCGAGGAGGTCTCACTCCATGAACGTGCGGTTTCGCCGGTGAACGCGCAGGGCACACCAGACGTTGAAGACGGTGAAAGGATGCGCGGGGCAGGGAGTGCCGGGCAGGGGGCTCGGCTCGGGGGCGAGGACGCGGGGGCGAGGGGGACAAGAAAGAAGGGACGCCGAGGCGTCCCTTGCCATTCTGACTGCCGAGCAGTTGTGACGGGCGGCCCGACCACTGCTGTGCCGTTGTGGAGCGATGCAGTGATCAGGTGAGCGCAGGCTCCGCCTGGTGTGCGTCAACGCTCTCCGTGATCCTGTCGTGAGAAGCGGCAGCCGCCAGCGCGTCCTTCTCCGCCTGGATCCGTACGAGCTCGGATTCCAGGTCCTGGACGCGCTGCTGGAGCCGTCGCATCTCGGCGAGGAGTCGAGGGTCGGAGCCGCCGACGTAACCGAGAAGCGCCTTTGCCATGATGGATGGTCCTCCACAATGAGTGACCGACCGATGCGGTGTGGGTCGTGAGGGATGTGCACCCGCGGTGCTTGGCAGGCCTGGAGTTGTGCTGCCGTTCAGCCATGCCAAACAGCTAAGGTGCGCGGGGCTTTCAGCGTCTCACCAAAAAGTTTGACGGTCAACACGATCACGCCCCGTATCGGCGGACAACCGGGCGTGCACGGCCGGGAAGGGCGGTGCCGCGAGTCCTGCGGGTCCTCGGGGGCGTGGCGATCATCTTCGCGGGTGGAGCTTCCCATGACAAGCCGTCATTGGCAATCACCTGGACGTTTTCCCCGACCGAGGGCTGGGGGGGGGGGGGGGGGGGGGGGGGGGGGGGGGGGGGGGGGGGGGGGGGGGGGGGGGGGGGGACACCTGCAGG
>NZ_JBVITR010000044.1:19787-60100 GCF_055574875.1 Streptomyces sp. NPDC034670
CCCAACACCCCCCCTCCCCCCCCCCCCCCCCCCCCCCCCCCCCCCCCCCCCCCCCCGCGCCCCCCCCCCCCCCCCCCCCCGCAGCCCTCGGAGGGCGACGGGATCAGCGGATGGCGAAGCCCTCGTAGCCGCCGCGCGGTGTGTCCCAGATCTCGGTGACACCGTCCACGCGCCCGGGCGTGTCGCCGCCCCGGAGCCAGCCGAGCAGCCCTTCGCAGCGCTCGCGGGAGCCCTCGGCGACCACCTGGACCCGGCCGTCCCCCAGATTGAGGGCAAAGCCACTGAGGCCGCCGATCTCCAGGGCCCTGGCCCGGGTGAACCAGCGGAAACCCACACCTTGGACACGTCCCCGCACCCAGGCGACCAGTCGCACGTCGTCGCTCATGGGGGCAACCTAACCGGTCAATGTCCCCGGGGGCACTTCCTCCCCGGGCCCCATGCGGTACCGTCCCGACCCATGAATCTCATATGAAACTCACTTGATGGTGTGAGTTTCGTGTCGATCATGTTTCGCGCGGGTCGCGAGGACGAGTCGACCGCAAGGACGAGGAAGGCCAGGACATGGGACGCCACCGACGCTCCGCCGCCGGCCGCGCCGCCACGGGCCGCGCCACGGAGATCGCCCACGACGACGGCTCCTACGGCGGGGACCGGAATCCGCTGAGTGCCCGCACGGACGGCCCGCCCACGATGGGCATCGCCCCGTACCTGAACCCCGAGGCGTACGCCGGGACGTACGCGAAGAGCGAGGCGTACCTCTTCGGGACGGCCGGCGGGACCGACGCCCTGGACACCGCCGCCCTCGCCGGCGACGGTTTCGCGGGCGGCTCCGTCAGCGCCCCCTTCCCGGACGGCGGCTTCCCCGACGACCGCACCCCGGACGACGGCTTCCCGGACGACGGCTTCGCGGGCGGCACCTTCCCGGGCGGTCCCTTCGCGGACGACCGCACCCCGGACGACGGTTTCACGCCCGAAGCAGGCGCCCGGCGCGCGGGCGGGCACCGGCGCCGGAAGAAGAAGAACCCGGCACCGGTCCGCACCGGTCTGCTCGGCGTCTCCGCCGCGGTGGCCCTCGGCACGGTCGCGGTGGCCACGGGTACGGTGCCCGGCCTCGAGAACTACAAGCTCGGCGGCGACGCCACCCCCGGCGAGGAGGTGCAGGCCGGGGACCTGGCGACCAACCTGCCCAGCGAGCAGGGCGGTACGTCCGGCAGCGTCCAGCCCCCGAGCCGTGACGCCGGCGCCCCGGCGAGCCGCGACTTCGGACGATCGGTCTCCCCCGAGCCGTCGGAACCGGTCTCCGCCCCGACCGCCGCGCCGACGAAGACGCCGGAGCAGCAGGCACCGGAGAAGAAGGCTCCCGCGGCCACTCCGAGCGAGAAGCCGGAGAGGACGCCGCCCCGCGAGGCCGAACCGGAGCCGGAGAGGAAACCGGGCAGGTCGGTGGCCACGCCGGCGGAGGCCGCCGCCGGGGCCCAGGTCCTCAAGCTGGTCAACGAGGAGCGGGCCAAGGTGGGCTGCAGCCCCGTCACCGCGGACGGCGCGCTGGCGGGCCTGGCCACCGCGTTCAGCAAGGACATGGCCCAGCGGGGCTTCTTCGACCACACGACCCCCGACGGCGACACACCGTGGGACCGGGCCAAGGCGGCCGGCGTCAACGGCCTCGGCGGCGAGAACATAGCCCGCGGCCAGGCCGACGCCGAGGCCGTCATGCAGGCCTGGATGGACAGCCCCGGCCACCGGGCGAACATACTGAACTGCGACTTCAGGACGCTGGGCGTGGGCGTCCACTTCGGGCCGGGCGGCCCGTGGTGGACACAGAACTTCGGCTACTGAGCCATCCGCGGACCGGGGAGCCGTTCCCGTCCGCCGGGCCGTCCTCCGCCGGTCCCTTGCCCTGGGGGGCGCGGTCCACGGCGGCCCGGGTGCTCGCTGAGACCCTGACGCGCTCCCCCGCGTCCGGGGCACCGGGGCGTGGAAGTGCCCGCACTGCACGAGGCCGTGCGGCCGGGGGCGCCGGTCCCGGCCGGTGGACGGCGCCCCGTCGAGCCCTCCGCGTCAACCAGCGCGGGTGAGCGAGGAGTTCGCCGACGGCTTCCGGGAAGTGCCGAGGAAGCGGTGCTGATCACGCGCAGGGCGCGAGAGGCCCTCGCCCTCCCGGGACCGTCCGACGAGGACGCTCACCCTCGGTCAGCGCAATCTGCTGGTCAGCACTGCTCTGAAGTAGGCTGGGACCATGACGACCACGCAGCGGTGCCCCGAGGATCAGGGCCTCCCCTTCAACGTGTTCGCCAAGGCCTGCCCCTCCCGCGGCACCCTGGAGCACGTGACCGGGCGCTGGGGCTCACTGACGCTCGGCGCGCTGTACGAGGGGTCGCTCCGGTTCAACGAGCTGCGCCGCCGGGTCGACGGCGTGAGCGAGAAGATGCTGTCCCAGACGCTGCACGCGCTGGAGCGCGACGGTCTGGTGCACCGGGAGGCACAGCTCACCAACCCGCCCCGCGTGGACTACGAACTCACCCCGCTGGGCCGTGAGGCCGCGCGGCGCCTGCTGTCCCTCATCCGCTTCGTGGAGGGCAGCATGGACACGGTGCTCGAGGCGCGCGAGCGCTACGACGCCGGGCGCGGTGCCCGCTGACACCTCGGGCAGAAGTAGCTGGACCGGTTCATCCACGGCCGCCTGCGCACCGGCGTGCCGCAGCGGCGGCAGGGCAGGCCCTCGCGGCCGTAGGCGTCCAGGGACCGGTCGAAGTAGCCCGACTCGCCGTTGACGTTGACGTAGAGGCTGTCGAAGCTGGTGCCGCCGGCCGCGAGGGCCGCGTTCATGACGTCCCGGACGTGACCCAGCAGGAGCAGGGTGCGCGGGCGGGTGAGACCGGCCGTGGGGCGCTCGTAGTGGATGCGGGCGCGCCACAGCGCCTCGTCGGCGTAGATGTTGCCCACACCGCTGATCAGTGACTGGTCGAGCAGGGCCCGCTTGACGGTGGTCCGCTTGCGGCGCAGCGCCCGGTGGAAGGCCTCGTCGTCGAAGAGCGGGTCGAGCGGGTCGCGGGCGATGTGCGCGATGACGTCCGGCAGGCCGTCGGGGGTGGTGTCGTGCAGCGACAGGCCGCCGAAGGTGCGCTGGTCGACGAAGCGGAGTTCGGTGCGCGCCTCGTCCGCGAAGCGGATCCGGATGCGCAGGTGCTTCTCGTCCGGCGCGTCGTGCGGCTGGACGAGGAGCTGGCCGCTCATGCCGAGGTGGGCCAGGACCGACTGGTCCGTGTCCTCCAGCGGCAGCCAGAGGTACTTGCCGCGGCGGCTGGGGGTGCCGACGCGGTGGCCCTTGAGGCGGTGTGCGAAGTCGTCGGCGCCGGCGAGGTGGCGGCGCACCGCGCGCGGGTGCAGCACCTCGGCCTCGGCGACGGTGCGGTGGGCGACCCACCGCTGGAGTCCGCGCCGTACGACCTCGACCTCGGGCAGTTCGGGCATGGTTCACCCCTCCAGGGGCCGGTGTGGGAACACCGAGCGCCCGCCCCGGGTCGGGACGGGCGCTCGGGACGTGCTGTCGGTCAGGCGGAGGCCGACGAGGTGTCGGCGCTCGTGCCGGCGGCCCGTGCCTCGGCGACCCGGACGGCCTCCTCGGCCTCGGCCGCCGCCTTGGCCCGCTCGTCCGCCGCGCCCTTGATGGAGCGCCAGGCGGACTCGGCGGCCTGCTGCTCCGCCTCCTTCTTGCTGCGGCCGGTGCCGGTGCCGTACGAGACGCCTCCGACGCGGGCGGCAGCAGTGAAGGTCTTCTCGTGGTCGGGGCCGGTCTCCGTGACCAGGTACTCGGGGACACCGAGCCCTTCGGTCGCGGTGAGCTCCTGGAGACTGGTCTTCCAGTCCAGGCCGGCACCGAGGTTGGAGGACTTCTCGATCAGCGGGTCGAACAGGCGGTGCACCAGCTCCGCCGCCGAGTCCAGACCCTGGTCGAGGTAGACCGCGCCGATCACCGCTTCGAGGGTGTCGGCGAGGATGGACGCCTTGTCCCGGCCGCCCGTGCCCTCTTCACCGCGGCCGAGCCGGATGAAGGAACCCAGGTCGAGGCCGCGGCCCACCTCCGCCAGCGCACGCGAGTTGACCACCGCGGCCCGCAGCTTGGCCAGCTGGCCCTCGGGCAGGTCGGGGTGGGCGCGGTACAGCGTGTCCGTGACGACGAGGCCGAGCACGGAGTCCCCGAGGAACTCCAGCCGCTCGTTCGTCGGCAGGCCGCCGTTCTCGTACGCGTAGGAACGGTGGGTCAGCGCACGCACCAGAAGGGCGGACTCGACCTTGTAGCCGAGCCGCCCTTCCAGAAGCGTGTGGGACGAGGCCTGCTTGTCCGCCGGAACACCCCCGCGTCGGCGGGGACTGCTGGTTTCGGCTTCTTCCGCCTTTTTGGCAGTGGACACAGTGCCTCTCACCAGCCGCTCAGACCTCGAGGACCTGGCGCTTGTTGTAAGTGCCGCACGACGGGCACGCGATGTGCTGCTGCCTGGGCTCGTGGCAGCGCTCGCACGCAACCAGGGTGGGGACCGCAGCCTTCCACTGCGACCGGCGGTGGCGCGTGTTGCTGCGCGACATCTTCCGCTTCGGAACAGCCACGGCTACTTCTCCTGCTTCTCGTCGACGCCCGGTTCGGCGCCGCTCATCTCGTCCTTCTCGCCGTCCTTCATGGTGTCGGCGAGTCCCTGCAATGCCGCCCAACGGATGTCGACGGCGTCATGGTGGTGGTCCGGGTCGTCGGCGAGCCGTGCTCCGCACTCGGAGCACAGACCCGGGCAGTCTTCCCGGCACACCGGCTGCATCGGCAGTGCGAGCACCACCGCGTCGCGCAGCACGGGTTCGAGGTCGATCAGGCCGTCCTCGACGAAGAACCTGTCCTCGTCCTCCTCGGCGTCGTCGCCCGGTTCCGCGATCACGCGGCCCCGGTCGTCGGCGTCAGGGTACGAGAACATCTCCTGGAAGTCCGCTTCGAGTTCCAGCTCGAGCGGCTCCAGACACCTTACGCACTCCCCCTCGGCCGTCGCACGGGCGGTGCCTGTGACGAGCACACCTTCCATGACCGACTCGAGCCGGAGTTCCAGCTCCACCGGGGCGCCTTCCGGCACTCCGACGACCCCCTTGATACCGAAGTCCCCGGGGGCGTCGACCGTACGGGTCAGGCGCTGCAGCGCACCGGGCCGCCGACCCAGCTCGTGCGTGTCGAGCACAAGGGGGTTGCGGTGGTCGAGGCGGGCGTTCAGAACCATTCCTGCTTTCGGTCTCGGAACTCGGGGGGACGCTGCCCTCCGGGGTTTCCCGTACGTCCGGGCAGCGGTGGTCACGGACGTCCCCGTCATCGACATGAGCGCACGCGCGACCGAAGAGCCAGAATACTGGACCTTTCGCTCTCGGCCCAATCCGGGTCCCCGGCGGACGGTCAGCCGTTGCCGCGGCCCTGTTCGTAGGCCCGCAGCTGTTCGGCGCTGATCATGCTCGTGTCGAAGAGGCTGGTCTCGTCGAGGGCGGGCCGGTCCTGCTGGGGGACGTATCCCTGCGGGTCCCGGCCGGGGTCGTACGCCGGCTGCTGCGGGGCGTCGTAGCCCTGGTAGGCGGCGTACGGGTCGGCCTGCTGGACGGGGACGCCTCCCGCCGGATCGTAGCCGGAGGCGGGTGGGTAGGCGTCCTGCCCGCCGCCGTACTGCTGCTGGTAACCGCCGTACGGATCCGGCTGCGGATAGCCGTAGTCCGGCTGCTGCGGGGCGTAGTCAGGCTGCGGGGCGTAGTCCGGCTGCGGGGGGACCTGCTGCGGGGAGGCCTGCGCGGGCTGCCGGGACGGCGGTGCCGGGGCGTCCGCGATCGCCGCGAGGTCGGCGAGGTAGTCGGCGTCGCTGGAGTGCTGCACGGTCGTGGGGTCGTCGGCGAGGGCACCGAGGTCGTCGGTGGCGATCCGGCCGTGCAGTTTCTGGCGGCCCCGGCCGACCGCCTCCAGGGTCTTGGCGAGGACCGCCTCGAAGGCGCCGAGCTTGGCGTCGACGTACTCGTCGGCGGTGCGGCGCAGGGTCTCCGGGTCGTGGCTGCGCTCGGGGGCGTCCTCGTCCTCGTAGCCCTGCTCGTCCAGGCCGGGGCCGGTGCCGAGCAGCTTCTCGCGGCCGCGGCCGACCGAGCCGAGGGTCTTGGTGAGGACGACCTCGAAGTTGGCGAGCTTGGAGTCGACGTAGTCGTCGGCCTCCGCGCGGATCTCCTCGGCCTCCTTGCGGGCCTCGGCGAGGATGCGGTCGGCCTCCGCCTGGGAGCGGCGGGCGACCTCGGTGCCGGCGATCAGGGAGCCGCGCTCGGCGCGGGCGCTCTCGATGATCCGCTCGGCCTCCTGCCGGGCCTGCTCGACCATCTGCTCCCGGTCGCCGATGAGTTCCTGGGCCTGGGCGAGGGAGCCGGGCAGCGCCGCGCGCACCTCGTCGAGCATCGAGAGCAGTTCGGCGCGGTTGACCACGCACGAGGCCGACATGGGCATCGACCGGGCACTGGAGACCGCGGCGACGATCTCGTCGAGCTTCTTCTGCACGTCCACCGTGTGCTCGCCACTCTCTACAGCTGTGTTGGAGACGGACGGGACGACTGTACGACCCCGGGGGGTCCGCGGGACACCGGCCGGGCGCTCCGCCGGCCGGCGGGGTGTCCGGGCGCCGGCGGCCCGCGGCCTCAGTCCTTGCGCAGGCGTTCGGTGAGGGCGGTCAGGACCTCCGCCGGCACCAGGTGGGAGACGTCGCCGCCCCAGGCCGCGACCTCCTTGACGAGCGAGGAGGACAGGAAGCTGTAGGTGGGGTTGGTGGGGACGAAGAGGGTCTCCACGCCCGAGAGGCCGTTGTTCATCTGGGCCATCTGCAGCTCGTAGTCGAAGTCGCTGACGGCGCGCAGGCCCTTGACGATGGCGGGGATGTCGCGTTCCTTGCAGAAGTCGACGAGGAGGCCGTGGAAGGACTCGACGCGCACGTTCCCGTACTCGGCGGTGACCCGGCGGATCAGGTCGATCCGCTCCTCGATCTCGAACAGGCCCTTCTTGGACTGGTTGATCATCACCGCGACGTAGACCTCGTCGTACAGCCGGGAGGCCCGGGCGATGATGTCGAGATGTCCGTTGGTGATCGGGTCGAACGACCCGGGGCATACGGCGCGGCGCACTTGTGATCCCTCGCTCTCCGGTCCGGTCATCGTGCGTCTTCGCACGTAGAGGCGGCGCGACCGTACCAAAACGTCCCCTCGCCGTAGCGGCGGGCCCGGATCGCGTCGAAGCCGGGCGGCCACCCGAACGTGCCGCCTCTGGTGCTGCGCTCCACGGTGACGAGGGCGTCTTCCGCGAGCCAGCCCCCCGAACGGAGTGTGAGAAGGATCTCGCGGAGATCGTCGTCCGAGACGGCGTAGGGAGGGTCCAGGAACACGAGGCCGTACGGTTCGCCCGGCGGTGCCGCGCGGATGACCTGTTCCGCCTTGCCCGGCCGGATCTCGGCGCCGGGGAGTCCGAGCGACCTGACGTTCTCCCGGAGCGTGCGCACGGCCCTGGCGTCGGTCTCGACGAGCAGGGCGTGACCGGCGCCCCGGGACAGGGCCTCCAGGCCGACGGCTCCGGACCCGGCGTACAGGTCGAGGACGCGCTCGCCGTCCAGCGGGCCGCCGAGCAGCGCCTGCCAGGTGGAGAACAGGCCCTCGCGCGCGCGGTCGGAGGTGGGGCGGGTGCCGTTGCCCGGCGGGACGGCCAGGCGGCGTCCGCCGGCCGCGCCGGCGATCACGCGGGTCATCTCGGGTCCTCGTTCGTGGGGTGGTGACGGGTCCAGTCTCGCAGGCGGACGGCGGGGGCGGCGCGCCGGTGGCGGCGGGTCCGCCCCTGCGCACGGCGCCGGCCTCAGCCCTTCTCCAAGTACTGCTCCCTCTCCTCGTCCAGGAGGACGTCCAGCGCCGTGCGCAGGGCCGGCAGGCGCTCCAGTTCCGGGTCGGCGGCGACGACCGCGGTGGCCTCCCGGCGGGCCTCGGCGATGACCTCCTCGTCGTCGATGACCGCGAGCATGCGCAGGCTGGACCGGGTGCCGGACTGGGCCTGGCCCAACACGTCGCCCTCACGGCGCTGTTCGAGGTCGATCCGGGAGAGTTCGAAGCCGTCGAGGGTGGCGGCCACCGCGTTCAGCCGCTGCCGGGCCGCGCTCGCCTCGGGCATCTCGGTGACCAGCAGGCACAGGCCGGGGGCGGAGCCGCGGCCGACGCGGCCGCGCAGCTGGTGGAGCTGGGAGACGCCGAAGCGGTCGGCGTCCATGATCACCATCGCGGTGGCGTTCGGGACGTTGACCCCGACCTCGATGACGGTCGTGGCGACCAGGACGTCGGTCTCGCCGGCGGCGAAGCGGCGCATGACCGCGTCCTTGTCGTCGGGCTGCATCCTGCCGTGCAGGACCTCGATCCGCAGGCCCCGCAGGGGACCCTTCGCGAGCTGGTCGGCCACGTCGAGGACGGCGAGGGGCGGGCGCTTCTCGGCCTCGTCCCCGGGGGACGCCGGCTTCTTGCGGCCGGTCCCCTTCGGGTCGTCCTCCTCGTCGCCGATGCGCGGGCAGACCACGTACGCCTGGTGGCCGCCGGCCACCTCCTCGCGCACCCGCTCCCAGGCGCGGGCGAGGAAGTGGGGCTTGTCGGCGGCGGGGACGACGTGGCTGGCGATCGGCGAGCGCCCGGCCGGGAGCTGGTCCAGGACGGAGGTCTCCAGGTCGCCGAAGACGGTCATGGCGACCGTGCGCGGAATGGGCGTGGCGGTCATGACGAGCAGGTGCGGCGGCTGCTTGCCCTTGCCGCGCAGGGCGTCGCGCTGCTCCACCCCGAACCGGTGCTGTTCGTCGACCACGACCAGGCCCAGGTCGTGGAACTGCACCTTGTCCTCGATCAGCGCGTGGGTGCCGATGACGATGCCGGCCTCGCCGGTGGCCAGGTCCAGCAGGGCGTGGCGCCGCGCGGCCGCGCCCATGGAGCCGGTGAGCAGCACCACCTTGGTGGCGTTCTCCGCTCCCCCGAGCATCCCCCCCTCGGCGAGCTCGCCCATCATCTGGGTGATCGACCGGTGGTGCTGCTGGGCGAGCACCTCGGTGGGCGCGAGCATCGCCGCCTGCCCTCCGGCGTCGACGACGGCGAGCATGGCGCGCAGGGCGACCATCGTCTTCCCGGACCCGACCTCGCCCTGGAGCAGCCGGTGCATCGGGTGCTCGGTCGCGAGGTCGGCGAAGATCTCCTCGGAGACCTTCCGCTGGCCCTCGGTGAGGGTGAAGGGGAGGCGGTCGTCGAAGGCGGCGAGGAGGCCGTCCGGCCCGGGCCTGCGGGCGACGGCGGGGAGCTGGGCGTCGGCGTGCCGGCGGCGGGCGAGGGCGACCTGCAGGACGAAGGCCTCGTCCCACTTGAGGCGGGCGCGGGCGTCCTCGACGTCCGCCTTGGTCTGCGGGCGGTGGATCTTCAGCAGGGCCTCGGGGAGGGGGACCAGCCCGCGGCCGGCGCGCAGGGACTTCGGGAGCGGGTCGACGGCCTCCCGGGCGCTGGGCAGGACCGTCTGGATCGCCTTGCCGATCTTCCAGGACTCCAGCTTGGCCGTGGCGGGGTAGATCGGGATGAGGGCGCCGGCCCAGCTCTCGACCGTCTCCGCCGCGCCGTCGCCGTCGCCGCGCAGCAGCTCGTAGGCGGGGTGGGCGAGCTGGAGGCGGCGGTTGAAGACGGAGACCTTGCCCGCGAACAGCGCGCGGGTGCCCGGCAGGAGTTCCTTGTGGGGCTTGTGGACGCCGGCGCCGAAGAAGACCAGCCGGAGCCGGCCGCTGCCGTCCGTGATGGTCACCTCCAGGCGCTGGCCCTTGCCGCGCGGGGCCTTGGCGGAGGCGAAGGTGTGCAGGCGGGCCTCGGCGACCTGGGCGACCACCGTGACGTGCTCGTCCATGGGGAGGTCGGCGAGGTGGGTGAGCTGTCCCCGCTCCTCGTACCGGCGCGGGTAGTGGTGGAGGAGGTCGCCGACGGTGTGCAGGCCGAGGTGCTCGGCCATCACCTTCGCGGTGGCGGGGCCGAGCACTTTCTTCAGTGGTTCTTCCAGTGCGGGCACGGGGTCCATTGCACACCACGGCTCTGACAACGCGGTGGTGGCGGGGTCGGCTCCCCCGGGAGGTCCCGGGAAACACCCGGTCGGGCGGCCGGGGTCACTCCACCCCGATCAGCAGCAGCGCGCCCTGCCGGCCGCCGTGGTACACCACCGTGTCGACGGCGAGGTAGCCCTCGCGGACCCGGGCCTCCAGGTGGCCGGCGACGTCCTCGGGGGTCCCGTCGCCGAGGACCAGGGTGACCATCTCGCCGCCGGCCGCGAGCATGCGGTCGAGGACGGCCCCGGCGACGGCCGTGAGGTCCTGCCCGATCACGGCCACGTCCCCGTCGATGAGGCCGAGGACGTCCCCGGCCTGGCAGATGCCGGCCATGGTCCAGGACCGGTGCTCGGCGACGGTGACCTCGGCGTACCGGGTCGCGCCCGCCGCCGAGGTCATCGCCACCACGTCCTCGTCGAAGCGGCGCCCCGGCTCGTGCACCGCGAGCGCCGCGATGCCCTGGACCGCGGAGCGGGTCGGGATGAGCGCCACCCGGACGCCCTCGGACCGGGCCTGCTCGGCCGCGGCGGCGGCGGTGTGGCGCAGGTCCGCGTCGTTGGGCAGCAGCACCACCTCGCGCGCGTGCGCCCGCCGTACGGCCTGGACGAGCTCCCCGCTGGCGGGCGGCTCCCCGGGGCGCGCGAGCACGGTGGTCGCACCGGCCTCGGCGTACAGCCCGGCCAGTCCCTCGCCGGGCACCACGGCCACGACGGCCCGCTGCGCGCGCTCCCGGGGCGACCGCCCGGCTCCCGTGGTGTGCACGTCCCCGGCGCCGAAGTGGGTGATGCGGATCCGGTACGGCCGCCCGGCCTCGACGCCGGCCTCGACGGCCGCGCCCGCGTCGTCGACGTGCACGTGGACGTTCCACAGCCCGTCGCCGCCGACCACGACGAGCGAGTCCCCCAGCCCGTCGAGCCGTTCCCGCAGCCGCGCCACGGCCGCGTCGTCGGCCTCCAGGAGGTAGATCACCTCGAAGGCGGGCCCGCCGTCCCCCGGTACGGTCCCCCCGTCGGCGCACTCACCGGGCCCGGTGGCGCCCCGGACGAGACCCCCGCGCGCCTCCCCGCACGCGTGGTCCCCCCCGGCGCGCCCCGCGTCCCCGCGGTCCGCCGCCGCGGCGGTCACCGCCCGCGGCGCCTGCCCGGTGAACGTCTCCACCAGTGCCGCGAGCACCGCCACCAGCCCCCTGCCGCCCGCGTCCACCACTCCCGCGCGCCGCAGGACCGCCAGCTGGCCCGGCGTCGCGGCGAGGGCCGTGCGGGCGCCCTCGTAGGCCGCCCGTGCCACCGCCCCGCAGTCGCCCTCCGCGCCGCCGGCCGCCTCGGCGGCCGCCGAGGCGACGGTGAGGACCGTGCCCTCGGCGGGGTGGGCGACGGCCCGGCGCGCGGAGTCGGCCGCGTGCCTCAGGGCGAGCCGCAGCCCCTGCCCGTCGGCGTGGGCCGCGGTCTCCTCCCCGGCCAGCACCTGGGCCATCCCGCGCAGCAGCTGCGCCAGGATCGTCCCGGAGTTCCCCCGGGCGCCGATCAGCGCCCCGTGCGCCATCGCCCGTACCGCGTCGGCCAGCGTCGGCCCCCCGCCCGCGCCGCCCGGATTCCCGCCGGGACGCGCGGTGCCCCCCGCCTCGTGCCCCGCGAACACCGCCTCGACCGCCGCGGCCGCCGACTCGACGGTCAGGTAGAGGTTGGTGCCGGTGTCCCCGTCCGCCACGGGATAGACGTTGATCGCGTCGATCTCCTCGCGCGCCCGTCCCAGCGCCTCCAGCGCGAGACCGCACCAGGCACGCACCGCGAGAGCATCGAAGAACGTCTGCGGCACCTGCGCCACCTGCGCCTCCCTGAGCTGCTGGACGTGGCACGCAGCGTAGACCTTGGGACCCCGCCCGCCCGAGGAGGGCCGGGGCCGGCCCCGGAGGCGCCATGGTAGTTTCGTCCTACGGCTGCAGCCGTTGTATGCTGCTCCGGTTGCCCGATCCGATCGGGCCTCTCACCTGGCAGCGCCACTCGGTTCCACAGGGCTCCTCGAGCCCGGTCCCCGGATCCCGGCATGCCGGGATCAACCGTAAGTGCATCTGAAGTCTTTGGAGTGACCCGTGGCTGCCAACTGCGACGTCTGCGGCAAGGGGCCGGGCTTCGGCAACAACATCTCGCACTCGCACCGCCGTACGCCCCGCCGCTGGAACCCGAACATCCAGCGCGTGCGTACCGTGGTCGGCGGGACGCCGAAGCGCGTGAACGCTTGCACCTCGTGCATCAAGGCCGGCAAGGTCTCGCGCTGACGCTTCCGCTGAGCGCGCGGCCACAACCGGTTTCGCCGCATCGAGCCGGTCCACCTCGGGTGGACCGGCTTTTTGCCGTGCCCCGGCGGCCGTCCGCGGCCCGCGCGGGGCGCGGGCCGGGTCCGGCCGCCGTCCTCCCGGGACACCGGCCGGCCCCCGCCGCCTCCCCGGGGCGTCAGCCGGTACCGGCCGTCCCGCCACGGGCCCGATGCCCGAGTTCCCAGCCGTGGTCCACCGGCCCGATGCCGCCGCCCAGGGCGAACCCGGCCGCGATCGCCCCGGTCACGTAGTCCTTGGCCGCCGTCACCGCCTCCGGCACCGACCGCCCCTTCGCCAGCTGGGACGCGATCGCCGACGCGAGCGTGCAGCCCGTGCCGTGGGTGTGCCGGTTGTCGTGCCGCCGGGCGCGCAGCCAGTGCTCCTGCGAGCCGTCCGTCAGCAGGTCGACGGCCTGCTCCGCGCCCGCCGCGAGGTGACCTCCCTTGATCACCACCCAGCGGGGTCCGAACGCCAGCACCGCCTCGGCCGCCCGGCGCATGCCGGACTCCGACTCGACCCGCAGGCCGGTGAGTTGCGCCACCTCGTCCAGGTTCGGCGTGGCCACGGTCGCCACCGGCAGCAGCCTGGTCCGCACCGAGTCCAGCGCGGAGGGGGCCAGCAGCGGATCCCCGTGCTTGGAGACCCCCACCGGGTCGACGACCGCCGGCGCGTCCGTACCGGCGATCAAGTCGGCCACGGCCTCGACGAGTTCCGCGGAGGCCAGCATGCCGGTCTTGACCGCCTGCACGCCGATGTCGTCGACGACACTGCGGTACTGGGCCCGCACCGCCTCCACCGGAAGCTCCCAGGCGCCCTGCACGCCGAGGGAGTTCTGCGCGGTCACCGCGGTCAGCACGCTCATGCCGTGCACACCGAGCGCGAGCATCGTCTTCAGGTCGGCCTGGACGCCGGCGCCGCCGCCCGAGTCGGAGCCGGCCACGGTGAGCACCCTGGGCGGGGCGTTCCGGTCGCTCATGACTCGATGTCCCCGAAGTGGTCCCAGCCGCCCTGGGTCGTCCAGGGCGCCCCGTCGACCGTCACCTGGGGCAGCGCCGAGGGGTTGAGCACCTCGCCGATGACCTTCCAGCGGGCGGGCAGCTTCACGTCCGGCGGGAAGGTGGCCACGATCGCGTGGTCCTCTCCCCCGGTGAGCACCCACTGCATGGGATCGACGCCCACCGCCTGACCGATGTCGTTCATCTGCGAGGGGATGTCGATCGCCCCGGAGCGGATGTCGATGCGCACCTTGCTGGCCACCGCGATGTGCCCGAGGTCGGCGATCAGTCCGTCGCTCACGTCGCACATCGCGGTGGCGCCCAGTCCGGCCGCGGCCGGACCCGCGTGGTACGGCGGTTCGGGGCGCCGGTGCGCCTCGACGAAGGCGCGCGGCGAGCGGAAACCGCGGGAGAGCACCGCGTGCCCGGCCGCGGACCAGCCGAGCCAGCCGGTCACCGCGACGAGGTCACCGGGCTGCGCGCCGGCCCGGGTCACCGGTTCCTGGTTGCGCAGGTCGCCGAGCGCGGTGATCGACACCGTGATCGTGTCGCCGCGCACGACGTCGCCGCCGACGACCGCGGCACCCGCGACCTGGCACTCGTCGCGCAGGCCGTCCATCAGCTCCGAGGGCCAGGTGACGGGCAGTTCCGCCGGGACGACCAGCCCGAGCAGCAGCGCGGTCGGCACGGCTCCCATGGCGGCGATGTCGGCGAGGTTCTGCGCGGCGGCCTTGCGGCCGACGTCGTAGGCCGTGGACCAGTCGCGGCGGAAGTGCCGGCCCTCCACCAGGATGTCGGTGCTGGCCACGACCCTGCGGTCGGGCGCGGCGACCACCGCGGCGTCGTCGCCGGGGCCGACCCGGACCGCGGGGGTGGTGGTGAGACGGGAGGTGAGCTCCCTGATGAGCCCGAACTCCCCGAGCTCACCAACAGTGCCCTTCATTGCCCTTGCTCCCCTTCTGTCCCTGTCCCTGTGCCCGACCGTGCCCGGTCGCGAGCCGTCCGTGCGCTCGCTACGGTCGAGGTGACCGTCAACTTCTCTCGTGTCCGGACCCCGGCGCGCAAGGCCCGGTTTCCGCAGATCTCCCCGTGGCGAGCGGCGACGCGATACCGTGGCGTTCCTTTTCCCCACACGATCCTCGTGGCCGCCCTGGAGGTTCCGTGGTACAGGCGTACATCCTGATCCAGACGGAGGTCGGCAAGGCGTCGACCGTCGCCGATCTGATCGGCAAGATCCCTGGAGTCGTCCAGGCCGAGGACGTGACCGGACCGTACGACGTGATCGTGCGCGCCCAGGCCGACACCGTCGACGACCTGGGCCGGATGGTGGTGGCGAAGGTCCAGCAGGTGGACGGGATCACCCGTACCCTGACCTGCCCGGTCGTCCATCTGTAGCCCCCCGTCCGCCCTGTGCCGGTGGACTCCTTCCGTCCCCGGCGCACCGCCCTGCCCCGCCCCCGCGGTGCCGTTCGCCGCCGCGGGCCGCTCCTCGGCGGACGACAGCGCGTCCGCGGCGGTTCCCGGTCCGGGTCCGAAGGCCGCCGAGCCGTGCCGCCCCGGGCGAAGCTTCCGCGGGCGACGGCGGGCGGTGGGAGCCGCGACGCTCCGGACCCGCGCCCGAACCGGCCACGGGCCGGGGCGGCGTGGCGATCATACTGCGGTGCGGGGCCGCACGGCCGCCGGAGACGACCGTCCCGGCACCGGGCCGGCGACGTCGGCCCGGACGCGGTGCCGCGCGGTGCCGGGCCGGCCGGCGAAGAGCACCGGGGAGGGCGGCCGGCGGCGGGCGCCGGCGGGCGAGGGCCCGGGCAGCCCGGACGGCCGGCGGGCGGGCCGGTGCGCGTGCGGACCTCCCGCTCACCGGCCGGGAGCGGTCCCTCCCGAAGCGGCAGGGTCCCCGCGGCCCGGGTGCGGGCCTGGTCCGTGACGGGTCAGCGCAGTCCGGTCGGGCGCCGCAGCGCCGCCTGCACCAGCCGGTCCACCAGTTCCGGGTAGTCGATGCCGGTGGCCCGCCACATCTGCGGGTACATCGAGATGGGCGTGAAGCCGGGCATCGTGTTGATCTCGTTGATGACGAAGTCGCCGTCCTCGGTGAGGAAGAAGTCCGCGCGGACCAGTCCCTCGCAGGAGGCCGCCTCGAACGCCTCCACCGCGAGCCGGCGCACCTCGGCCGTCTCCTCCTCGGTCAGCGGCGCGGGCACGATGCCGGGCGTGGAGTCGATGTACTTGGCCTCGAAGTCGTAGTACGCGTGGGCGTCGGGCGGCGGGATCTCGGCGGGCACCGAGGCGCGCGGGCCGTCCTCGAACTCCAGCACCCCGCACTCGATCTCACGGCCGCGCAGCGCCGCCTCGACGAGGATCTTCGGGTCGTGGCGCCGGGCCTCGGCGATCGCCTCCTCCAGACCGGAGAGGTCGTCGACCTTGGTGATGCCGATCGACGAGCCGGCCCGGGCGGGCTTCACGAACAGCGGCCAGCCGTGCTCGCCGGCGAAGTCGACGATCCGCCTGCGGGCGGCGGACTCGTCCTGCCGCCACTCGCGCGGCCGGATCACCAGGTACGGGCCGACCTTGAGCCCGAAGGAGGTGAACACCCGCTTCATGTACTCCTTGTCCTGGCCGACGGCCGAGGCGAGCACGCCCGAGCCGACGTAGGGGACGCCGGAGAGCTCCAGCAGGCCCTGGAGGGTGCCGTCCTCGCCGTAGGGGCCGTGCAGCACCGGGAAGACCACGTCGACCTCACCGAGCGCCTTGGGCACCGAACCGGGCTCGCTGTAGACGACTTCGCGGTTGGCGGGGTCCACGGGGAGCACCACGCCGCCCTCCGCCGACTCGGCGAGCTGGTCGACGCTGGGGGTGCGCCGATCGGTGATCGCCATGCGCTCCGGCTCGTCGGCCGTGAGAGCCCAGCGGCCGTCCGCGGTGATGCCGATCGGCAGGACGTCGTACTTGGCCCGGTCGATGGCCTTGAGGACGGCTCCGGCGGTGACCACGGAGATGCCGTGTTCGGAGCTGCGCCCGCCGAACACGACGGCCACACGCGGCTTGCGCGGCGGCTGCTCGGGGCTCTGGGGGAGGTTCTCGGTGCTCATATCGCGACGAGAGTACCCGGTGGCAGGGCCGGGAGACAGCGCCCGCAACGCCGGGTGCGGGCCGGACGGAGGAGGCCGTCGCTCAGCGTCGTTCGGGCTTCGCGCTGCGCGACATCAGCTCCTCGAGGGCGACCGCGGGCGGCTTGCCCTCGTGCACGATGCCGACGACCGTCTCGGTGATCGGCATGTCGACGCCGTGCCGGCGGGCCAGATCCAGCACCGACTCGCAGGACTTGACGCCCTCGGCGGTCTGCCGGGTGACCGCGATGGTCTCCTCGAGGGTCATGCCCTTGCCGAGGTTGGTGCCGAAGGTGTGGTTGCGCGACAGCGGCGACGAGCAGGTGGCCACCAGGTCGCCCAGTCCCGCCAGTCCGGAGAAGGTCAGCGGGTCGGCGCCCAGTGCCGCGCCGAGCCGGGTGGTCTCGGCGAGGCCGCGGGTGATGAGCGAGCCCTTGGCGTTGTCGCCGAGCCCCATGCCGTCCGCGATGCCGACGGCCAGCCCGATCACGTTCTTCACGGCGCCGCCCAGTTCGCAGCCGACGACGTCGGTGTTGGTGTACGGCCGGAAGTACGGCGTGTGGCAGGCGGTCTGGAGCCGCCGGGCGACGCCCTCGTCGGCGCAGGCGACCACGGCGGCGGCCGGCATGCGGGCGGCGATCTCGCGGGCCAGGTTGGGTCCGGTGACCACGGCGACGCGGTCGGCGCCCACCCCGGCGACGTCCTCGATCACCTCGCTCATGCGCATGGCGGAGCCGAGTTCGACGCCCTTCATCAGCGACACCAGGACCGTGCCGGGGGCGAGCAGCGGCGCCCACGCGGCGAGGTTGCCGCGCAGCGTCTGCGAGGGGACGGCGAGGACGGTGAAGTCGGCGCCGTGCGCGGCCTCGGCGGCGTCCGCCGTGGCCCGCAGGTTCTTCGGGAGCTCGACGCCCGGCAGGTAGTCGGGGTTGGTGCGGGTGGAGTTGACCGCCTCGGCGAGTTCGGGGCGCCGTCCCCACAGCACGACGTCGCAGCCCGCGTCGGCGAGGACCATGCCGAAGGCCGTGCCCCACGACCCGGTGCCGAAGACGGCCGCCTTGACCGGCTTGCTCACGTTCCCAGCCCCTCTTCCCGTACGCCGGCCCTGCTCCGCGCCTGTTCCGTCTCCGCCGCCCCCGGCGACCGGTCCTCCGGCGGCCGGGTGCCGCGCCGTCCCGCCCGCTGCCGCTGCGCCCGGGTCCGGTGGCTCTGTTCGATGCGCTCGCGGCGCGGGTCGTAGGGCGTCCCGGGGGCCTTCTCGCCGCGGATCTCCTCCAACTGGCGGGTGACGGCCGCCATGATCGCCTCGGTCGCCTCCTTGAGCAGTTCCGGGGTCATCTCCCGGTCGTAGAAGCGGTCCAGGTCCACCGGCGGGCCGGCCAGGACCCGGTGGGTCTTGCGCGGCAGGAGGCGCGGCTTCCTGGCGTACGGCGGCAGCACCTCGTTGGCGCCCCACTGGGCGACCGGGATCACCGGGCACTTGGTCTGCAGGGCGACGCGCGCGGCACCGGTCTTGCCCGTCATGGGCCAGCCGTCCGGGTCGCGGGTGAGGGTGCCCTCGGGGTAGAAGGCGACGCATTCACCGCGCTCCACGGCGTCGATCGCCGCGCGGAAGGCGCTGAGCGCGTCCGTGCTCTCGCGGTAGACGGGGATCTGCCCGGTGCCGCGCATCGCGGCGCCGACGAATCCCTTTTTGAAAAGACCGCTCTTCGCCAGAAATCGCGGGACACGTCCGGTGTTGTACTGAAAGTGCGCGTAAGCGAGAGGATCGATGTGCGAATTGTGGTTCACCGCGGTGATAAAGCCGCCCTCGGCCGGAATGTTCTCCATTCCACGCCAGTCCCGCTTGAGCAGAACCACCAGCGGCGGTTTGCAGATCACCGCGGCGAAGCGGTACCAGAAGCCGATTCTGCGGCGCGGCACAAGGACACCTTCCTCTTGGTCCTGTCTTTCGTATCACCCCGGGGCCACGGGCTCGGGCCGGAGGCCGGACGGGCCGCACAAGTGTCGCCCCGGGCCGCCGGTCTGTCGAGAACACCGTACGCCCGCCCTTCTCCGGTCATCCTCCCGCGAGGGGCTTCACCCCCTCCCCTCCCCCCGGGCACCGGGTGCTCCGGGTGACAATGACCGCGACGAGAGAGGGACGTAACACTCGTGCAGTGGACCTTGGTGGTGCCCCTGAAGCCGCTGGACCGGGCCAAGAGCAGGCTGTCGGACACCGCGGACGACGGACTGCGCCCGGGCCTCGCGCTCGCCTTCGCCCAGGACACGGTGGCGGCCGCGCTGGCGTGCCCGGCGGTGCGGGATGTGGTGGTCGTCACGGACGACGTCCGGGCGGGCCGCGAACTGGGCGCGCTGGGCGCCGGGATCGTCCCCGACGAACCGGGCGGCGGTCTGAACGCCGCTCTCGGCCACGCGGCGGCGGTGGTGCGCGCGTCCCGGCGGGCCGGCGGCGTGGCGGCCCTGAACGCCGACCTGCCGGCGCTGCGCCCGCCGGAATTGGCCCGTGTCCTCGATACGGCCGCCGAATTCCCGCGCGCTTTTCTCGCGGACGCCGCCGCAATCGGCACGACCCTGCTGGCCGCGTCCCCGGGCCGGGAATTGCGCCCGTCCTTCGGTCCCGATTCGCGGGCCCGGCACCGGGCGTCCGGGGCCGTGGAACTGTGTCTGGACGGGGTGGATTCCGTGCGGCAGGACGTGGACACCGGCGACGATCTGCGGGCGGCGCTGGCCCTGGGGGTGGGGTCTCACACGGCCGCGGCCGCCGCGCGGTTGCTGATTCCGGAGCAGTAAGCTGCCGGTATGCAGGCCACCGCGTACACCTACGACCCCGTCAGCCGCAGCGGTCAGGTGCTCCTGGACGACGGCACCCCGGTGTCCTTCGACGCTCCGGCGTTCGACGCGGGGAGTCTGAGGCTGCTGCGCCCCGGGCAGCGGGTGCGCATCGAGACCGAGGGCGAGGGCGAGGGCCGGCGGATCACGCTGGTGACGCTCCAGACGTTCTGACCGGCCGCCTCCCGGTCGTCACCCCCGCCGACACGCCGCGGGCCGGGCTCCCCGACGGAGTCCGGCCCGGCGCGTGAGGTACCGCTTGCCCGCGGCTACTTCTTGCGGGTGGTGGTCTTCTTGGCCGTGGTCTTGCGCGCGGTGGACTTCTTGGCGGGCGCCTTCGTGGCCGTCGCCTTCTTGGCCGGGGCCTTCTTGGCGGTCGTCTTCGCGGCGGCGGTCTTGGCGGTCGTCGCGGTCTTCTTGGCGGGTGCCTTCTTCGCCGTGGTCTTGGCCGCCGCCGTCTTGGTGGCGGCCTTCTTCGCCGTCGTCTTCTTGGCCGCGGCCTTCTTGGCGGCGGCCTTCTTGCCCGCGGCCTTGGAGATCGTGGCCGACGGGCCGGACAGGCTGCCCTTGGGGGCCTTCTTGACGGCGATGTCGTTCTTCGGGAGCTTCTTCGACCCGCTGACCAGGTCCTTGAAGCCCTGGCCCGCGCGGAACCGGGGAACGGAGGTCTTCTTGACCCGAACCCGCTCGCCCGTCTGGGGGTTGCGGGCGTAGCGGGCCGGACGGTCGACCTTCTCGAACGAACCGAAACCGGTGACCGAGACCCGGTCCCCCGCGACCACCGCGCGGACGATGGCGTCCAGGACCGCGTCGACGGCATCGGCGGCCTGCTGGCGGCCGCCCATCTTGTCGGCAATCGCTTCTACGAGCTGCGCCTTGTTCACGTCTTCCCCTTCGGAGACATCGCCAGAACGAAACTGTTCAAGCTTTTTCGCACGTTAGGCAGATATATACCGCAAATCAAACACGAAACGGGCTAATCACCCTTGTGCCGCAACGGACTAGATCGTTTCGACCGGTTCAACGCCCCTCTTCGGGGAATCGCCCCTCGTCGAGATCGGCGACGAACCGCTCCAGACGCCTTGCCGCACCGGCGAGATCGTGCTTGGCCGCAGCCGTAATGACCAGCAGCTTCCGGGCCAGCGCCATCCGTACGCCCTCCGGGACTTGCAGTGCGCGCACCCTCGAGTGCGCTTCCTTGAGCCGGACCGCGACCGCCGCATAGAGCTCGAGTTGGCCGTCGTGTTCCATGCACAGATTGTGCCATCTGGGGCAAGTTGCCGCCTGCGCAGGGGGCAACTACCGCCTCGGGCGGTCCTCCCGACGCCCGCGGAAGCCGTGGGCGCACGACGCGCGTACCCCGGCAATCACCCCTCTAACGTGGGAAGTTGAGAGCGTCCGGGACGCCGTGCGGCGCCGGACGGGCACGGAGACGCCCGTACCCCCGATCGATCCGATCGGGGGTACGGGCGGTGTGTCGGGGTGGCCGAAAGTCGACCTCTGGGCGGGGCTTCGCCCGCGGACGGGGTCAGACCGGGAGGGTGCGCGGCTTGAAGGAGGGGCGCTTCGCCTCGTAGGCGGCGATGTCGGCCTCGTTCCGCAGCGTGATGGAGATGTCGTCGAGACCGTTCAGCAGTCGCCAGCGGGAGTTCTCGTCGAGCTCGAAGGAGGCGGTGACGCCCTCGGCGCGCACCTCGCGGGCCTCGAGGTCGACGGTGATCTCGGCGGTGGGGTCGGCTTCGGTGAGCTCCCACAGCGCGTCCACGGTCTTCTGGTCGAGGACCACCGTCAGCAGGCCGTTCTTCAGCGAGTTGCCGCGGAAGATGTCGGCGAAGCGGGAGGAGATCACGGCCTTGAACCCGTAGTTCTGCAGCGCCCAGACGGCGTGCTCGCGGGAGGAGCCGGTGCCGAAGTCAGGGCCGGCCACCAGCACCGTGGCGCCCCGGCGCTCGGGCCGGTTGAGCACGAACTCCGGGTCCCTGCGCCAGGCCTCGAACAGTCCGTCCTCGAACCCGTCCCGCGTCACCTTCTTGAGCCAGTGGGCGGGGATGATCTGGTCGGTGTCGACGTTGCTGCGGCGCAGCGGGACGGCCCGGCCGGTGTGGGCGGTGAATGCTTCCATGACTGATCAGACTCCAGCGGGCGTGGGTGCGTCGACGGCGAGATCGGCCGGGGAGGCCAGGTGGCCCAGGACCGCGGTGGCCGCGGCGACCTGCGGGGACACCAGGTGGGTGCGGCCGCCCTTGCCCTGCCGGCCCTCGAAGTTGCGGTTGGAGGTGGAGGCGGAGCGCTCGCCGGGGGCGAGCTGGTCGGGGTTCATGCCCAGGCACATGGAGCAGCCCGCGTGCCGCCACTCGGCGCCGGCCTCCTTGAAGACCACGTCCAGGCCCTCGGAGACGGCCTGCAGCCCCACCCGCGCGGAGCCCGGGACGACCAGCATCCGTACGCCGTCGGCGACTTTGCGGCCCTTGAGGATCTCCGCGGCGGCGCGCAGGTCCTCGATGCGGCCGTTGGTGCAGGAACCTACGAAGACGGTGTCCACGCCGATGGAGCGCAGCGGCTGGCCGGCCTCCAACCCCATGTACTCCAGGGCCTTTTCGGCGGCGAGGCGCTCCGAGGGGTCTTCGTACGAAGCGGGGTCGGGGACCGAGGCGGACAGCGGCGCGCCCTGGCCCGGGTTGGTGCCCCAGGTGACGAACGGCGACAGTTCGGCGGCCTCGATGACGACCTCGGCGTCGAACTCGGCGTCCGCGTCGGTGCGCAGCGTCCTCCAGTAGGCGACGGCCGCGTCCCAGTCCTCGCCCCGCGGGGCGTGCGGGCGGTCCTTGAGGTACGCGAAGGTGGTCTCGTCGGGAGCGATCATGCCCGCGCGGGCGCCGGCCTCGATCGACATGTTGCAGATGGTCATCCGGGCCTCCATCGAGAGCTTCTCGATGGCCTCGCCCCGGTACTCCAGGATGTAGCCCTGGCCGCCGCCGGTGCCGATCCTCGCGATGATCGCCAGGATCAGGTCCTTGGCCGTGACCCCGTCGGGCAGTTCGCCGTTGACCGTGATCGCCATGGTCTTCGGACGGGCCATCGGCAGCGTCTGGGTGGCCAGCACGTGCTCGACCTGGGAGGTGCCGATGCCGAACGCCAGAGCGCCGAAGGCGCCGTGCGTGGAGGTGTGCGAGTCGCCGCAGACCACGGTCGTGCCGGGCTGGGTCAGGCCGAGCTGCGGACCGACCACGTGCACCACGCCCTGCTCGACGTCGCCCAGCGGGTGCAGCCGGACGCCGAACTCCGCGCAGTTCCTCCGCAGGGTCTCCAGCTGGACCCGGGAGACCGGGTCGGCGATGGGCTTGTCGATGTCCAGGGTCGGGGTGTTGTGGTCCTCGGTCGCGATGGTGAGGTCGAGCCTGCGCACCTTCCGGCCGCTCTTGCGGAGGCCGTCGAAGGCCTGCGGGCTGGTCACCTCGTGCAGCAGGTGCAGATCGATGAAGAGGAGGTCGGGCTCGCCCTCGGCGCGCCGGACGACGTGGTCGTCCCAGACCTTCTCCGCGAGTGTCCTACCCATCGCTTTCCCTTCGGCCGGCACGAACCGCTCCGGCCCAACTAGAGATCTCTGAGGAGACGGCGCCCGCGCCCCTGGTCCCGGGCGTCCGCCGCCAGGCCCCTGTGTCCACGGGCCGCGTTGCTTCCGTGCTTCCAGAGTGGCGGGTTCCACGGAAAATTGAACTTGCGTTTCACAGAGTGAGACGCAAGTATCGTTGCATGGACAACAGTAGCGGCGTCGGCGTTCTGGACAAGGCGGCCCTCGTCCTGAGCGCCCTGGAGTCCGGTCCGGCCACCCTCGCGGGGTTGGTCGGCGCCACCGGACTGGCACGACCCACGGCCCACCGTCTGGCCGTGGCGCTGGAGCACCACCGTCTGGTGGCGCGCGACATGCAGGGCCGGTTCATCCTCGGCCCGCGCCTGGCCGAACTGGCCGCGGCGGCGGGCGAGGACCGTCTGCTCGCCACGGCGGGCCCGGTGCTCACCCACCTCCGCGACGTCACCGGGGAGAGCGCCCAGCTCTACCGCCGCCAGGGCGACATGCGCATCTGCGTCGCCGCGGCGGAGCGCCTGTCGGGCCTTCGGGACACGGTCCCGGTGGGCTCCACGCTGACGATGAAGGCCGGCTCCTCGGCGCAGATCCTGCTCGCCTGGGAGGAGCCGGAGCGGCTGCACCGCGGCCTGCAGGGCGCCCGCTTCACGGCGACGGCCCTGTCGGGCGTACGGCGCCGCGGCTGGGCCCAGTCGATCGGTGAGCGCGAGCCGGGGGTCGCGTCCGTCTCCGCGCCGGTGCGCGGCCCCTCGAACCGGGTGGTGGCCGCCGTGTCGGTCTCCGGCCCCATCGAGCGCCTGACCCGCCACCCGGGCCGCATGCACGCGCAGGCCGTCATCGACGCCGCCACCCGCCTCTCCGAGGCGCTGCGCCGCTCCTGACCGCCCTCTTCGTCCGCCGTCCCCGTCGGGGGCGGGCCCGCCTCAACGCCGCGGCAGGCCCTCCCCGACCCCACGCGCTGCCGGACGTCTCCTCCTCCGGCCGGCACCCGCCCGTGCGCGACCGCGGGCTCCGCGCGTCGGCCTGCCGGGGCGGACCGGCTCGTGCGGGCCCTCCGGCACCACGTGCGCCGCACGCCTCCTCCCGGTCCCCCACGGTCGGCGGGCGCTCACCCGGCGTGGTGGAAGACGCCGGAACGTGCGCGCGGGCACCGCCCGCAAACGGGTGGTCCGCACGCCGACCGGCAGGACGACGCCCCTCCCCCCGGTCGCCGCGTTCGGCGGTGACGGCCCCGCACCGGCCGGGCCGCTCCGGGGCGCCGAACCGATGGGGACCCAGGGGAAGTTGATGCGCCAGGTGACCCGTGGGAGAGGGTTTCGGCAGGGCGCCGCGGGATCGAGCGGGCCGGATCACCCGCCGGGACCTGCGCCCCGCGCCGCCGCCCTCCCGGAACGCCGAGAGCCCCCCACCTCAGTGGAGGGCTCTCGCCATCTGTACCCCCGACCGGATTCGAACCGGCGCTACCGCCTTGAGAGGGCGGCGTGCTAGGCCGCTACACAACGGGGGCGTGGATCGTGCGTTTCCGCAGATCCTGCTGGTCTACCTGGACTCGAACCAAGACTAACTGAACCAGAATCAGTCGTGCTGCCAATTACACCATAGACCAATGATGGTTTAGACCAGTCAGTACCCCCGACCGGATTCGAACCGGCGCTACCGCCTTGAGAGGGCGGCGTGCTAGGCCGCTACACAACGGGGGCCCTAGCGATCCTGCATCGAGAACAGTGGGAGCGACCCGGCTGTTCCCGCGGGAAGGATCTGTACCCCCGACCGGATTCGAACCGGCGCTACCGCCTTGAGAGGGCGGCGTGCTAGGCCGCTACACAACGGGGGCTTGCGGATGTGATCCGCGGGTTGCAGATGAGCTCTGCGAGCTGGCCTACCTGGACTCGAACCAAGACTAACTGAACCAGAATCAGTCGTGCTGCCAATTACACCATAGGCCACTGGAACGCAAGCCCCCTGAGGGGATCTTGTTCTAGCGCTGCGCTGCGGAGTTCCGGCCCGTCGGCCCGCTCTCCGCGGCGCAGGAAGAACATTACCCGAAGGTGGACGGCGCTCCAAAACGAGTATCGGCGTCGAGCAGCGCGGGCAGTTCGGCGAGGGAGGCGATGCGGCGCGGCCCCGCGGGCGGCTCGACGGTCGCGTACACCCCGCCGCGGTCGATCCACACCGACAGCAGTCCGGCCTCCGCGGCGCCCCGGCCGTCGATCTCCGGGTGGTCGCCGACGTACGCGACCTGGTCCGCCGGCAGGGACAGGGCCTCGCAGGCGGCCAGGAAGGCGCCGGGGTCGGGCTTGGAGACACCCAGCTCGGCGGCGCACAGGACGGCCTCGAAGCGGTCGTGGACGCCGAGGACGCGCAGCTTGCGGTCCTGGACGGTCAGGCTGGAGTTGGACAGCACCGCGTGGCGGTGGCTGGCGGCGAGGGCGTCGAGGACGGGCAGCACGTCCGGGAAGAGGCTCCAGGAGGCCTCGTAGTGGGCCAGGTAGCGCCGGAACCAGTCGTCGGCCTCGGCGTCGCCCAGGTCCCGGTCCAGGAAGGCGCGGATGCGGTCGCGGCGCTGGGTCTCGAAGTCCACCTCCCCCGCGGCGAACCGCGCCCACTGGAGGTCGGTGATCTCCCGCCAGCGCAGCAGCGCCTCCTCCACGGAGGCGTGCCCGTGGAGCAGCCCCTCGGCCAGGAGGTGCGCCCGCATGCCCTCGCGGTCGGCGGTCGTGTAGTCGAAGAGGGTGTCGTCCACGTCCCAGACGACGGCTCGGATCGCCATGGGACCGACGGTACCCGGACACGGGAGGAGGGGGGGGGGGGGGGGGGGGGGGGGGGGGGCGCCGCCGTGCTTGTTGTGGGTGGGTGGGCTGGGAGGGGCCCGGAGGGTTCCGGGCGCCGCCCCTCGTGCCGTGCGGGGTGCTACGCGGCGAGCTTCGCCAGGGCCGCGTCGATCCTGGTCAGCGTCTCCTCCTTGCCCAGGATCTCCAGGGACTCGAAGAGCGGCAGGCCGACCGTGCGGCCGGTGACGGCCACGCGGACGGGGGCCTGGGCCTTGCCGAGCTTGAGGCCGTGCGCCTCGCCGGCGGCCAGGACGGCCTCCTTCAGCGACTCCGCGGAGGTCCAGTCGGCCGCCTCCAGCTTCTCCCGGGCGGTGCGCAGCAGGGCGTCGGAGCCCTCCTTCATCGCCTTGTTCCAGGAGGCCTCGTCGAAGACCGGCTCCGGCAGGAAGAGGAAGTCGACGTTGTCCGTGATCTCGGAGAGGACCTTCAGACGGGTCTGCGCGTGCGGGGCGATGGCCTGCCACCTGGCCTCGTCGAAGGCCTCGGGGGCCCAGGGGGCGTGGGGGGCCCGCAGCCAGGGCGCGCAGCGCTCGGTGAAGTCCTTCACGTCGAGCATGCGGATGTGGTCGGCGTTGATCGCCTCGCACTTCTTCAGGTCGAAGCGGGCCGGGTTGGGGTTGACGTCCGTGACGTCGAAGGCCGCGACCATCTCCTCGACCGAGAAGACGTCCCGGTCGGCGGAGAGCGACCAGCCGAGCAGGGAGAGGTAGTTGAGCAGGCCCTCGGGGAGGAAGCCGCGCTCGCGGTAGAGGTTCAGGGACGACTGCGGGTCGCGCTTGGAGAGCTTCTTGTTGCCCTCGCCCATGACGTACGGCAGGTGGCCGAAGGCCGGGACCCCCTTGGCGACGCCCAGCTCGATCAGCGCCTTGTACAGGGCGATCTGGCGCGGGGTGGAGGAGAGCAGGTCCTCGCCGCGCAGGACGTGGGTGATCTCCATCAGCGCGTCGTCGACCGGGTTGACCAGGGTGTACAGCGGGGCGCCGTTGGCGCGCACGATGCCGTAGTCCGGGACGTTCTCGGGGGTGAAGGTCAGCTCGCCGCGGACCAGGTCGGTGAAGGTGATCGTCTCGTCGGGCATGCGGAAGCGGACGATCGGCTCGCGGCCCTGGGCCTTGTACTCCTCGACCTGGGCGTCGGTGAGCTCGCGGCAGTGGCCGTCGTACCCGGAGGGGCGGCCCGCGGCGCGGGCGGCCTCGCGGCGGGCGTCCAGCTCCTCCTGGGAGCAGTAGCAGTGGTAGGCGTGGCCGCCGTCGAGGAGCCTGCGGGCCACGTCCCGGTAGAGGTCCATGCGCTGCGACTGGCGGTACGGCGCGTGCGGGCCGCCGACCTCGGGGCCCTCGTCCCAGTCGAAGCCGAGCCAGCGCATCGCGTCGAGCAGCTGGTGGTAGGACTCCTCGGAGTCGCGGGCGGCGTCGGTGTCCTCGATGCGGAAGACCAGGGTCCCGCCGTGGTGCTTGGCGAACGCCCAGTTGAACAGGGCGGTGCGGACCAGGCCCACATGGGGGTTGCCGGTGGGCGACGGACAGAAACGGACGCGTGGGGGTACCCCCTGTCCGAGCGTCGTCGAGGACTGGGGGGAGGGGGAGCCTGATGCGCTAGCCACGCTTGACAACCTTGTTGGTGAGAGTGCCGATGCCTTCGATGGTGACGGCGACCTCGTCGCCGACGTTGAGGGGGCCGACCCCGGCCGGGGTGCCCGTGAGGATGACGTCGCCGGGGAGCAGGGTCATGGCCTCGGAGATGTTGACGACCAGGTCCTCGATGGAGTGGATCATCTCGCTGGTGCGGCCGAGCTGGCGCTGGGCGCCGTTGACCGTGAGCTGGACGGTCAGGTCGTTCGCGGCGGCGAGGTCCAGGTCCGTCTCCACCCAGGGGCCGAGCGGGCAGGAGGTGTCGAACCCCTTGGCCCGGGCCCACTGCTTCTCGCGCTTCTGGACGTCGCGCGCGGTGACGTCGTTGGCGCAGGTGTAACCGAAGATCACGTCCTTGACGCGTTCGCGCGGGACCTCGCGGCACAGCCGGCCGATGACCACGGCCAGCTCGGCCTCGTGGTGCACCTCGCGGGAGAAGGAGGGGTACTGGATCTCGTCGCCGGGGCCGATGACCGAGGTGGCGGGCTTGAAGAAGGCGAACGGGGCCTCGGGCACCTCGTTGCCCATCTCCTTGGCGTGCTCGGCGTAGTTGCGGCCGAAGGCCACCACCTTGTTGGGGAGCACCGGGGGCAGCAGCCTGACCTTGCTCAGCGGGACCTTCGTGCCGGAGAGCTCGAAGTCCGCGAACGGGATGCCCTTGATGATGTCCAGGACGAGCTCGTCCTGCCTCTCGCCCTCGACCGCGCCGAAGGCGACGTTCCCGTCGATGGAGAATCTGGCGATGCGCACGGGATGTTTGGCCCCTTGACCTAGGCGGCTGGAGTCTGACGCTCCAGGCTAACGCGGCACGCCCTCCCGTTCTCGCGCACGACGGGCGCGGGCGCACGAGGGGCGTCGCCGCCGGCGTCCGGCGGGCGGGGCGCCCCGCTGCGCGGCGAGGGGCGCCCCCGGTCGTCGTGGGGCGCCCCTCGTGCCGTGCGGCGGGCCGGTGCCGCCGGCCGGACACGGTGGTGCCGGGCGGCACGCGGACGCCGTCCGCACCGACCGGTGCGGACGGCGTCCGTGTCAGTTCGCGGTGCCGGCCGCGGCCGGGATCTCCATGAGGACGGTGCGCCTGGGGTTGGCGGTCTGGGCCGGGAGTTCGACGGGATGCTCCTGCCGGACCGGCGTCTGCAGTTCATCGGCGCCCTCGAGGTGCGCCAGCGTCGTGCGCCGCGGGTTGGCGATCTTGTGGAACATCGTCGTCGTCTTCACTGTTTACTTGACCTCGTCCTGTTCACGGCGCCCACCAGGGGGTACGGGGACCCGGTGACGGGCGCGGGTTGTCGGTTTTGCCATCCCTGTAAAGCGTCAGGCTAAACATGCAATTCCCTGCGAATGACGCCGGGAGGCCGGGATCTTGGTGTGATTTTGCTCACGAAAGGCTGGGCAAAGCGGATGATCCGGACAGGCACTCCACTCCTCCGAAACGGACATTGGCCCCCTGAAGCCACTATTCCGCTCCTGATCATGCCGACTGGGACACCGGGAGCAGCCGGTCGCTTCGCGGGTGTACGTCCGGTTTGACCGAGATCACTTTCCACCCGCGGTGACCCGTCGCTCACGTGGTGTCACGTAGGTCACGGGTAGGGGTACGGGCCTTGTTGGAGATCCTGCACTGTGCTGGAATTCCACGGACCGCCGCGGGAATGGAGCCGGCGCACAGGGGGCGCACCGAACGCGCCGAGTGGCGGCGGATGGGGGAACCAGCGCCGGTCACTCACGACCACCACGGGGGCGTATTCAGGGCGCCCCTATGACGCCGACACCGTGTCCCGCCGTTCGCGCGGAGGGGCGCCTGGTCCAGAGGTTGCGACGCTAGTGCAGGGACGTTTCAAGAGGGATGGCAGCGCTTCGGCGGAGCCGGAGCCGCACGGCGGGACTGGCCCGATGGCCGTCAGCTCCTCGCCCCAGCACGCCCAGAACCAGGGACCGGCCGTGTCCGGCGACAGCGGCGAGCGGACCGGTCGCCCCGGTGCCCCCGCGCCCACGGGACCGACGGACCCGGCCGCGGCCGACGAGAAGGCGCCGCAGGGCCCGACCGGCCCCGGACCGCGCATAGCCCTGCGCAACTGGCGCATCTCGACCCGTCTGGTGTCCCTGCTCGCCCTCCCGGTGGTCGCGGCCACCTCGCTGGGCGCGCTGCGCATCAACCAGTCGATGGACGACATCCAGCAGCTCGACAACATGAAGCTGCTGACGGACATGACCAAGCAGGCCACCGAACTGGCCGCCGCGCTCCAGGAGGAGCGCGACCAGTCGGCCGGCCCGCTGGCGCACGGCGGCAAGGCCACCGACTTCACGGTCAAGGGCTACCGCGAGAAGACCGACCGTGCGATGGAGAACTTCCTCGACAGTTCCGAGGAGATCGACAACGCGGCCAAGGACGGCAACCTCAAGGGCGTCCGCGACAACCTGGTCCAGCTCACCGGCGAGCTGGGCGACATCGCGAAGATCCGCAACACGGCCTACTCGTCGGCCGAGAACTCCACCCAGACCGTCGAGGCGTACCACCGTCTGATCGAGAACCTGATCGACCTCTCGCAGGACATGGCGGAGGCGACCAGCAACCCCGAGATGATCCAGCGCACGCGCGCCCTGGCGTCCTTCTCGTCCGCCAAGGAGTACGCCTCGATCCAGCGCGCGGTCCTCGCGGCGGCGCTGCCCGCCAGCAACACCACCTCCGGCAAACTCACCGAGAACGACCGGCTCTACGCCGAGTCGGCGCTGACCAGCCAGAAGTCCGAGCTCCGCAGCTTCAAGAGCATCTACGGCGAGACCTCGGCCGCCGAGCTGCTCCAGCCGATCGAGGAGGGCAACGCCACGATCAAGGCCACCGACGAGTACGCCGGGCGCGCCCTGGGCTCGCAGTTCGGCCTCAGGTCGGTGGGCAAGCGGTCCTACCGGGACTGGCTGGACGACAGCTCCACCAAGATCCAGCAGATGAAGAACATCGAGCACTCGCTGCTCGAGGAGATGGAACAGAAGGCCCGTGAGCTGCGCAGCGCCACCGAGCGCGACGCGATCATCTCCGGTGCGCTGATCCTCATCGTGCTCGGTGTGTCGCTGGTCGGCGCCTTCGTCGTGGCCCGCTCCATGATCCGCTCGCTGCGCCGGCTGGAGGAGACCGCCACCAAGGTCGCCCAGGAACGCCTGCCCGAGCTGGTCAAGCAGCTGTCCGAGTCCGACCCGCAGGACGTCGACACGTCCGTGGAGTCGGTCGGTGTGCACTCCCGGGACGAGATCGGCAAGGTGGCCGCGGCCTTCGACGACGTGCACCGCGAGGCGGTCCGCCTCGCCGCCGAGCAGGCCCTGCTGCGGGGCAACGTCAACGCGATGTTCACCAACCTCTCGCGCCGCTCCCAGGGCCTGATCCAGCGCCAGCTGTCGCTGATCTCCGAGCTGGAGTCCCGCGAGGCCGACCCGGACCAGCTGTCCTCGCTGTTCAAGCTGGACCACCTGGCCACGCGCATGCGCCGTAACGGTGAGAACCTGCTGGTCCTCGCGGGTGAGGAGCCCGGCCGCCGGTGGACCCGCCCGGTGCCGCTGGTCGACGTGCTGCGCGCCGCCGCGTCCGAGGTGGAGCAGTACGAGCGCATCGAGCTGTCCGCCGTGCCGACCACCGAAGTGGCCGGCCGGGTCGTCAACGACCTCGTGCACCTGCTCGCCGAGCTGCTGGAGAACGCGACCTCGTTCTCCTCGCCCCAGACCAAGGTCAAGGTCACCGGTCACGCGCTGCCCGACGGCCGCGTGCTGATCGAGATCCACGACACCGGCATCGGTCTGTCCCCGGAGGACCTGGCGGCGATCAACGAGCGGCTCGCCTCGCCGCCCACCGTGGACGTCTCCGTCTCCCGCCGCATGGGTCTGTTCGTGGTCGGCCGTCTGTCGCAGCGCCACGGCATCCGCATCCAGCTCCGCCCGTCCGACTCCGGCGGTACGACCGCGCTGGTCATGCTGCCCGTCGATGTCGCCCAGGGCGGCAAGAAGCCCCAGGGCAAGCCCGGTCAGCCGGGTGGTGTCGGTGGCCCCGCCGCCGCGCAGGCGGCCGCCGGTGCCGCCGCCGCGCGCCGGGCCGCCGGTGGCGGTCAGGGCGGTGCCGGTGCACCGGGCGGTGGCCGGCTCGGCGGCGGCCAGGGTCCGCGGGCCGCACTGCCCGGGCGGGACGGCGCAGGCCGGCCCGACGGGGCACGGGGACCGCAGGGCCAGCCGGGCGGCTCCACGCCGTCGCTGTTCGACCGGGGCGCTCCCGCCGCGCCGCCGCAGGGCCGTCCGGCTCCCGCCGGCGCCGGCTTCGCGGGCCAGGCGCCGGGCGCCCCGCAGGGGCTGCAGGCCGCGGGGCCGGGCGGTACGCAGGACCGGGACGCCTTCGGTGGCGGCCGGGGCCAGGTGCCCCCGCAGCGCGGCGACGGCGACGCCGAGCGCGGCCGCCGTCCGCAGCTCCCGCCGCGCGGTGGCCCGCGCGCCGAGCTGCCCGGCGGCGACCAGCAGCAGCGCGTGCCCAGCTGGAGCGACGAGAACGCCCAGCCCCCGGTGGAACGCCCCTCGCCGGACGCCCCGCGCGGCCACGAGGAGCCGGACGTCTCCCGGACGTCCCCCATGCCCCGGATCGACGACCGGCAGGGGCCCGGCGCGACGGCGGAGATCCCCCGGTTCGACGACCGTCGGAACACCGGTGCGCCCGGCTACGGCACGCCCGGTCCCGACGCCGCGCAGAACACGGGCCAGTACGCCCAGCCCGGCGCGAACGGCGCCCAGGGCGCTGACCGGTTCGCCCGCGGCGACGTCTTCGGCGTCCCGCAGGGCCGGCCGGGCGGCCAGCAGGACCCGTCCACGACGGGCCGGTTCGCGGGCCCGCAGGGGTACGACAACGGCTCCACCGG
This sequence comes from Streptomyces sp. NPDC034670, assembly GCF_055574875.1. Taxonomy (NCBI): domain Bacteria; kingdom Bacillati; phylum Actinomycetota; class Actinomycetes; order Kitasatosporales; family Streptomycetaceae; genus Streptomyces; species Streptomyces sp. NPDC034670. The sequence goes on from NZ_JBVITR010000044.1 coordinate 52,097, forward strand.
CCAGTACCCGGTGCCGCCCCAGCACAACGGTTCCACCGGCCAGTACCCGGTGCCGCCCCAGCACAGCGACTCCACCGGCCGGCACTCCCTCCCGCCCGGCCCGGGCTCCGCCGAACCGGCCGACGCCGGCCGGTTCGAGCGCCCGCAGGGGAACGACGCGCACGGAGCCGGCTTCGGCGCCCCGCGTCCGCCCGCCCCGCAGCAGCCGGTCCGCCACGAACCCGGCAACGGGGGCGCCGCACAGCGGCCCGACGAGGGGCGGGGACCGGGTGACGGATGGGCCCTGCCCCCGGCGTCCGGTCCCGGCGACGGGCGCACGCCGCTGTACGACACCCTGGAGACCAACTGGTTCCGCGGTGGCGGCGGTCAGGAACAGGGCAGCGGTTCCGCCCCGGCACCGCAGCAGCAGTCCCAGCAGCCGCAGGGGCCCACCGGCCCGCAGCGGTCCGCTACTCCCGCCTGGCGCAGCTCGCCCAACGACGAGCTGGTCCGGCAGGCCGAACGCGTCCGGCAGCCGGCCGCGGGCGGCGTCACCACCTCCGGCCTGCCGCGCCGGGTGCCCAGGGCCAACCTCGTCCCGGGCACGGCTCAGCAGCAACCGCACCAGAGCGGTCCTCAGGTCTCGCGCGCCCCCGATGACGTGCGCGGCCGGCTGACCAATCTCCGTCGGGGTATCGCACAGGGTCGCCAGGCCGGTTCCACCCAGACCGGCAGCTTCCCTCACCCCACTCACCAGCAGGAGCGTTAGTTGAGCCCGATGAGCCAGGCGGCACAGAACCTCAACTGGTTGATCACCAACTTCGTGGACAACACCCCCGGGGTGTCCCACACCGTCGTCGTGTCCGCCGACGGCCTTCTCCTGGCGCTGTCCGAGGGATTTCCGCGCGACCGCGCGGACCAGCTCGCGGCCGTGGCGTCGGGACTGACCTCCCTGACGGCCGGCGCCTCCCGGATCTTCGAGGGCGGCAACGTCGCCCAGACGGTCGTCGAGATGGAACGGGGATTCCTCTTCCTCATGTCCATCTCGGACGGCTCGTCCCTCGCCGTCCTGGCGCACCCCGAGTGCGACATCGGCCTCGTCGGCTACGAAATGGCGCTGCTGGTCGATCGCGCGGGGGCGGTCCTCACCCCGGACCTGCGGGCCGAGCTGCAAGGAAGTCTGCTCCACTGACCGGCCCCGGCACCACCCGTCTCACCACATCACCGTCCGGCCGCCACATTCCCCCCACCGGCCCCGTCAGACGGCTTGACTGACCGACTTGCTGTCCCGCCCGGAGGATTCATGACCCCGCCCACCGCCTCTCATGATCCGTACGCGGAGCCGTACGAGGACGAGGGCGACCAGCCGCTGGTCCGTCCCTATGCGATGACCGGCGGCCGGACCCGGCCTCGCTATCAGCTGGCCATCGAGGCACTGATCAGTACGACGGCCGACCCGGCAGCGCTCATGGGGCTCCTCCCGGAGCACCAGCGCATCTGCCACCTGTGCCGTGAGGTGAAGTCGGTCGCCGAGGTCTCGGCCCTGCTCAACATGCCGCTGGGCGTGGCCCGGATCCTGGTGGCGGACCTCGCGGAGGCGGGTCTGGTCGCCATTCACCAGCCGGGCGGCGACGAGACGACCGGCGCCCCGGACGTGACACTGCTCGAAAGGGTGCTCAGTGGACTTCGCAACCTCTAGCGGCGGAGCGGTCTCCGAGAGCCGCTCCACCACCTCCGCGAAGATCGTGGTGGCGGGCGGCTTCGGCGTGGGCAAGACCACGTTCGTCGGCGCCGTCTCGGAGATCAACCCGCTGCGCACGGAGGCCGTCATGACGTCTGCTTCGGCAGGCATCGACGACCTCACCCACACCGGGGACAAGACGACCACCACGGTCGCCATGGACTTCGGCCGCATCACGCTCGACCAGGACCTGATCCTGTACCTGTTCGGCACGCCCGGCCAGGACCGCTTCTGGTTCATGTGGGACGACCTGGTGCGCGGCGCCATCGGCGCGGTCGTCCTCGTCGACACCCGCCGCCTCGCCGACTGCTTCCCCGCCGTCGACTACTTCGAGAACAGCGGACTGCCCTTCGTCATCGCCCTCAACGGCTTCGACGGCCAGCAGCCCTACCAGCCCGACGAAGTACGCGAGGCCCTGCAGATCGGCCCCGACACCCCCATCATCACCACCGACGCCCGCCACCGCGCGGACGCCAAGAGTGCGCTGATCACGCTGGTCGAGCACGCCCTCATGGCGCGTCTCAGGTAGATCCAAGTCGCGCGCTGCGTATGGCAGTTGCCGTAGACCACGTCCGGAGCCGGCTGTGTCCTTCGACACGGCCGGCCTCGGTGTTCATAACGTTTCGGCAGAAGAATCGGACGAGGCCCGCCACGCGACGCGGTCGACCGGTGCCGCTGTGCGCACGAACCTCCAGTCTTTTGACAAGGCTCGCTCTTTATGACCGTTTTATCTGGGACTTGCATCACTTGGAATCCCGGCTCTCCACTGTTTGGAAGAGCGCAGGTCGGCATGCTGGAATGCCTGAACTGCCCAATAGTCAAAGACGTACTCAGTAGTCGATGGCATGCCGGGCTCTGAGACACTGCGGCACAACGTTGGTGCCGACCGCCGAGAGGTTGTTGGTCGAGTGAGGCGAAGCAAGAACAGTCCCGAGCCGTCGGCCCGGGGCAACTTCACCCCGCCGCCGCGCGCAGCGGCGTCCGCCCCGGTGCCCGATACCGATTCGGCGGCCGCGCCCGCCCCCAGCGGCGGGCGCCTCACCCCGCGCAACTGGCGGGTGGCCACCAGGCTGAACGCGATCCTGCTCCTCCCGGTGCTGGTCGGCCTGGTCATGGGCGGCTTCCAGGTGAAGAGTTCGGTCGACACCTGGCAGGAGGCGGAGGACGCGGAGAAGACCGCGCGCCTGGTGCAGGCCTCCCTCACCTACGCCAACGCCCTCTACAACGAGCGGGACGTCACGGCGACCCCGCTGCTGCAGGGCAAGGGACAGCAGGACCCCACCGTCACCGAGGCGCGCGCGGCCACCGACAAGGCCGCCGACGCCTTCGACGCGGCGGCGCAGGACATGCCGGGCACGGCGGGTCTGGAGCGCCGGCTGAAGCTGTTCCGCGACGTGGAGCCGAAGCTGACGACGCTGCGCGCGGGCGCCTACACCTCCAAGCTCAAGGGCGTGGACACCCAGGAGGGCTACGTCGAGGTCGCCAACCCGCTGATGCAGTTCGCCAACGAGCTCGGCCTGGGCACCGGCAACATCACCAGCTACGGCCGTACGGTCTACGCGATCTCGCTGACCAAGGCGGCCGTGTCGCTGCAGCGGTCCATCGGCACGCACCTGCTGGTGAAGCCCGGTCCCACCGACAGCCAGCTCGCCAGCCAGCGCGTCGCGCTCTCGTCCTACGCCTACCTCGAGGGCATCGCCCTGCGGGAGTACGTCGGCGGCGGCACCGAGGCCGACGCCGACAAGCTGGACAGGATCACGCAGGAGATCCAGGCCGACGGCAAGACCCTGGCCCAGGAGGCCCAGCAGAAGGACCCGGACTACGTCCCGCCGCCCGCCAACCCGGTCACGATGGTCTCGGAGCTGGCCAAGCTCAGCACCACGGACCCGGCCGGCCGCGCGCAGCTCGCCACGCAGGGCATCACCCCCGAGAACTGGTGGGCGGTGAACACCCTCAAGTTCGACGGTTACCAGCAGATCGAGTCGGACCTCGCCGACTCCGCGGTGAGCGAGGCCGCCCAGATCGCCGACGACGCCCAGCGCGACGCCTTCATCACCGGTGCCGCCGTCGTGGTCGCCCTGCTCGCCGCGTTCATCGTGGCCGGCATGGTGGCCCGTCAGATGAGCCGCTCCATGCGCCGCCTGCGCAACGCCGCCTTCGGCATCGCCGAGCAGCGGCTGCCGATGCTGGTCGACCAGCTCTCCCGCACCGACCCCGGCCGGGTCGACACCCGGGTCGCCCCGATCCCGATCACCTCCACGGACGAGATCGGCGAGGTCGCCCGCGCCTTCGACCAGGTCCACCGCGAGGCCGTCCGGCTCGCCTCCGAGCAGGCCCTGCTGCGGGGCAACATCAACGCGATCTTCACCAACCTCTCGCGCCGCAACCAGTCGCTGATCGAGGGCCAGCTGACCCTGATCACCGACCTGGAGAACAACGAGGCCGACCCGGACCAGCTGGAGAACCTCTTCAAGCTGGACCACCTGGCCACCCGTATGCGCCGCAACGGCGAGAACCTCCTCGTCCTCGCCGGCGAGGAGCCCGGCCGCCGCTGGGACCAGCCGGTGCCGCTGGTCGACGTGTTGCGCGCCGCCTCCTCCGAGGTGGAACAGTACGAGCGCATCGAGCTGTCCGGCGTCCCCGACGCCGAGATCCACGGCCGGGCCGTGACCGACCTCGTGCACCTGCTCGCCGAGCTGCTGGAGAACGCCACGACGTTCTCCTCCCCGCAGACCAAGGTCCGCGTCACCGCGACCCGTCTTCCCGACGGCCGCGTGATGATCGAGATCCACGACAAGGGGATCGGCCTGACCCCCGAGGACTTCGCGGACATCAACCACAAGCTGGCCAACCCGCCGACCGTCGACGCCGCGATCTCGCAGCGCATGGGTCTGTTCGTGGTCGGCCGGCTGTCCGACCGGCACGGCATCCGCGTCCAGCTGCGCCCCTCGGGCGAGCAGGCCGGCACGACCTCGCTGGTCATGCTGCCGGACGCGATCACCCACGGCGGTGGCGGCGAGCAGCAGGCGGGTCCCGACGAGTTCACCGTCTCGCAGATCATCCCGGAACAGAACTTCCAGGGCGAGAACTTCAACCAGCCCCTGCGCACCGCGGCGGAGCTCGGCTTCGACGACAGCCGTTACACGGAGGTCCCGGACGACATACGCGGGCTGGACCCGGTCGGCCGCTCCCTGATGCGCGAGGAACGCCGGGCGGCCCTGGAGTCCCAGGCGCACCCCCAGCAGCCCGAGCCGGCCACCCCGAACGGCCAGGAGGCCCCCGAGGCGTCCGCGTACACCGACGAGTTCGCCGCCCCGCAGGGCTACGACGACGGCCGGGGTTACGACAACGGCCAGGGCTACGACGGCGGTCACGGCGGTTACCAGGAACAGCAGACCGCCGGCTACGACCGGCAGGCGTACGACGACGGGCAGCAGGCGGCGTACGGCGAGGACTACTACGCGCCGAACGGCGGCTACCCGGACCCCTCCTACGCGGAGCCGGCCCGGGAGGACCGCCCGGCGGCGGACGCTCCCGCCACCGGCTCCTTCCCGGCCTTCGCCGAGCGGCGCCGCGAGGACGACTGGCCGCAGCAGGACGGCTACCACAACGGCTACCCCGCCCAGTACCCTGCGGGTGCCCGGGAACCGGAATCCGCGCAGGCCGCTGACGCGGGTGAGCGGGACAGCGTAGGCTTCGACCGTCCGGGACCGGCCTCCTCCGAAGGCCACGACCTGACCGACGCCGGGCTTCCCCGCCGCGGATCCACCGCGAACGGCACGGGCGGCGCACCGCGCGCGATCCAGGAGCCGCCGGCCCCCACCCCGGAGGGCGACGGCGACAGCGGCTGGCGTTCGGCGAACGACGAGCGCTGGCAGCAGGCCTCGCAGCTCCGGAAGCCCAAGGCGGGCGGGGTGACCTCCTCCGGCCTGCCGCGGCGGGTACCCAAGGCCAACCTGGTCCAGGGTTCCGCCGAAACCACGCCTCAGGGAGGCCCACAGGTCTCCCGCGCCCCGGAGGACGTCCGGGGCAGACTGAGCAACCTGCGGCGCGGCGTCCAACGGGGCCGCACCGCAGGCAGTGAAACGAACGGCCAGGGCTTCGGTCCTGACAGCACCTACGACCAGGAGCGTTAGTGTGAGCCCGATGAGCCAGGCGGCACAGAACCTGAACTGGTTGATCACCAACTTCGTGGACAACACCCCGGGTGTGTCCCACACGGTGGTGGTCTCCGCCGACGGACTCCTTCTGGCGATGTCCGAAGGCTTCCCCCGCGACCGCGCCGACCAGCTCGCGGCCGTCGCCTCCGGTCTGACGTCTCTGACGGCAGGCGCCTCCCGGATCTTCGAGGGCGGCAGCGTGAACCAGACGGTTGTGGAGATGGAGCGGGGCTTCCTCTTCATCATGTCCATTTCCGACGGTTCGTCGCTCGCGGTTCTCGCACATCCGGAGGCGGACATCGGCCTCATCGGGTACGAGATGGCCCTCCTGGTCGACCGGGCCGGTACGGTCCTGACACCGGATCTCCGAGCGGAGCTCCAAGGGAGCCTTCTCAACTAACCGGGAGACGGTGCGTTTTGGCGTCCCGTGGCCGTAAGGTTTCGGGACGCGGCTCCACAATCATGGGTGCCAGGCACAGTCGGAGGAGGAGAAAGTGGCAACACCCCCAGGTGGTTCGTCTTCGGGCAACTGGTCGTACGGCCCTGCCCAGGGCCAGCACGACGCCCAGAGCGGATACGGCTACCCCTCCACCCCGAACCACCAGCAGCCGTACGCGCCGCAGGGCCCCGGTCCTTCGCCGTACGACCAGCCGCACGCGCCTCGCGTCCCACCCGTGCAGCCGCAGCGCCGCACCCCCGAGCCGGCGCCCGCCGGGGCGTCGAACAGCCCACTGGTGCGCCCGTACGCGATGACGGGCGGCCGCACCAGGCCGCGGTACCAGCTCGCCATCGAGGCACTGGTGCACACCACCGCGCAGCCGCATCAGATGCAGGGGCAACTGCCCGAGCATCAGCGGATCTGCAACCTCTGCCGGGAGATCAAGTCGGTGGCCGAGATCTCGGCCCTGCTGACCATCCCTCTCGGCGTGGCCAGGATCCTCGTCGCCGACTTGGCGGAGGCGGGACTGGTCGCCATCCATCAGCCCGGCGGCGACGAGAACGCCGGCGGCCAGCCAGACGTGACACTGCTCGAAAGGGTGCTCAGTGGACTTCGCAAGCTCTAGCGGCGGTCCTTCCCGCTCCACCACCTCCGCGAAGATCGTGGTGGCGGGCGGCTTCGGCGTGGGCAAGACCACGTTCGTCGGCGCCGTCTCGGAGATCAACCCGCTGCGCACGGAGGCCGTCATGACGTCTGCTTCGGCAGGCATCGACGACCTCACCCACACCGGGGACAAGACGACCACCACGGTCGCCATGGACTTCGGCCGCATCACGCTCGACCAGGACCTGATCCTGTACCTGTTCGGCACGCCCGGCCAGGACCGCTTCTGGTTCATGTGGGACGACCTGGTGCGCGGCGCCATCGGCGCGGTCGTCCTCGTCGACACCCGCCGCCTCGCCGACTGCTTCCCCGCCGTCGACTACTTCGAGAACAGCGGACTGCCCTTCGTCATCGCCCTCAACGGCTTCGACGGCCAGCAGCCCTACCAGCCCGACGAAGTACGCGAGGCCCTGCAGATCGGCCCCGACACCCCCATCATCACCACCGACGCCCGCCACCGCGCGGACGCCAAGTCGACGCTGATCACGCTCGTGGAGCACGCGTTGATGGCGCGCCTGCGGTAAGCACGGACCGGCTGGTGCGACGGCCCCCCGCGGTCTTCGGGCCGCGGGGGGCCGTCGTGTGCTGTGCCGGGGTGGCTCGTCGCGCGGTCCCCCGTTCCCCTCGCACGCGAAGGGGCCCCTCCTGGTGGAGGGGCCCCTTCGCGTGCGGGTTCAGCGCCAGCTGTGCGGGGCGCGGAAGCCCGGTTCGCGTTCCAGGCGCCGCCAGCCGGCGCGGACGCGGCCCCCGTGGGCCGGGGCGATCTCGGCGGGCCGGGCGGCGGCGCGGGCCAGCAGCAGGGCCGTGAGGGCGGCGACCTCCTCGGGCTCGGCGTGGCCCTTCTCGACACGGATGTCAGGTGTGCTCATGGGTGTCAGTCTCCCTGGGAGAGGAATCCGCGGGGTTGCCGCGACGGGTCCGTCGGGTTACTGGGGTGGGTTGCCGTGCTTGCGGGAGGGCAGGTCGGCGTGTTTGGTCCGCAGCATGGCCAGCGAGCGGATGAGGACCGCGCGGGTCTCGGC
>NZ_JBVITR010000045.1:0-11289 GCF_055574875.1 Streptomyces sp. NPDC034670
CAGAAGCAAAAACAGACGAGAGCAAAGAAGCAACACCGCGCCCACCCCCCCCCCCCCCCCCCCCCCCCCCCCCCCCCCCCCCCCCCCCCCCCCCCCCCCCCCCCCCCCCCCCCCCCCCCCCCCCCCCCCCCCCCCCCCCCCCCCCCCCCCCCCCCCAGGCTCGCTCGTACGTGGGGGCCGACGGGCCGTCAGACCTCGACCACCACGGGCAGGATCATCGGCCGGCGCCGGTACGTGTCGGAGACCCACTTGCCCAGCGTCCGGCGGATGAGCTGCTGCAGTTGGTGCGGCTCGACGACGCCGTCCTGGGCCGAGCGCTCCAGTGTCTCCGTGATCTTCGGGATCACCGCGCCGAAGGCGGAGTCCTCGATGCCGGAGCCCCGGGCCTGGATGTGCGGACCACCCGTGATCTTGCCGGTGGACGAGTCGACGACCACGAAGACCGAGATGATGCCCTCGTCCCCGAGGATCTTGCGGTCCTTCAGGGCCGGCTCGCCGACGTCGCCGACGGAGAGGCCGTCGACGTAGACGTATCCCGCCTGGACCTTTCCTGCGATCTTCGCCTTGCCCTCGACGAGGTCGACGACCACGCCGTCCTCGGCGATGACGATGCGGTCGTGCGGGACGCCGGTCAGGGCGCCCAGCTCCGCGTTGGCGCGCAGGTGGCGCCATTCGCCGTGCACCGGCATCAGGTTCTTCGGGCGGCAGATGTTGTAGAAGTACAGCAGCTCGCCCGCGGAGGCGTGCCCGGAGACGTGCACCTTGGCGTTGCCCTTGTGGACGACGTTGGCGCCCCAGCGGGTCAGGCCGTTGATCACGCGGTAGACCGCGTTCTCGTTGCCGGGGATGAGCGACGACGCCAGGATCACCGTGTCGCCCTCGACGATGCGGATCTGGTGGTCGCGGTTGGCCATGCGGGACAGGGCCGCCATCGGCTCGCCCTGGGAGCCGGTGCAGACAAGGACCACCTCGCTGTCGGGGAGGTCGTCGAGGGTCTTGACGTCCACCACCAGGCCCGGCGGGACCTTGAGGTAGCCGAGGTCGCGGGCGATGCCCATGTTGCGGACCATGGAGCGGCCGACGAAGGCGACCCGACGGCCGTACTCGTACGCCGCGTCGAGGATCTGCTGGATGCGGTGGACGTGGCTGGCGAAGCTGGCCACGATGATCCGCTTGCGGGCGCCGGCGAAGACCTGGCGCAGGACGTTGGAGATGTCCCGCTCGGGCGGGACGAATCCCGGGACCTCGGCGTTCGTCGAGTCGGCGAGGAGGAGGTCGATGCCCTCCTCGCTGAGCCGGGCGAACGCGTGGAGGTCGGTGAGGCGGTTGTCCAGCGGGAGCTGGTCCATCTTGAAGTCGCCGGTGTGGACCACCATGCCGGCGGGGGTGCGGATGGCCACGGCGAGCGCGTCGGGGATGGAGTGGTTGACCGCGACGAACTCGCAGTCGAAGGGGCCGACGCGCTCGCGGTGTCCCTCCGCCACCTCCAGGGTGTACGGGCGGATGCGGTGCTCCTGGAGCTTCGCCTCGATGAGGGCGAGGGTCAGCTTGGAGCCGATCAGCGGGATGTCCGGCTTCTCGCGGAGGAGGAAGGGGACGCCACCGATGTGGTCTTCGTGACCGTGGGTGAGGACGATGCCCTCGATGTCGTCGAGACGGTCCCGGATGGATGAGAAGTCCGGCAGGATCAGGTCGATTCCGGGCTGCTCCTCCTCGGGGAAGAGCACTCCGCAGTCGACGATCAGCAGACGGCCGCCGTACTCGAAGACCGTCATGTTCCGGCCGATCTCGCCGAGGCCGCCGAGCGGGGTGACGCGCAGACCGCCTTCGGGGAGCGAGGGGGGCGGACCGAGTTCAGGGTGCGGATGACTCAAAAGACTCTCCTCAACCACGCGCGCCACGTACCGGTGGGGCACGTGGCGCGCGTGACGTTCGTGCAGAAGCAGTTGTCGTTGTGGGTGCGGGCACCGGTGGCCCGCTTATTCAGTTGTGAAGCCGGGTGCGCGGACGGTCGCGCGAAGTCTGGTTACTGGAGCTGTACCCCGCCGGCAGCAAGATCGATCTTGAGCTGCTCGATCTCTTCCGGCGCGCACGCGACCATGGGGGCCCGCAGGGGCCCGGCGGGCAGGCCCTTGAGGGTGAGTGCCGCCTTGGTGGTCATCACGCCCTGGGTGCGGAACATCCCCGTGTAGACCGGAAGCAGCCTCTGGTGGATCTCGGTGGCCTTCTGGACGTCCCCCGAGGTGTACGCCTCGACCAGGGCGCGCAGCTCGGGGGTGACGAGGTGGCCGACGACCGAGACGAAGCCGACGGCGCCCACCGAGAGCAGGGGCAGGTTCAGCATGTCGTCACCGGAGTACCAGGCCAGGCCGGAACGGGCGATGGCCCAGCTCGCGCGGCCGAGGTCGCCCTTGGCGTCCTTGTTGGCGATGATCCGGGGGTGCTCGGCGAGGCGGACGAGCGTCTCGGTGCTGATCGGGACACCGCTGCGGCCGGGGATGTCGTAGAGCATGACCGGCAGCCCGGTGGCGTCGGCGACGGTCGTGAAGTGGCGGTGGAGGCCCTCCTGCGGGGGCTTGTTGTAGTACGGGGTGACGACCAGCAGGCCGTGTGCGCCGGTGCGCTCGGCGGTGCGGGCCAGCTCGACGCTGTGGCGGGTGTCGTTGGTGCCGACCCCGGCCACGACGTGGGCACGGTCTCCGACCGCCTCCAGGACCGCTCGTACGAGGTCCGCTTTCTCCGCGTCGCTGGTGGTGGGGGACTCGCCGGTGGTGCCGTTGATGATCAGGCCGTCGTTGCCTGCGTCCACCAGGTGGGTGGCGAGCCGCTGTGCGCCGTCGAGATCGAGTGCGCCGTCCGCCGTGAAGGGCGTGACCATGGCGGTGAGGACCCGCCCGAAGGGGGTCTGCGGAGTGGAGGTCGGAGCCATGGGTTACACGCTACTCGTTGCTCAGGTCGGGGTCTTCCCTCGGGGGAGACGACAGGGTGACGCGAAGGGGGGACCCGGCACTGCCCGCTCGGGGGTTCAGGCAGTGCCGGGCCCGTCTGATCAGGCTAGATGAACTTCTCGAAATGCCGCAATACGGACACCTCGGAGGGCTGACCCGGACACGCGTGCCCGGCGCGCGAACGAGGGCTCCTCACGGCGCGACACGACCGTTGGCGTTGAAGGCGTCGTAGGTGAGCGGCATGAGCCGGGCCCACTCGGCCTCCATCTTCTCGCCGACCATCTCGATCTCCCGCTGCGGGAAGGACGGGACCTTCGCCAGCTCGTGCTGGGTGCGCAGTCCGAGGAAGTGCATCAGGGAACGGGCGTTGCAGGTGGCGTACATCGAGGAGTACAGGCCGACGGGGAGCACCGCGCGGGCGACCTCGCGGGCCACGCCGGCGGCGAGCATCTCCCGGTACGCCTCGTACGCCTGCCGGTAGGAGTCCTCCATGACGCGGCCCACCAGCTCCTGCTGGGCCGCGGTGCCCTCGACGAAGCGGTACTTGCCGGGGCGGCCCTCCTGAACCAGCTTGCGGGACCCGTCCGGGACGTAGAAGACCGGCTGGAGCTCGCGGTAGCGGCCCGACTCCTCGTTGTACGACCAGCCCACGCGGTGCCGCATGAACTCGCGGAAGACGAAGATCGGAGCGCTGATGAAGAAGGTCATCGAGTTGTGCTCGAAGGGACTGCCGTGCCGGTCCCGCATCAGGTAGTTGATCAAGCCCCTGGAGCGCTCGGGATCCTTGTTCAGCTCGTCCAGGGACTGCTCGCCGAGGGTCGAGACGCGGGCGGCGAACAGCACGTCGGCGTCGGACGCGGTGTGCTTGACCAGCTCGACGGTCACATCGCTGCGGAAGTCGAGCTTGAGGTCGTCGGCGGGGGTGTCGGTCACGGCGCGCAGGTCCTTCCATCACATCTCGCGGGCGGCGCCCACTCTACGGCCCGGCTCCGACAGCGGGACGCTCGACGGGACGTCCGGCGCCGGGCCGCGACATACGCCGCCGAACGGCGGCGAACATCACCGAACTTCTGCGAATTCGCCGAAAGTGGGCACCTTCCGAGGTGATCGTTCGTCTGTACTGGTGACAGTGATCCGTTCGATCTCGAAGGGAGACGCACCCCTGATGTTCGGTCGGCGCGAACCCGTACCGTTCGCCTTCCTCGCCGAGGCCGACAGGTTCCGCAGCAACGTCACTCCCCCGCCCCGTGAGCGGGCGACCCCCGGTGAGATAGCCGGGCGCTGCCTGCTGGGACTCACCGTGGTCGCCGGACTGGTGGGCTCCCTGGTCCTCGGGACGCCTGCGCTGTCCACCGATCCGTCGGGCACGGAGACCCGGCAGTCGCAGGCCACCGACGGGCGCTGAGCCGCGGGCACGGCCGTCCCCGCCCCGCCCGGGCCCCCCGAGGGTGGTGACCGCAGACACAGATCGGTAGCCTCACCGGGCACTGCCCACGCATGGATCGAGTGAGGACCAGCTGTGCCCCTGCCCTTCCTGACGGCCGACCGCGCGTTCGACGCCGCGGACGACGTCGCTCTGCCGTACGACGACCGTGACCGCTGGCGGCGCCCGTACCGTCCCGGGCCGTGGCGGGTGGGTGCGGCGGCGCTTCTGCTGCTGCTCGCCTCGTTCGTGCTGCTCGCGGGAGTCGTCATCGCGGCGACGGCGACGCTGTCGTCCGCCGGGGCCGTGCTCGCCGTCGCGCTGGTCCTCATCGGCTGTGCGCTGCGGATGCTGCGCATGGGCGTCTGGGTGAGCGCGCGGGGCCTGCGCCGCGTGGCCTTCCTCGGCACGCGTACGACGTCCTGGGACCAGGTGGTCTCCGTGCGCACGGTGCAGCAGCCGGTGCGCTGGCTGGGGCTGCCCCGCACCGTGCAGGGGCAGGCGCTGCTCCTGGCCCGGCGGGGGCGGACCCCGGAGACCCTGCCGCCCCTGCTGACCTCGCACGACGCGGACTTCCTGGGACGGGACCCGCTGGCCTTCGACCGGGCGGCCGACTCCGTGGAGGTCTGGGCCGACGAGTACCGGCCGAGCTGAGCGCGTACGGCCGCACCCTGCGCCGGTCCCGTTCCGTACAGGCGCAGGGTGCGGCCGTACGCGCTCAGCGGGAGGTCTTGTGCAGGGTGATCGCCCGTTGCATGGCCTTGCGGGCGCGCGGGGTGTCGCGGGCGTCGTGGTAGGCGACGGCGAGCCGGAACCAGCTGCGCCAGTCGTCGGGAGCCGCCTCCGCCTCAGCCTTGCGCCGGGCGAAGACCTCGTCGGCCGAGTCCCGGTCGATACGACCGCTGGGAAGACGCTTCAGGTCGTCGACGGGCAGTCCGCCCTCGGCGTCGAGCTCGGCGGCGAGCCGGTTGGCGCTGCGGACGAACTCGGTGTTCTTCCACAGGAACCACACACCGATGACCGGCAGGACCAGCACCGCGACGCCGAGGGCGACGGCCAGGGGCGTGCCGGTTCCGATGAGCAGCACACCGCGGCTGCCGACCAGGACGAAGTAGACGACCAGGACGGCGGCCGTGACGGCGTAGGAGATCTTGGCGCGCATGGGGTCGACTCGGGCTCAGTTCAGGTCGAGGAAGTGTTCCAGGCCGAAGGTCAGGCCGGGAGTGGTCACCACGCGGCGGGCGCCGAGCAGGATGCCCGGCATGAAGCTGCTGTGGTGCAGGGAGTCGTGGCGGACGGTGAGCGTCTCGCCCTCGCCGCCGAGCAGGACCTCCTGGTGGGCGAGCAGGCCGCGCAGCCGGACCGCGTGCACCGGGATCCCGTCCACGTCCGCGCCGCGGGCACCGTCCAGGGCGGTGGTGGTGGCGTCCGGGGCGGGGGCGCTGCCGGCCCGGCGGCGGGCCTCGGCGATGAGCTGGGCGGTGCGGGTGGCGGTGCCGCTGGGGGCGTCCACCTTGTTCGGGTGGTGCAGCTCGACGACCTCGACGGACTCGAAGTACGGGGCGGCGATCTGCGCGAACTTCATGGTCAGCACGGCGCCGATGGAGAAGTTCGGCGCGATGAGCACGCCCGTCTCCGGGGACTGCTCGAGCCAGCCCTTCAGCTGCCCGAGGCGCTCGTCGGTCCAGCCCGTCGTGCCGACGACCGCGTGGATGCCGTGGCGCACGCAGAAGTCGAGGTTGCCCATGACCGAGGCCGGAGTGGTCAGTTCCACGGCGACCTGGGCGCCGGCCTCGGCGAGGGACTCCAGCTTGTCGCCCCGGCCGAGGGCGGCCACCAGCTCCATGTCCTCGGCGGCCTCGACCGCCCTGACCGCCTCGGATCCGATCCGGCCCTTGGCGCCGAGGACCGCCACGCGCAGCTTGCTCATCTTCCTTGCTTCCTTGTCGGAGGGGTGGGGGCCTGCCGGCGGGTCCCGCGGCCAGGGCCCTAGGCGACGGCGTCCTGCAGCCGGGCCGCCTGCTTGTCCTTGAGCGGGCCGATGACCGACAGGGAGGGCCGCCTCCCCAGGATGTCGCGGGCGACCGAGCGGACGTCGTCCGGGGTGACCGAGGCTATCCGGGCCAGCATGTCGTCGACCGACATCTGCTCGCCCCAGCACAGTTCGCTCTTGCCGATGCGGTTCATCAGCGCGCCGGTGTCCTCCAGGCCGAGGACCGTGGAGCCCCGGAGCTGGCCGATCGCGCGCTCCAGCTCATCGTCCGGCAGTCCGTGCTCGGCCACCTGGTCGAGTTCGTCGCGGCAGATCTTCAGCACGTCGTGGACCTGGGAGGGCCGGCAGCCCGCGTACACGCCGAACAGGCCGCAGTCGGCGAAGCCGGAGGTGTACGAGTACACGCTGTAGGCCAGTCCGCGCTTCTCCCGGACCTCCTGGAACAGGCGGGAGGACATGCCGCCGCCGAGGGCGGTGTTCAGCACGCCGAGGGCCCAGCGCCGCTCGTCGGTGCGGGCCAGGCCCGGCATGCCGAGGATGATGTGCGCCTGCTCCGTCCTGCGGTCGACGACCTCGACCCGGCCCGCGGTGCGCAGGTCGCGCCGGCCGCCGCGCGGTGCGATGGGCCGGGCGCCGGGGTCCTTGAGGGCGCCGGCCGCCTCGAAGGCGGCGCGGACCCGGCGTACGACCTCGCCGTGGTCGATGTTGCCGGCGCAGGCGACCACGAGGTGGGTGGGGTCGTAGTGCTTGCGGTAGAAGCGGCGGATGCGGTCCGCGGTGAGGTCGTTGACCGTGTCGACCGTGCCGAGCACCGGGCGGCCCAGGGGGGTGTCGCCGAACATGGTGTGCGCGAACAGGTCGTGCACGCAGTCGCCCGGGTCGTCCTCGGTCATCGCGATCTCCTCGAGGATGGCGCCGCGTTCGACGTCGACGTCCTCCTCGCGGATCACCGAGCCGGTGAGCATGTCGCACACCACGTCGATGGCGAGCGGCAGGTCGGTGTCGCGTACGCGTGCGTAGTAGCACGTGTACTCCTTGGCCGTGAACGCGTTCATCTCGCCGCCGACCGCGTCGATGGCGGAGGAGATGTCCAGGGCGGACCTGCGGGCCGTGCCCTTGAAGAGCAGGTGCTCCAGGTAGTGGGTGGCACCGCCCAGGGACGGGGTCTCGTCGCGGGAGCCGACGTGCGCCCAGATGCCGAAGGTCGCCGAGCGGACCGAGGGCAGCGTCTCGGTGACGATCCGCAGGCCCCCGGGGAGGGTGGTCTTGCGGACGGTGCCGATGCCGTTCTCCCCCTTGATCAGGGTTTGGGTACGGGCGACGGCCCGCGCCTCCGAGGAGGTGCGGGCCGTCGCGTCGAAGGCGTGGGACGTCACTGGTCGGCGTCGTCCTTCTGCTCCTCGGAGCCTTCCTCGTCCTCCGTCACGGGGACCAGGGAGAGCTTGCCGCGGGAGTCGATCTCGGCGATCTCGACCTGGACCTTCTGGCCCACGCCGAGGACGTCCTCGACGTTCTCCACGCGCTTGCCGCCGGCCAGCTTGCGGATCTGCGAGATGTGCAGCAGGCCGTCCTTGCCGGGGAGGAGGGAGACGAAGGCGCCGAACGTCGTCGTCTTCACGACCGTGCCCAGGTAGCGCTCGCCGACCTCGGGCATCGTCGGGTTGGCGATGCTGTTGATCGTGGTGCGGGCGGCCTCGGCGGAGGGGCCGTCGGCGGCACCGATGTAGATGGTGCCGTCGTCCTCGATGGTGATCTCGGCGCCGGTGTCCTCCTGGATCTGGTTGATCATCTTGCCCTTGGGGCCGATGACCTCGCCGATCTTGTCGACCGGGATCTTGACGGTGATGATCCGCGGGGCGTGCGGGGACATCTCGTCGGGCCGGTCGATGGCCTCCATCATCACGTCGAGGATGTGGAGGCGGGCGTCGCGGGCCTGCTTGAGGGCCGCGGCGAGGACGGAGGCGGGGATGCCGTCCAGCTTGGTGTCGAGCTGGAGGGCGGTCACGAACTCCTTGGTGCCGGCGACCTTGAAGTCCATGTCGCCGAAGGCGTCCTCCGCACCGAGGATGTCGGTGAGGGTGACGTAGTGGGTCTCGCCCTCGATCTCCTGGGAGATCAGGCCCATGGCGATGCCGGCGACCGGGGCCTTGAGCGGCACACCGGCGTTCAGCAGCGACATGGTGGAGGCGCAGACCGAGCCCATGGACGTCGAGCCGTTGGAGCCGAGGGCCTCGGACACCTGGCGGATCGCGTAGGGGAACTCCTCGCGCGAGGGCAGGACCGGGAGCAGGGCGCGCTCGGCGAGGGCGCCGTGGCCGATCTCGCGGCGCTTCGGGGAGCCGACGCGGCCGGTCTCGCCGGTGGAGTACGGCGGGAAGTTGTAGTTGTGCATGTAGCGCTTGCGGGTCACCGGGGAGAGGGTGTCCAGCTGCTGCTCCATGCGGAGCATGTTGAGGGTGGTGACGCCCAGGATCTGGGTCTCGCCGCGCTCGAACAGCGCCGAGCCGTGCACCCGCGGGATGGCCTCGACCTCGGCGGCCAGGGTGCGGATGTCGGTGACACCGCGGCCGTCGATGCGCTTCTTCTCCTTGATGACGCGCTCGCGGACCAGGGTCTTGGTCAGCGAGCGGTACGCGGCGGAGATCTCCTTCTCGCGGCCCTCGAACTCCGGCAGGAGCTTCTCGGCGGCGAGGGCCTTGACGCGGTCCAGCTCGGCCTCGCGCTCCTGCTTGCCGGCGATGGTGAGCGCCTGGGCGAGCTCGGGCTTGACGGCGGCGGTGAGCGCCTCGAGGACGTCGTCCTGGTAGTCCAGGAAGATCGGGAACTCGGCGGTCGGCTTGGCGGCCTTCGCGGCGAGGTCGGCCTGGGCGCGGCACAGCACCTTGATGAAGGGCTTCGCGGCCTCCAGGCCGGCGGCCACGACCTCCTCGGTGGGCGCCTCGGCGCCGCCCTCGACCAGCTTGACGGTCTTCTCGGTGGCCTCGGCCTCGACCATCATGATCGCGACGTCGCCGTCCTCCAGGGTGCGGCCCGCGACGACCATGTCGAAGACGGCGTCCTCGAGCTCGGTGTGCGTCGGGAAGGCGACCCACTGGCCGCGGATCAGCGCGACGCGGACGCCGCCGATCGGGCCGGAGAAGGGCAGACCGGCCAGCTGCGTGGACGCGGAGGCGGCGTTGATCGCCACGACGTCGTACAGGTGGTCGGGGTTGAGCGCCATGATCGTGGCGACGACCTGGATCTCGTTGCGCAGGCCCTTCTTGAAGGACGGGCGCAGCGGGCGGTCGATGAGGCGGCAGGTGAGGATCGCGTCCTCGGAGGGCCGGCCCTCACGGCGGAAGAAGGAGCCGGGGATCCGGCCGGCGGCGTACATCCGCTCCTCGACGTCCACCGTGAGCGGGAAGAAGTCGAGCTGGTCCTTGGGGTTCTTGGAGGCGGTGGTGGCCGACAGCACCATGGTGTCGTCGTCCAGGTAGGCCACGGCGGAGCCTGCGGCCTGACGGGCCAGGCGGCCCGTCTCGAAGCGGATGGTGCGGGTGCCGAAGGAGCCGTTGTCGATGACGGCTTCGGCGTAGTGGGTCTCGTTCTCCACCAGCGTTTTCTCCGTTACTTGTCGTCTTTGGTCCCGCCTCGCCCGTGTGGCGGGGGGACGGTGGCGGAGAAGCGCTCCACTGGTGCGGGCCGGTCTTCGATCGAAGCACCCGGGGTTCACTCTCCCGGGGGCCACTACCGAGGACCGGCGGCGAGGCGCGCTTCTCCTCGTGCGTCGTCGACGTCCGGTCGACGTCCGTCGTGACGCCCGTAGGGCCCGCATACCCGATGCGGTACGGGTCATCACATGGGGGTCGTACTTGCTGGGTCGTTCCTCCTGCGTCGTGCTACCACCCTACAAAGGCGCGGTGACACTCCGCACGTACAGCAAAGGGAGCGGCCCCCTCGTTCCGGGAACCGCTCCCCTCACGGCGTCTTACTTGGCGCCCGCCGCACCGCGGCGGATGCCGAGGCGGTCGACCAGCGCACGGAAGCGCTGGATGTCCTTCTTGGCGAGGTACTGCAGCAGCCGGCGGCGCTGACCGACCAGGATCAGCAGACCACGACGGGAGTGGTGGTCGTGCTTGTGGGTCTTGAGGTGCTCCGTCAGGTCGGAGATCCGACGGGAGAGCAGGGCGACCTGGACCTCGGGGGAGCCGGTGTCACCCTCCTTGGTACCGAACTCGGAGATGATCTGCTTCTTCGTTGCGGCGTCGAGCGACACGCGTACTCCTCATGGTCTGGTAAAGGGCCACCGAGTGCCCCCGGTCTTCGTCTCGGGGGATCTTCCGTGACTCGGAAGGCGGGGATCCGCTGGGCGCGGCCTCCAGAGCGGCGCTCCGGGGGTGCGTACACAAACGGCCGTCGGCCAGACTACCAGGTGACGGCGGGCGCTCTTCCCGGGTCCGCCGAACCGCCCGGGCCGGGCGGGGGCGGCCACTAGGGTGAGCGCTCGGAGTCGTTCGTACGGCGGAGACGGCGGAAGGGATCACTGCGGCATGGCGGAGACGGCTGAGGAGATCAAGGCGCGCAAGGAGCGGGAGAGGGACGAGCTGTACGCGCTCGACATCTCCGGCGTCGAGTGGCACAGCGCGCCGGGCACGGAGGAGCACGAGGAGCGCGTCGAGATCGCCTACCTGCCGGGCGGCGCCGTGGCCATGCGGTCGTCCCTCGATCCGGACACCGTGCTGCGGTACACGGAGGCGGAGTGGCGGGCGTTCGTCCTGGGCGCGCGGGACGGCGAGTTCGATCTGGAGCCGGCGGGTCCGGACGCGAGGTGACCGCGGGGGGGGGGGGGGGGGGGGGGGGGGGGGGGGGGGGGGGGGGGGGGGGGGGGGGGCGTGGGGGGGGGGGGGGGGGGGTGGGGAGGTCATCGAGAACCCGTCACGGTACGA
>NZ_JBVITR010000045.1:11299-48385 GCF_055574875.1 Streptomyces sp. NPDC034670
CGTAGAGTCCCGGGGCCGTTACAGCCACACAACGCTGTTCGAGTGCGTCTGGGGGGAGCCCCCCCCCCCCCCCCCCCCCGCGTCAGCCGGTCATCGACCGCACCGTCGTGTAGACGTCGAAGACGGCGAGCGCCAGGGGCACCAGCGTCAGCAGCACGAAGCCCTCGGCGATCTCCAGGAAGCGGCCCCAGAAGGGCGTGAGTCCGCTGCGCGAGGCCATCAGGCCGATGGCGGTGATCAGCGCGGCCGCCGCGGCGATGGCCGCGACCAGCCAGACGGTGCGGATGTCGAGGTCGGTGCGGTCCCCCGCCAGCGCCTCGCGGACCAGCGCGTTCGGCGGGTTGAGCGCCAGGCCGAGGCCGAGCGCGACCAGGGAGCCGAGACCGGCGGCCAGGACGGTGGCGACCTGCGCGGTGTAGCGGAACAGCTGTGCGCGCATCAGCAGGGCGATTCCGGTGGCGAGGGCCAGCAGCTGCGCCCAGAGGCCGTCGGAGAAGCCGAGCACCAGGGCCGCGCCGACCGCGACCAGTGAGCAGCCGCCGACCAGGCCGACGAGGAGTTCGTGGCCGCGCCGGGCCTGGGCCTCGATGCGTTCGGCGTCCACCGGTTCGTGGGGCTCGGGGTCGGCGCCGTACGCGCTGCGCGGGGCGGTGTCCGGTGCCTCGAAGCCGATGGGCAGACGGGCGAAGCGCAGGGACACGCCCGGCAGGAAGGCGAGGGCGCCGATGGCGACGGGGGCGCACAGGGCGGCGATCTCGGCCGGGGTCCAGTTCCACAACAGCGCCGCGAAGGTGGCGATCAGGGCGAGGCCCGAGGCGGCCGCGAAGGCGACGAACGGGCCGTCGCCGCGCGGGGAGCACAGGGTGAGGATCACCGAGGCCACCAGCACCGCCGCACAGGCGAGCAGGAACTGGAGCTTCCCGATGCCCTGCCCCTCGGAGAGCGACAGCAGGCCGGAGCCCGCCACGCCCACGTTGGGGAGTGCGCCGAGCCCCAGCGCGACGGCCGCGGCCCGGTCGTCGTAGACGCGGGCGCGGACGCAGCCGAGGACGACGAGGAGGACTCCGGCGACGCCCGCGAGGACGCCGGGGAGGCTGTGCATGTCGTGCCGCGGGTCGGCGGTCCAGGCGACGAAGGCGAGCAGGGCGGGCAGCACCCCGCCGCCGACGAGGCCCGCGGCGCGCGTGAGGTCGCCGCGCCACAGGGAGCGGTCCCGGGTCACCGCGGAGGCGACCGCTTCGGAGACGTCGTCGATGACGGCCGGCGGCAGCGATTCGGAGAAGGGCCGGAGGGTGAGCAGTTCACCGTCGAGAATGCGCTGCGCCGTGAAGGAGCGGGAACTGTCGAGGACGGTGCCGTCGCGGCGGACGAGGTGGTAGCCGACCGGGGCGCCCTCGGCCACGGTCTGCCGGGAGAGGCGGAGGATCTCCGGGTAGAGGTCGGCGACCGGGACGTCGTCGGGCAGCGCCACATCGATCCGGCTGTCGGGCGCGACGATGGTGACCCGGCAGAAGCCGAGCCCCGTCACCGCCCCGGGAAGGGCTCCCCGGTCCGGTCCGCCCGTGCCGGTGGCCGCCGTGGAGGCCGTCGTGCTCACCTGCTGCTCCCCCTCAGTGCTGCTGTGTCTGCGGTGTGAAGGTCCTGCGCCTCTTTCCCGGCGTCCGCCGCGGGACGGGGCGGTGCGGGACGGGCGGGAGGCCGTCCGGCGGAGCCCGGCGTCCCCGTGCCGCGTCACATCTCACGGAATGCCCCATACATCCGTCCGGGTCGGCATGTGCTCACGCGAACATCCGGCACCCTACCGCCCGCCGGTGCGTGGTGGGATCAGTAGGATCACGCGGCGGCCCTCGTCCGCCTGACACGGGGTGGCGGACGACAAACCCGGCGGGCCGGCAAGGGAATTGGTGAGCAGTGAGCCAGATCGTCGTGAAGCGTCCGCCGCGGGCGCTGCCGCCGGAGGTGCCCACGGGCGAGGTCGTCGTGCAGCCGCCGCCCGAACTGCCGCGGGGGCACCAGGAGAGCGTGCTGATGCAGCTGCTGCCGACGCTCGGCATGGGCGGCTCGGTCGTCTTCTTCTTCACCAGCGGGCAGCCGTTCATGCGGATCATGGGCATGGTGATGATCGCGTCGACGATCGCCATGTCGATCGCCATGGTGGTCCGCTTCCGCCGCGGATCCCAGGGCCAGCTCGCCGATCTGCGCCGCGACTACCTGAGTTACCTGTCGCGGACCCGCCGGACCACCCAGGAGACGGCGAGGGCGCAGCGGGACGCCCAGTACTACCTCCACCCCTCCCCCGAACAGCTGTGGGCACTGGTCGCCGAGGGCAGCCGGGTGTGGGAACGGCGGCCGGGCGACGAGGACTTCGCGCAGGTGCGCATCGGTCTCGGCCCGCAGTCCCTGGCCACCCCGCTGATCGCCCCCGAGACGGGTCCGGTCGATCAGCTGGAGCCGCTCACGGCGGGCGCGATGCAGCGGTTCGTCGCGGTGCACGGCACCCTGGACGACCTGCCGATGGCGGTCTCCCTGCGCGCCTTCTACCACGTCGTGCTCGGCGGCGAACCGGAGTCCGTGCGGTCCTGTGCCCGCGCCCTGACCGGTTCGCTCGCCTCCCTGCACTCCCCCGAGGACCTGATCGTCGCGGTCGCGGCGGGCCGGGAGGCGCTGCCGCACTGGGAATGGGCCAAGTGGCTGCCGCACGTGCAGCTTTCCGGTGTCACGGACGGCGCCGGCTCCCGCCGTCTGATCAGCGGTGATCCCCGTGAGCTCGAGGACCTGCTGGCCCCGCGCCTGGCCGGGCGCCCCCGCTTCCACCCGAACGCCGCGCCCCTGCCGGACACCCCGCACGTCGTCGTCGTGCTCGACGGTGTCTCCCTGCCGCCGGACTCCCTGCTGGCGGGCCCCGAGGGGCTGCAGGGCGTGACGGTCGTCGAGGTGACCGAGGGAGAGCCGGCCGGTGCCCGCGGAGACCTCTCCGTCGTCGTGCGGCCGCGTTCGCTGCACCTGGAGTCGGCGCACGGCGTCGTCTACGAGGGGACGCCCGACGTCCTGTCGTACGAGTCCGCGGAGGCGCTGGCCCGGCAGCTGGCGCCGCTGCGGATGGCGTCCGGCGGGGACGACGACGAACCGCTGCTGGCGAACCTGGAGTTCACGGACCTGCTGAACCTGGGCGACGCCGCCTCCGTCGACACCCGGCGCACCTGGCGGCCGCGGTCGCAGGCGGAACGGCTGCGGGTGCCGATCGGGGTCGGTGAGGACGGGCGTCCGGTGATGCTCGACATCAAGGAGGCGGCCCAGGAGGGCATGGGCCCGCACGGCCTGTGCGTCGGCGCCACGGGTTCCGGCAAGTCGGAGCTGCTGCGCACGCTGGTGCTGGGCCTCGCGGTCACCCACTCCTCCGAGACCCTGAACTTCGTCCTGGCGGACTTCAAGGGCGGCGCCACCTTCGCCGGGATGGCGCAGATGCCGCACGTGGCGGCCGTGATCACCAACCTGGCGGACGACCTGACCCTGGTCGACCGCATGGGCGACTCCATCCGCGGCGAACTGAACCGCCGTCAGGAGATGCTGCGCGACGCGGGCAACTACGCCAACATCCACGACTACGAGAAGGCCCGCGCGGCGGGCGCGCCGCTCCAGCCCATCCCGTCGCTGCTGCTGGTCATCGACGAGTTCAGCGAGCTGCTGACCGCGAAGCCGGACTTCATCGACATGTTCGTGCAGATCGGCCGCATCGGCCGGTCGCTGGGCGTGCACCTGCTGCTGGCCTCGCAGCGGCTGGAGGAGGGCCGGCTGCGCGGTCTGGAGACGTACCTGTCGTACCGCATCGGTCTGCGCACCTTCTCCGCCGCCGAGTCGCGGGCGGCCCTGGGCGTGCCGGACGCGTACGAGCTGCCGAACGTGCCGGGATCGGGGTTCCTGAAGTTCGGCACGGACGAGATGGTGCGGTTCAAGGCGGCGTACGTCTCGGGCGTCTACCGCTCCGGAGGGCGGCAGGACGCGTCGGCGGGCGGGCCGCTGCCGGTGGACCGGCGGCCGGTGCTGTTCACGGCGGCGGAGGTGCCGGTGCGGTACGCGCCGGTGCCGCGGCAGCGGACGGGGCCGGCGGACGGGGCCGGCGAGGTGGACGACGCCCTGGCGGACACCGTGCTGGACGTCGTCGTGCGCCGGCTGGAGGCCCAGGGTCCGGCGGCCCACCAGGTGTGGCTGCCGCCGCTGGACAGCCCGCCGTCGCTGGACGGGCTGCTGCCCGGCCTCACCGCCGTGGAGGGCCGGGGCCTCACCCAGCCCGGTTACGAGGGTGCCGGGCGGCTGGTGGTCCCGGTCGGCCTCGTCGACAAGCCGTACGAGCAGCGCCGTGACCCGCTGTGGGTGGACTTCTCGGGCGCGGCGGGCCACATGCAGATCCTCGGCGGCCCGCAGTCCGGCAAGTCGACCCTGCTGCGTTCGCTGGTCTGTTCCTTCGCCCTGACGCACACGCCGCACGAAGTCCAGTTCTACGGGCTGGACTTCGGCGGTGGCGGCATGTCCGCGCTGGCCGGGCTGCCGCACGTCGGCGGCATCGCCTCCCGTCTGGACCCGGAGAAGGTGCGGCGCACGGTGGCGGAGGTCTACGGCGTCCTGACCCGCCGGGAGGAGTACTTCCGCACGTCGGGCATCTCGTCCATCGCCGAGTTCCGGACCCGGCGCGCCCGCGGCGACATCTCGGTCACCGACCAGCCGTGGGGCGACGTCTTCCTGGTCATCGACGGCTGGGGGAACTTCCGCGCCGACTACGAGGCACTCGATCAGGTGATCCTCGACATCGCCGCCCGCGGCCTCGGCTACGGCATCCACCTGATCCTGTCGGCCTCCCGTTCGATGGAGGTCCGGTCCGCCCTCAAGGACAACCTGCTGAACCGGCTGGAGCTGCGGCTCGGTGACACGATGGACTCCGAGCTGGACCGCAAGGTGGCCGCGAACGTCCCCACCGGCGTGCCCGGCCGCGGTCTGTCGCCGCAGAAGCTGCACTTCATGGCGGCCGTGCCGCGCATCGACGGCCTGACCTCCGACACGGACCTGGCGGACGCCACGGCGGCGCTGGCGGCCGAGGTGTCCCGGCACTGGCAGGCGCCGGGCGCGCCCGAGGTCCGTCTGCTGCCGCGCGAGTTCCCGGCGGACCAGCTGCCCCCGGGCGACCGCTTCCCGAAGCGCGGCATCGCCTTCGCGCTCGACGAGGACAACCTGGAGCCCGTCTTCGTCGACTTCGACCAGGACCCGTTCTTCCTGGTCTTCGGCGAGAGCGAGTCCGGCAAGTCGAACCTGCTCCGTCTGCTGATCAAGCAGCTGACGGCGCGCTACCCGGGTGACGAGTGCAAGTTGTTCGTCGTGGACAACCGGCGCTCCCTGCTGGGCGTCACCCCGGACTCCCACCTCGCCGAGTACATCCCGATGTCCAACGCCATGGAGCACCACATGGTGGCCCTGGCCGACCTGATGAAGCGGCGCACCCCCACCGCCGACGTGACCCCGCAGCAGCTGCGGGACCGCAGCTGGTGGCGGGGCCCGACGGTGTACGTGGTCATCGACGACTTCGATCTCGTCGCCACGTCGAGCGGCAACCCGCTGAGCGGTCTGACGGAGCTGCTGCCGTTCGCCCGGGACGTGGGGGTGCGCTTCATCATCGCGCGGTCCACGGCCGGCGCGAGCCGTGCCTCGTACGAGGCGTTCATGCAGCGCATCAAGGAGCTGGGGGCCCAGGGCGTCGTCCTGGCGGGCGACCCGGCCGAGGGCGACGTGCTGGGCGGGGTGCGGCCGCGGCCGATGCCCCCGGGGCGGGGCGTGTTCGTCTCCCGGCGTCGGGGGCGGCCGCTGGTGCAGACGGGGCTGGTGGCGGAAGAGGGGTTCTGATGGTCGGGGGCGGTGTGCTGCTCGTTCTGATCGCTCTCTGGCTCGCCGGAATGGGTCTGCTCGATCAGAAGGCGTTGTGGCGGCGCTTCCAGGCCCGTCGTTTCAGCGACCCGGCGGCCCACGAACCCCCGGAGTCGGGGTATCGGGCAAGGCGTGTGGTCCTGCTCGTCCTCGCGGCGGTGACGGCCGCGACGGCGGTGGTGGTTCACCAGCATCGACTCCTTCCAGTCCGGTGGCGTCAGGGACTGAGGCCGAGGGGATGCGTGCGGTTCCTCGCGGAGGCGCCGCACGGTAGGTAACCGGTACGGCCACGTTTGACTGACGTCGACAAGGAGCGAGCCCATGGCATGGGACGAGTGGGAACAGTTGAAGGCTCAGGCTGCCGACCGGCAGCCGACGCGCATGCAGTTGAATCAGGCGCCCGCTCAGGAACCGGGCACCGGCGGCAAGCCCGACCTGGTCGCGCGGCAGGACGACCTCGGCGCCGTGGGGCACGACGCTTTCGTCCTGCACGGCGACCTCGTGAAGAAGGTGGACATCGCCGGTGCCGGTATGAACTCCGACCATGCCGGTTCCACGCACCAGGCGGCGTCAGCACTGTCCGGGTCCAACTTCACCATGGGCGACGAACTCATGACGACACTGACGGTCTGGGAGAGCCAGGTGAAAGCGGTCCGCCAGGCCTGTGCCCACATCTCGAACCACCTGGACTTCAGCAAGAAGCTGCACGCCAACGACGATGCCGGGATCGCCGCCGTCATCATGAGGCGTGACGGTTCCGAAATGCCCGTCTCGGAACTCAGCAAGTACTTCAAGTAGCACGGGGGATTCCGGTTGTGTCCATCACCTACAACGACCTGATGAAGGTCGACCTCGGCAAGCTGGGCAGCGCGGTCTCGGACTGGAAGAAGGCGGTCACCAACCTGAGACAGCTTGAGGCCGATGCCCGCGACGGCCTCAAGAAGAAATCCGACCGAGCTCGCTGGGAAGGTGTGAACGCCGGTGTCACGCGGGAGTTCGTGAACAAGACCGCCAAGGAGTTCGCGGACCTCCACACGGAAGCCAACAGTATCTTCCAGGTCTTGGACGACGCCCACCGCGAGCTTGTGGCACTGCAGAAGGGTGTGCGCACACTCACCGCCGAGGCCAAGGAGAAGGGCTACACCGTTCAGGACAACGGCGACGGAACGGTGAGCGTGGGAGTCCGGCCCAAGTCGGGCGCCGACGCGAAGGACGGCAAGGACGACACGAAGGAGGAGCGGCAGCACTACGCCGACTCCATCACGAGGAAAGTCGCCCACGCCCATGACATCGACGTCTCCGCCAAGCTGGCGCTCAAGCGGGCGCACGGGAGTGACCCGTACAACGCCGGTCACGCGAAGTACGAGTCCCTCAACGACGCGCAGGTCGAGCGCGCCTTGGAACTCGCCAGGAAACGTGAGGACATGTCCGACCGTGAACTCGCGGAACTGAACAGGCTGCTGCGCCACAACGGACGGGAGAAGGACGGCGAGTTCGCGACCGAGTTCTTCGAGGGGCTGGGCGGACCGAGGCAGACACTCGAGTTCTATGCCGCCTTGTCGACCGACGGCACCGGCCAGGACGCTTCCAAGACCCGACTGGCCGGCGTGCAGGACCTCCAGAGGTACATGGGACACGCCCTGGCCAACGCGACCGACCCCTACACCCCGCAGAGCGTCCGGGGGGACCGGCAGCACCTTCCCTCGTGGTGGGGTGCGGAGTTCCGCAGGCTGGGCACCCAGGAGATCGAGTGGGAGCGCGGCATGTGGAGCAAGCCCTACGGATACCAGGTCCTGGGCGGCCTGCTCCGCTACGGGAACTACGATCCGGCCTTCCTGACTCCCATCGCGGAGCACGTCACCCAACTGCACCAGGACGATCCGCACCGCTTCCTGTCCAACAAGCCCGCCGGCAGCGACGACCGCTACGGGTTCAACCCCTCCGGAAAACTCGGCAGCGGCAATGATCCACTGAACAGCGTCCTGGAGGCCCTGGGGCACAGCCCCGAGGCGGCCGAGCAGTTTTTCACGGAGAAGCCCACGGCGTACAACGAGGACGGCACGATCAAGTCCGGGGGCAAGCCGGACTTCAAGTCCTACCTCGACCTCTTCACGGACAAGGACTTCGAGTGGACGATCGACAGGAACACCACCAACGTCCTGGCGGATGGAGAGGCGTCGGCCAAGGCTCTCAACTTCGGGCCGAACGCCTTGGGCCATGCCCTTGAGGCCGCCGCGACAGGTCATCCGTACGACAGTGACACGGTCGATCCGTCGGTCAAGCACAGCAAGGCACAGGCGGAACTGGTCCACGACATCGTGGAGAAGTTCGCCAAGAGCCCGGACCTGCTGACGCACAACATGAACGGGGACTTGGAGGACGAGAAGACCGGCCCGCTTTACGCGCTGCGGGACAGCCTGGGCAACATCGCGGCTGATTACATGGGGGATTTCCAGCGGTCGATGTATATGGAGAGCTCCGACAGCAAGGTATTCCCGGTCAACGGCGCGGCTGCCGACCTGGAACCCGGTAATGCTCAAAAGTTCCTCGGCCTGGTCGGGCAGGACCCGGACGCATATAGCGCCATCACTTCCGCGCAGCAGGCATACACCACGACCGTGGTCCACGAGTTCTTGAAGGTGGAGGGGAAGGACCTCACCGCAGAGGACGACTCTCGCGTCGGTAATCTGGTCGCGCCGGGTGCTGCCATTGCGGGAATCATGAGCAACTCGCGGGCAGATGCGATCTATGACTACCACACGGCCTCGAACAAAGAGTACAACGAGGCAGTGGCCGACAACGCAAAGTGGGTCAACCGAATCGTGGGATTGGGGACGGGAGCCATTCCAGCCCCCTTCTCCATCGTGGGAGAACCAGTCAACTGGCTGGCAGAGGACGTGTCCGAGAGCGTCATGAAGAGCGTTGAGAAGGATACGACGGATAAGGCTGAGCACGACGCAGGAAAAGAATATTCGAAGGGAAGGGCAGCAGTGACGGAAGCTTCAGCGAAATCCGTCACCAGCTACTTCGAGCATCACGAAGGGTTTGATCAGAAAACGATGGACGCCATCGACCGAGCCGTTCGGACTCAAGCCGGACTGAGCCATTCTGACGGCGCCCAGTGGAATTCTTCAGGAGATGGCACGTGAGACAGATCAGCTCTCCGGCTCCCTTCACCAGAGATCGCTCCCTACGATCACCGCAAGGAAACAGAAGGCGGGGGAAAATTTTGCCATCGAAGAGACTGCTCAGCACAGCCCTCCTCTTCACCTTGCCCCTTGCCGCCTGTGACTCACCAGAGGAGGAACTCTCCTACCCGGTACCGGACAACATCTGCGGAGTCCCCGCCGACAAGGAAGTCCTGAAAACCTTGCTCGACGACGGTGACAAGATGGAACAGGACCCCGGCCACTTCACCCTTACTGAAGGCCAGTTCTGTCACATGTACGTGGATGGGAACGACTCCGTGGTCAGCGACGCCGAATGGCACGAGAGTGGATATGAACTGCACGACCTCTTCGAGTACTTCGAAGTGAAAGGGCTACGTTATTTCAAGGGCGGCAAGTATGCCTCTTGGAACTTTGGTGTGGCAACGGTGATCCCATGCCCTGGAGTCAGCGAGAAGGGTGACGTCGTGTCCGTACAGGTCAACGATCTGCAATGGAACAAGGATTCGCAAACCCAGTTGGAAAAACTCGCCCCCTCCTACTTCGACGCTTACAAGAAAAAGCTCGGCTGCCCATCCTGAGGATGGGAGCGGTGAGGCCGGACAGCCGGTCGGGATGCGGTTGAATCAGTACCCGACAGTTCCGGGAGGCTTTCCGGGGCCCGTGGGCGCCGACCAGTCGACCAAAGGGACCTGGCGTCCAGGTCCCGCTCAGCAGAAGGCCGCGGCCGGAGCCAACGAGGAGCACATCGAGCCCGGCATCCGTAAGACCGACGCCGCGGTCAAGGGGTACTCTCCGCGAAGGACGGGGCGGGGGGAGCACCTCCGCGGCACTGAAGAAGACGCACCAAGACCTGGAGTGATCAGGCTCAAGGCCTGATGAACCGCCTGAGAAGCGAGAAGAAAGCTCTGCGCAGCACCAACCTCCTGCTCTGGAGAACCGACTTCGACGCCGCCCTCGGGTTCACAATTCGTCCAGGCTGGGCCGCTACTGAGCCACCGTACCCACCACCAGTTTTTTGCGCTGATGCGCACCACACGAGTCCCGCGTCGGTGTACCACGAGACCACGACGACCGACTTGGCCGCGCTCACACGGCAGCCGACACTCGGGACGGCGTGGCCAAGGAATTCAGTGATCATCGGTACGGCAGGCCGACTCATGGATGGGAATGTGAACCAGGCAAGGCGTCTCGGGGGCAAGACGACAATCGCTGTTCTGTGCGTCATCGGCCTCATGGCAGGGCTGGGCGCATGGCTGTCCATCGGTTCCCACGCAGATGAGGACTCCTGCCGAAAGCTGCTACAGCACGAGCGCATCCCCACAGCTCTCGCCTCGGCCTATGAATCCGACTTGGGCTGCGCGGAACTCGGCACCACCATCGAGCGGGCGACGACCGGGCCGCGGGCCGGGCAGCGTTCACTGGCCCATGCCCAGGCGATGAAGGACGTCCTGGTGGCGATCAGCGACGTCATCGGGGAAGACCCTGCTCCCCTGCATCGACAGTTGGCCGGCCCCGTTTCGGCCGCACTGGCCGGCTACACCGAAGACATTTACGCGATCCTCGCACCCGGTTCTCCGGAGTACATGCGCCGCGCGCTGCCCTCCGAAGGGGCGTGGAAGGACTCCGAAGGCGTACACATGTCGATCTCGCGCGGCTGACGCTCCGGACAGGCCCGGTCCTGCCGTGCTGAGACGCACTACAGGGTGGACACCTCCCGCGCGTGTCCACCCTGTTCGTTTCTCTGCGTGCGCTGTACGCGTTCCGCGTGCTTCCTGCGGTCGGCCTACAGGAAGTAGCTGGCGCCCTTCAGGTCGCCGCCGCGGTAGTCGCCGCCGGCGGCGCCGACCCGCTGGGAGATGCTGATCAGGGCCTGGTGGATGCCGTTGGCGTGGCGGTCCCACTCCTTGGTCTTCTTGGTGAACTCCTCGTACGCCTCGCCGCCCCAGCCCGCGGCCGCGTCGAGCACGGCCTTCTTGAGCGCCTCGAGGTCCTCCTCGAGCTTCTTGGCCTGGTCGCCGAGCTCGGTGGCGAGCGCGTCCATGGTGCCGTAGGAGACGGCGAGCTCGTCGTAGTGGGCTCCGGACATGTTTTCCTCGTTTCGTTGAAGACCGGAAGGTGGTCGGTGGCTCGCGTCAGTAGCTGCTGAGTGCCGAGGTCTTTCCGCCGAGGTCCTCCACCGAGATCTTGGTGATGTCGGCCTCGATCTGGCTCTCGAGGTTCCGCTTGTCCTTCTTGTTCAGCTCGATGCCCTCGAGGAAGTCGTCGAGCATCCGGCCGATCGCGGCCATGTGACGGTTGATCTCCGTCTGCTTCTTGTCGAAGGCCATGGCGCCCTGACCCGTCCAGTTCTTCTCGATCATGTCGATCGTCCCCTGGAGGCGGGCGAGAGACTGCCTGATGGAGTCGTACCGGTCGATGACGTTCGTCTGGAGCTTCTGTACCTGGGCTTCGTAAAGCTTGCGGCTGTCAGCCATGTCGGCGGTCCCTTTCGTGAGAGCGGTGGTGCGGTGTGGTGCGGCACCGTGTGGTGGTGGGTGGTCGGTCGTGCCCGTGCCGGGCCGGCTGTTCCGTGCGCCTTTCCTACGCGCCTCGCCGGGAGCGGATCACGACGAAGGCACCGCCCCCGATCACCAGGACCGCCGCTGCGGCTCCGAGGGCCACCCAGAGGGTGGTGTTGTCGGAGGAGTCCTTGCCGGAGGCAGTTGCTGATGTCTGGTCGCCCTGGCCGTCGCTGTCCGCCGTTTCCGTTCCCTTGGAGGGATCGGGCGACGGGGAGGTGGAGGCGGCCACCGGGTTGCCCGACTCGTCCAGCAGGCCTACGGCGTTCTCCCGGGCGAGGGGGTCGGTGTTCGCCGGGCCGGGATCGAAGTTCTTGTCCTCCAGCACCTTGCGGGGACGGATCAGGCCGTAGCCGAGGTACGTGCTCGGGTCGTCCCTGGCCCAGTCACGGCCGGCGGTGTCGATGAGGCTGGCGAGGACCTGGTTGGCGGTCCAGTCGGGGTGAGCGGACCAGATGAGGGCGGCAGCGGCGGAGGTGAGGGCGGTGGCAGCACTCGTTCCAGCCTGGTCGCAGTACGAGCGGAAGGTCTTGTCGCACCAGCCGAGTACGTTCAGCCCTGGAGCCGCCAAGTCGACGTAGTTGCCGTGCTCCGAGAACTTCGCGACTTTCCCGGACTCGTCCGATGCGGCGACACCAACCACGTAAGGAAAGGCGGCAGGATACTCGATGAGGTTTTCGCTTTCCGCATCGTTACCTACGGAGGCAAACATCAGCTTACCCTTGGAGTGGGCGTATTTTACAGCTTTTTCCATTTCGGAGTCGCCGCCGCCGCCAAATGACATGCTGATAATTTTGGCGTCACTATCAGCTGCTGCTCTAATCGCCTCAGCTGAGCTCGGAGCCTTACTTATCTTTTCCTTGTCCTTCACCGTTTCGGTGAACATGATCCTGTAAGGAACGATTTTGGCTCCGGGTGCAAGCCCTTTCAGGCCTCCCCCTACGCCGGTACCGGCAATCAGTTCCGCCATGGTAGTTCCGTGGCCATCATAATCCTCAGTGGCCCCATAAGCGACGGATTGTGGCACTTCGTCCGCGAGGACCTGCCCTCTCAAGGAGGGAGTTTCAGGGTTGACACCAGAGTCGATGACCGCGACCTTAACCCCTTTTCCGGTGCTCGTTTTCCACATCTCCTCGGCCTTCATCGCCGACAGATACCACTGCTGCGACTGGGTGTCTGCAGCTGCCGCACCGGATGTCAGACCTGTCGACAGGAGCACCACAGCGCCAAGGGCTGAGTAAACGCCAGCGCCCCGCACCCTGCACCGCCCCCGAAAGGGCGCGCTCCGCCTAGCACCTCGGCTGAACCTTGACACCATGCTTCTGTCTGTCCTTTTTCAATCTGATCAGTCGGTCGCCGAAGTGTCACCGCGCCGCTCATCACGACGTGAATGACCCGTGCTGGAGCCGCGGTTTCCTGTGGCACCACGTTGTGCCCCGAAGCCCTCAGAGGTGCGTCCGCTGCTCCTTGTGCTGGAGATCCTTCCATTGGGCATTCCGACGACACCATCGGAGCTGCCCGCGGGGCGGCGGGGCGCCTGGCCTGTGTTGTTCGACGTCGTAGGAGGTGCTCCGATCACCCCGTGCTGACCGGGCTTCTGTCCGGTCGCACGCGGACCGGACACACCTTCGCCACCGACGACTGTGCCGCGTGGCAGCTTGGGGCCGTTTCCGGTAGGTGCAGCGCCAGCGATAGGCCGTCCTCCGACAACGCCATCGTTGTTGCGTCCGGGGCCACTGCGGTTGGGCGGTGTGGCTCCCATGACACCCATGGGCCCACGGGGGACACCGCCAGCGTGCCCGGGCACCGGCCCTAGGGGTTTCGGCACCCCACCGACGATGCCACGTCCTACGGAACCAGGGCCGTGGCTCCCTGCTTGACCCGGCAGAGCAGCACGTCCTACTTGCCCCAGCGGACCAGCCCCGCGGCTTCCCCCTGGCCCCGGTGCGGCGGCACGTGGACTCTGTCCCACAGGACCGGCTCCTGTACGAGCTGCCGGACCATTTCCTGCTGCACCTCCGGCTCGTCCCTGTGCCGATGGAGGAATCTTGGCTGCAGGCATGCCGCTGGGGCCCGTGGTGCGCCCGGCGGTCCCACGAAAGGCGGGTGAGGGCGCGCTGGGGGCAATGGGGGGGATCGCTCCCTGCTGTCCGGCGGGACCAACCGTCGCCGGCGGTGTGGCCGTGGCCGGCTTCATGGCTTCCTGCGGCGACAACACACCGACGCTGTTGATCTCCGTGCCGACTCGTTGATCTGGACGTACGACGAAATTTGCAGCTTCCCTGGAAGCAGGCGCCAGATCACCTACCGCCTGGGACCGCCCGGCAGGTGAGTTAATCGGCTCTCGGCCCACGGTCGCCGGGTCACTGGTCCCTGAGAGTCCAGGAACTTCCCGCTCCTGAGGAGGATCCACTCGGTCCCTGCCCGACGGCGGCGGCACCCCCACGTCCGGCATCTTCGGGAACACCGGTTCCTCGGCCGCCTGCATCGCTCCCGCCGACACCGTGTAGTACGACGCCAGGCGGTACATCTGGTTGATGGCCTCCTGGCGGTGCTTCTCCGCCTTGACGGCCGCCGTGTACTCGGCGTTGCCGTCGACCCGCTTGGCCTCGGGGATGTCGTCGACGGTCTTGGGGTCGGTGCGGTCGTCGCGCGGGGGCATGGACTTGCGGACGGAGGCGAGGCCGGAACTGGCGGCCAGGACCTGGGTGCCGACGACGTCGGCGTAGTCGGCGATGCCCTCGGCGGTCTTGACGAGGCTGTTGGCCCACTTGGTGAAGGCGGTGTTGGACTCGCCCTTCCAGTCGACGCCGCCGATGTTCTTCTCCAGTTCCCCCGCCGCTTTCCTGATGGCGTCACGAGCCTCGACGAGGGCCCCGGCCGCCGACTCCAGCAGTTCGGGGTTGGCGGACTCGACGATGTCGACCATGTCGTTGAGGTCGTAGCCTTCG
The DNA here is from genome assembly GCF_055574875.1 of Streptomyces sp. NPDC034670. Lineage (NCBI taxonomy): Bacteria > Bacillati > Actinomycetota > Actinomycetes > Kitasatosporales > Streptomycetaceae > Streptomyces > Streptomyces sp. NPDC034670. Next base: position 25,889 of record NZ_JBVITR010000045.1, read on the forward strand.
AAGTTGGTGGAGCCGAAGTGGAGGCCCCTGTGGGAGAAGGGGCCGAAGGGGCTGACGACCCTCGTCATGTTCGTGATCGCGTCGAGCGCGCCGTTCTGCGCCTGGGCCTCCTGGCGCTCCTCCAGGTAGGGGTCCGGCTTCTTCTTGTCCCCGCTCATCAGTACCCCGCGTCGGTGCGGTCGGCGCGGTTGCCCCGCTCAAGCTGCTGGTCCAGCATCTCTTCCCGCGTCTGGTTGACCTCGAGTCGGATCTTGTGGAACCGCCGGCGCTGTTCCTCTTCGAGGTTGTCGAAGGTGACGTCCACGCCGTGCACGGCGATGCGCATGGCCTCCAGCTGGAGTCCCAGCGACTTCGAGAGCGCGGTGATCCTCTCGTGGACCCGCTCGTACTCCAGGTGGAGCCGCTTGCCCTCCGGGAAGGCTCCGCTGCCGAAGGCGTTCTCCGGCAGGCTGTGGGAGCCGACCTTGGACGGGCCGCCCGCCGATTCCTCGAAGGCGGCGAGCAGGTCGTCCACGCGCTTCTTGAACGTCGACAGTGCCATCACGCCGCGGCGCACGTCCGCGGCGCCTGCGCCCATGTCCTCAGGAAACCCCACGTTGTTCCTCCCCGTTTTCCCCGTGTCGCGGCCGGTCCTGCGCAAGTCACCGGGTGGATGCACCGCTGGAGCGCTCACGACCGCTGCGGCCCACTCTAGTGACTGACACCGACAGCCCCAACTGCCATATGCGGACGCGGTGCTGTCACCTGGCGGACGTTCGTTGCTTCTTCACCCGGTCGATACGGTTCCCCCAGGATCGCGGGACGTCCGGACGGCTATCGAGCGCTGTTCGTCACGTCGCGGTGCGGTCGCTGCGCACGCCCGTGCCGCGGGCGCGTCTGCGGGCGTCCCGGATCGCCACCGCCGTCCCGCCGAGACCCGCGACCAGGATCGCCGCACCGACGGCCACGTAGGTCGCGAGGCGGGCGTTGCGCTCGTCGGCGGTTTCGCCGAGCGGCAGTTCGGCCGCGGCGGGGGCCTCGGCCCTGACCAGGCCCTCCCTGGGGCTGGGGGACTCGATCGGCCGGTCGTCCTCCGTCAGCGCGCGGACGGGGTCCACCACGCCCCAGCCGACCAGGCGGTCGTGACCGGCGATGGTGCGTTCCGCGGTCTGCTCGATCTGGGCGACGATCTGACGCTGCGTCCAGTCGGGGTGCTTGGCCTTGAGGAGCGCCGCGACGCCCGCGACGTACGGCGCCGAGAAGCTGGTGCCGTTGTCGGAGCAGTGGCCCCCCCGGGGGACGGTGGAGATCATGTCGACGCCCGGGGCCGCCACGTCGACGAAGTCGCCGGACTGGGAGAAGGGCGCGCGTTCGTTGTTGCGGTCGGAGGCGGCGACGGCGAGGACGCCCTCGTAGGAGGCGGGGTAGGTCTTCTTGACGTTGCCGCCGGCTCCGTCGTTGCCCGCCGACGCGACGACGACGATCTGGCGCTCCAGGGCCTCGTTGACGGCTGCTTCGAGGTCGGGGTCCGGCTCGGCGGCGTCCGAGGTGTCCTGGGAGATGTTGATGACGTTCGCCTTCACCTGGATGGCGTGGCGGATCGCCGCGGCGAGGGTGCCGGTGTCGCCGTGGCCCTCCGCGTCGTTCTGCTGGATCGGGATGATGGTCGCCTCGGGGGCCAGGCCCACGAAGCCGGTCCCGGCGGCGGGGCGGGCGGCGATGATGCCGGCGACCTTGGTGCCGTGGCCGACGGTGTCGGTGGTGCCGTTCTCGCTGCCCCGCTCGATGGGGTCGCCGTCCTCGTCCTTGAGGCCCCTGGGCAGGAGGTTGCGGCCGCTCTTCACGTCCACCGCGTCCTTCAGCTGCGGGTTCCTCACGTCGACGCCGGTGTCGATGACGGCGACCCGGACGCCCTTGCCCTTGGACCGGCTCCACAGTTCGTCGAGCTGGACGCGTTGGAGGGACCAAGGGCGTCCCGGGTAGGCGTCGTTGGGGTATTCGCACTGGTCGGAGAAGGAGTCCGCCGCGGCGGACGGGGACGCGAGGGCCACGGGGGACGCGAGGGCCACGGGGAGCGTCAGCAGGGCGATCGCGGCGGCCGTCGTCCGGCGGAGGGGCGGGCGTGTGTGTCGCATGACGGCGTCCTCCTGCTACGAGCCCTGCGGCTGGCGTGCCGCCGCCGTGGACAGGCGGGGTCCGGTGGGGAGGAACGCGGACCAGGCGGCGGGGATCGGCGCGGGGTCCACGTCGGCGTAGCCGAGGCGTGTCTGGGCCTGCTGGGCCTCCTGCTCCAACTGCTTGCGCTCCTCGGCCGACATGCCGATGCCGGCGTCGTCGGTGGCGCTGTCCGCGTTGGACTGCAGCACGTAGCGCAGGCCGGTGTCGGTGACCAGGAAGACGGGGCCCGCCTTCGTCTCCGTGCCCTGGAACTGACGGTAGAGCTGGCCGGAGCCGGGGGTGACGTAGGCGCTGGAGGAACCGGCGGGGAGGTCGGCGGGGAAGTCGGTGCCCGCCCAGGTGCTGAGGGTGGTGGTGCCCTTGTCGCCGACGCCGCGCAGGACGTTGCAGACCGTGTTGCGGCTGCCCTGGGCGTCCGACGCCTCGTTGACCGGCCGGGGGGTGCCGGTGGGCCAGTCGTGCCCGGTGCCGAAGGGTTTGCCCGGGACGATCGCTCCGGGGCTCGTCTCCAGCGCCTGGCCGGCCTGCCCGACCTGCGCCAGGTCCTTGCTGAACAGCAGCAGTTGGGCGACGAAGGCGGAGACCGGAGCGACCCTGCGGGGCAGCACGACGTAGTACTGCTCCTTGTTGTTGTCGAACGCCTTGAGCACGGTGCCGACCCGGTTCGCCGACGCGTCGAGCTGGCCGGGGGCGTTCGCGGGGTCGCCGGGGGCACCCTCGATCTCCGGGAAGGTGATCGGGTCGCCCTGGTGCAGGGTCGCCAGCCACTCCCGGGAGACCCGCTGGGGCTCGCGGCCGGAGCCGACGACCGTGCGGAGCAGCAGTTCCAGCTCGTCGCCGGTGTCCACCTCGTCGACCCGGTACGCCGTGCCGCCCGCGTCCACGACGAAGCGGTGGCCGTCGGGGTCCGCCACGTAGAGCAGCTGTCCGCCGGTCAGCTTCTGCTTGCCCTCGGTCAGTTCCTTCTCCCGGTCGGCGAGGACCAGCGCGGCCTTCTGGATGGACCGGCCGCCCGCGCTCGGGCGCTCGCAGACGACCCACCGCTTGGCGGCGCCCGCCTCCTCGCCGGAGGGCAGGCGGTCGGGGGCGTACGGGATGCCGATGGTGGCGCCGTGCGGGATCTTGCCGTTGTCGAGGAGCGACTCGCTGACGGTGACGACGTCGCCCTTGCCGGGGGCCAGGAGGAGCTTGGCGGAGGCCATGTTGAGCACGGGGTGCAGCTGGACCTCGTCGCCGGTCTTCAGCACGACGTACCGGGTGGTCGACTTGCTGGCGATGATCACCTTCTCGTTCGGGGTGTCCCAGCCCTTGGGCGCGGTCGGCTTGAACATGCCCCAGGCGCCGAACACGGCCATGACGATCACGCCGACGACGAGCCCGGGCACGACGCCCCGCAACGGGCGCGGCGCTCCTTCCTCCGAGCCCTGCGGGAACGACTGGACGAAGGCCGCGAGCAAGCGGCGCTTCGCGAAGGTGTAGGCGTTGAGCTGGTCCCGCCGAGATGCCATGGATGCGTGTCTCTCCCCGTGTTCCGCCCGAGTTCCGCCTGGGCGGTGCCGGGGGCCGCCGTCCCCCGCCCGCCGATGTCGGACCGGCCCCCTACTATGCCTGGTACGGAGAGCGACTTGGGGAGCGGGTAGGGTGCCTGGGCCCCTCAGGGGCCTGGTGCAATGCTGGAATTCCAGTGAGTTGTAAGCAAATTGGGGGGATGGAGTGATGGCTTCCGGGACTCGGGCGCCGAGCCGTGGCCGGATCCGGGCGCGCGGTTCCGCCGGACCCGGGACGGGAGCGACACGGCAGGCGTCCGCGCGGGGCGGTCTCCATCTCACGGTGCGCACGGGCCGTCCCGGTTCGTTCCGGCTGCAACGGATCGTCCTGCTGGAGCTCGCGGCCGCCGTCCTCCTCACCGGGTGGGCGCTCGGCCCCCTGGTCCTGGTGCCCGCCGCCGTCGCCGCCGTGGTCCTGGTCCTGCTCGCCTTCGTCCGCCGCCGGGGCCGTTCCCTGCCCGAGTGGATCGCCACGGCGCGGGGCCTGCGCTCCCGGCGGAGGAGCGCCGCGAAGCTGGTGGTGCCGCCCGGCACGGAGCCGGGCCTCGCCCCGGCCGTGGAGTGCGATCCGAGCCTGCGCACGTACGCGTACGGCGGCCGGGAGCGGCGGCCCGTCGGTGTCGTCGGGGACGGGACCTTCGTCACCGCCGTGGTGCAGGTGGAGGCCGACGCCACGGCCCTGCGTGCCGAGCGGAGCCGGCGGCCGCTGCCGCTGGCCCTGGTGCGGGACGCGCTCGAGGTGGACGGGATCCGCCTGGAGTCGGCGCAGGTGGTGCTGCACACCCAGCCCGCGCCCGCGCTGCACCTGCCGCGTCAGTCCGTGGCGGTCAGCAACTACGCGCCGCTGCAGGAGCAGACCGGCGCTCCCGCGGTGCGCATCACCTGGATCGCGCTGAAACTGGACCCGGAGCTGTGCCCGGAGGCCGTGGCGGCCCGGGGCGGCGGCCTGACCGGCGCGCAGAAGTGCGTCGTGCGCGCCGCCGACCACCTCGCCAGCCGGCTGACCGGCGCCGGGTTCCGTGCCACGGTGCTCGACGAGGAGGAGCTGACCTCGGCCATCGCCACCTCGGCCTGCGCCAACCCGCTGGTGACGGCCGAGGCGGGACGGGCGGACCGGCAGGAGCGGCGTACCGAGGAGTCCAGCCGCAGCTGGCGTTGCGACAACCGCAGGCACACCACGTACTGGATCCGCAGGTGGCCCCCGCTGGGCGGGGAGCGCGGGGTGTCGCTGCCCCAGTTCGTCGCACGGGTCACGGCGGTGCCCGCGCTCGCCACCACCATCAGCATCACCCTCGCCCCCGCGGACCGGCGGGAGATGTCGCTGAGCGGCCACCTGCGGGTGACCGGGCGCAGCGCCGAGGAGCTGACCGCGGCGCGGCGGGCGCTGGAGGGCGCCGCCCGGGAGGCGGGCGCGGCGCTGACCCGGCTCGACCGGGAGCAACTTCCCGGCGTACTCGCCACTCTGCCCCTCGGAGGTGCCCGGTGACGGCCATGAGGACACGGACCGCCGGCGGATCCGGCGCGCACGGCGCACCGGGAGCGGCCGGTGGTCCGGGGGCAGTCGGTGGTCCGGGGGACGCACAGGTCCCGGCCGCGGCCGGGACGCCGCAGTCGGCCGGCCGGCGGGCGCAGGAGCTGCTGCGCACCGGCTTCGGCCTGCTCGGCCCGCGCCACGGACGGCACACCCTGTCCGCGGACGACCTGGACACCCTGGCGCTCCCCATCGGGGACGACGGCGTCGTCATCGGGGTGGACGCCGAGGGACAGCCCGCCGTCCTGGGGCTGAACCGGCCCACGCCGTACGACGTCGTGCTCATCGGAGGCCTGTGGACGGCCCAGGTGTTCGCGCTGCGGGCCGCGGCGACCGGCGCGCGGGTGGCCGTGGAGACCGGACGGGCACAGGCCTGGACCCAGATGGTGCACGCCATGGGCGGTGGTCAGAACGGGCTCGCGGTGTACGACGTGGGGCGGGTGCCACCGCAGGGCGCCTCGGCCGGCACCCCGGTGCTGGTGGTGCGGGACTGCGGCATGCGGCCCCCGCGGGGGCGCGTGGTGTCCGGTCCCTGGCAGTCGGTGCTGACGCTGCTGCCCTACCTCAGCCCCGTCGCGCCCCGGCTGCTGCGGCAGGCCCGGCTCGTGGGCGTCCAGCGGATATCGCCGGACGAGGCCGGGGAGTTGGGCCGCACGATGGGGTTGCCCCGGACCGACGTCGACTCCCTGCCGACCCTCGCCGACGGCGTCACCCTCTGGTGCTCCGATCGCGACCGGCAGTACGTGATGACGCAGCCGACCGATGCGGAGATCGGGCTGCTGGGCACGCCGCGGCGGATGGACTGACGGCACGGCCGGTCGGCGGCACGGGGACGGGGTGACCCGGCGAGCGGCAAGCGCCTTCCTGGTGAGGGGAGTTCGGAGCGGCCGATCGTTCTCGTCCGGCACGCCGGGGCTCCGGACCGGTGTCGCCGGGCCGGGCGTGGCGGAGCGCACGCGCACCGAGCGGTGGACGGGTCTGCCGGGGGGCCGGTCGTGGTGATTAGGCTGGGATCGGGCGCGGCGCCTGAGCCTGTGGACCGGGTGTCGGCGCCCCAGGGGGAGCCGGTGGACCGGCCGACCGTGAATCGGACGGCCTCGCAGCGACCTCGAACGGCCTCGAACGACTTCGGATGACGAGAAATGGTCGCATCAGCACGGCACGAGGGTGCGCGACCACACCAGGAGGAACTGTGAGCAGCGATCGGGACGGGACGCGCGGGGGCTGGGCGACACCCGGCGATGACCAGCCCGACGCGGAGTCCGCCGTCGAGGCGACGGGCGAGTTCACCATCGACTACGCGCCGCCGGCCTGGTACACGCAGAACGCTTCGGGCGGTTCGGGCACTTCGGGGGACTCGGGGACGGGGGCGTCCTCGGCGCCTGCCGCGTCGTCCTCCCCGGACCCCTCGTCCTCCCCCGGTGCTTCCTCCGGTCCTTCCTCCGGTCCTTCCTCCCCCGTGCCGCCGGCTCCGGCCTCGCCGCCGACCGCGGGGCCCTCTCCCGTTCCGGCGCCGGGAGCGCCCTTCACGCCGCCCCCCGCGCCCGTGCCGGGGGCGCCCTTCACCCCGCCCGCACCGCCTGTCGGGGAGCCCGTGGCCGTGCCCGGTCTTCCGGTGGGGAGCGGATTCGAACCCCGGCCCCGGGAGGAGCAGGAGCCCTGCGAGGTGCCGGCGCCGCCGTCCTCGCCCGCGGCCGGGGAGGAGCCCGGCAACGGGGACCTCGAGAGCGGTGCCACCCTCCGGTTCTCCGCCGCCGCGCTGAAGCGGGAGATCGAGGAGCGGGAGGCCGGGGCGGAGGCGCCGTCCGCGCCGGCCACCGACGGGGACCGGGGCGAGGCCGGTGGCGCGGACGCCCCGGCCGGTGCGGCGGGCAGCCAGGAGGCGGGCGAACCGGGAGGGACCCCCGGTGCTCCCGACGCCTCGTACGGCTCCGACGAGGACCGTCCCGCCGATGTCCCCTCCTCCGAGGGCGCGGAGGAAGCGGAGAAGCCGGAGACCCCGCAGGACGCGGAGAACGCGGACGCCGGGGACGCCGGGGTTTCGGTGACCGACGTGGAGGAGACCGCCGCGTCGGCGGCCCCGGAGGCCGGGCCCGGGGACACGGCGCCCGCGGCGGGTGACGGAGCGGCGGCTGCCGGAGGGGAGGACGCCGAGCCGGTCGACGCCGCCGCCGCGCCCTCCGGCGCTCCCCCCTCCGACCCTCCCCTGGACGCCGCTCCGGCCGCACCCGACGCGCCGCCCGCCTGGACGCCCCCGGCGCCGCAGGGAGTGCCCCCGGTGCCGCCGGCGTTCCCCGCCGCCCCGGCGCCCGCGGCCCAGTGGCCCGCACAGCCGCCGCAGGCACCGGCCCAGCCGGCACCGGCCCAGGACCAGCCGGTCGTTCCCGCCCAGCAGCCGCCGTTCCAGCCGCAGGCTCCGCAGCCCGCGCCCGCCGCCTGGAACAACGCACCGGGTGCACAGGCCCCACCGCACCAGGTGCCCGCCCAGCCCGCGCAGCCGCCCGCCCCGCAGCCCGGGTACGGCTTCCCGCCCGCCGGTCCCGCCCCGGCCCCGACTCCCCCGGCCCAGCCCGGCAGTTACGGCTTCCCCCAGCAGTCGCCCCCGCAGCAGGGGCAGCCGCAGCATCCCGGTGTGCCGCCGCAGGCCCAGCCGAACCCGCAGGTCCCGCAGGCCCGTCCGGGCGCGCAGGCTCCGCAGGGCGCCCCGCAGCCGCAGCCCCCGCACGCCGGCCTGCCGCCGCAGCAGCCCGTCGATCCGCGCGTCGGGGCCGCCTGGCCGCAGCCGGTGCGGCACGACCAGCGGCAGCCGACCAACCCCGGTGCGGCGCCGCTCGGTTACACCGCCGCCGTGGAGCTGTCGTCGGACCGGCTGCTCAACAGCAGGAAGCAGAAGGCGAAGAGCAGCCGCCCGGCGACCGGCGGGTCGCGGTTCAAGCTGGGCGGCAAGAAGGAGGAGGCCGAGCGGCAGCGGAAGCTGGGGCTGATCCGCACGCCGGTGCTGTCCTGCTACCGCATCGCCGTCATCAGCCTCAAGGGCGGTGTCGGCAAGACGACCACGACCACCGCGCTCGGCGCCACCCTCGCCAGCGAGCGCCAGGACAAGATCCTCGCGATCGACGCCAACCCGGACGCCGGTACGCTCGGTCGCCGCGTGCGGCGCGAGACCGGGGCCACCATCCGTGACCTCGTGCAGGCGATCCCGTACCTCAACTCCTACATGGACATCCGGCGGTTCACCTCGCAGGCGCCCTCCGGTCTGGAGATCATCGCCAACGACGTCGACCCCGCCGTGTCGACGACGTTCAACGACGAGGACTACCGGCGCGCGATCGACGTGCTCGGCAAGCAGTACCCGATCATCCTCACCGACTCCGGCACGGGTCTGCTCTACAGCGCCATGCGCGGGGTGCTGGACCTCGCCGACCAGCTCATCATCATCTCCACGCCGTCCGTGGACGGCGCGAGCAGCGCCAGCACGACGCTGGACTGGCTGTCGGCGCACGGGTACGCGGATCTCGTCTCGCGGTCCCTCACCGTCATCTCCGGCGTGCGCGAGACCGGAAAGATGATCAAGGTCGAGGACATAGTGGCGCACTTCGAGACGCGGTGCCGCGGTGTGATCGTGGTGCCGTTCGACGAGCACCTGGCCGCCGGTGCGGAGGTCGACCTGGACATGATGCGGCCGAAGGTGCGGGAGGCGTACTTCAACCTCGCGGCGCTGGTCGCCGAGGACTTCGTGCGCCACCAGCAGTCGCACGGCCTGTGGACCTCCGACGGCAACCCGCCACCGGTCGCCGCCCCGCCGCTGCCGGGGCAGCCCGTGCCGGGACAGCCGCCGCTCCCCGGACAGCCCGTCCCCGGACAGCCGGGACCGTACCCGCAGCAGCCCCCGCCGCAGCCCGGTCAGCCGTACGCCCAGCCGGGACAGCCGCCGGTCCCGCCCGGCCAGGGGTACCCGCAGGTCCCGGGACAGGGGTACCCGCAGGCTCCGGGCCTGCCCCACCCCCACCCCCAGCCCCAGCCCGGCCAACCGCCGCAGCCGCAGCCGCAGCCGCAGCCGCAGCCGCAGCCGCAGCCGCAGCCGGGGTACGGCTACCCCCAGCCCGGTCAGCAACCGCCCGCGCAGCAGTAGGTCGGGGCACCGCCGCTCACGTCCACCCGACCGGTCCCTTCCGTGGGACCGGTCCCCTCCTCGGCCCGCGCCGTTCGCACTCGGCGCGGGCCGCTCCGCGTTCCGGCGGGAACCCGGCGCCAGGCCCTGGCCAGGGACGCGTCAATGGTCTCGACCATTGGCCGCACAGCACTTGCCCGATCGTTATTTCCGCAGGCCACATGCGGTGCGCGCACCGTTGACGCCCGCAGTCGCCGCTGGTAGACACAGCTCACTTCACCACCTGATCAATCCGTCCTTCCCGTGCGAGCGATGACGCGAGGTCAGCGACCATGGAAACGAACGATCAGCACGGCGGCCGGCACCGCGCCCCGGGCCGCACCCGGCTCGTCATGGCGGCCGGCGCCGCGGCGCTCACCCTGACCGCCGGACTCGCCACCCCGCTCAACCCGGCGCCGCACCGGGCCGGCGCGGCCGACGACGGCAAGAAGGTGCTGACCGTCGCCGTGGCGCAGAGCGTCGACTCGCTCAGCCCGTTCCTGGCGGTGCGGCTGCTCAGCACCAGCATCCACCGCCTCACCTACGAGTACCTCACCAACTACTCCCCCGAGGACAACCGCGTCGTCCCGGGCCTGGCCACCGCGTGGGAGTCGTCCCCGGACAAGTTGACCTGGACGTACACCATCCGCTCCGACTCCCGGTGGTCGGACGGGAAGCAGGCCACCGCCGAGGACGCGGCCTGGACGTTCAACACGATGATGACCGACGCCGGGGCGGCCACCGCCAACGGCAGCTTCGTCGCCAACTTCGAGAAGGTCACCGCGCCGAGCCCGACGCAGCTGGTCATCAAGCTCAAGAAGCCGCAGGCCACGATGACGGCGCTCGACGTGCCGATCGTGCCCCGGCACGTGTGGGAGAAGGTCGACGACTACGCGAAGTTCAACAACGACAAGGACTTCCCCCTCGTCGGCAACGGGCCGTTCGTCCTCACCGACTACAAGGCCGACAGCCATGTGCGGCTGCGGGCCAACAAGGACTTCTGGCGCGGGGCACCGAAGTTCGACGAGCTGGTCTTCCGCTACTACAAGGACCAGGACGCGGCGGTGTCGGCGCTGCGCAAGGGCGAGGTGTCGTTCGTCGCCGGGTCGCCGTCCCTGACACCCGCCCAGGCCGCCTCGCTGAAGAAGGAGAAGGACGTCCACGTCAACGACGCCCCGGGGCGGCGCTTCTACGCGCTGGCCGTCAACCCGGGCGCCAGGGCGAGGAACGGCGAGAAGATGGGTGACGGACACCCCTCGCTGCTCGACCGGCGGGTGCGGCACGCGCTGTTCAGGGCGGTGGACCGCGGGACCATCATCGACAAGGTGTTCCAGGGGCACGCCGTGGAGGGCGCCGGCTACATCCCGCCCCGCTTCTCCCGGTACTTCTGGCAGCCGTCGGCCGACCAGGAGCTGGCGTACGACCCGGCGGAGGCGGCCCGCCTGCTCGACGAGGCCGGGCTCGAGAAGAACGGCGACGGCAAGCGGGTCGGCGAGGACGGCGAGCCGATCGCCTACCGGGTGCTGTGCCACGCCACCGACCCGAACGACAAGGCGATCGGCCAGTACCTCCAGGAGTGGTGGGGCGACCTCGGCATCGACGTCACCCTCGACTGCCTGGACAACGTGACCGACCCCTGGCTCGCCGGGGAGTACGACCTCGCCTTCGACGGCTGGTCGGTCAACCCCGACCCCGACTTCGTGCTGTCCATCCACACCTGCGCGGCGCTCCCGGCGACGCCGGAGGAGACCGGCGCGACCGACAACTTCATCTGCGACGAGGAGTACGACGAGCTCTACGCCCGGCAGCTCGCCGAGTACGACCCGGGCAAGCGGGCCGGAATCGTCCAGCGGATGCAGTCGCGGCTGTACGACCTCGGGTACATGAACGTCATGGCGTATCCGAACGCGGTGGAGGCGTACCGCACGGACCAGATCGAGTCGATCACCACCATGCCGGCGAAGGCGGGCAACATCTACGGCCAGGACGGTTACTGGAGCTGGTGGTCGGCGGTTCCGGCGGACTCCGGTGGCTCCCCGGGCGATTCGTCGTCGGCCGGCCTGGTGGTCGGGATCGTCGCGGGTGCCGCCGTCCTCGCGGGGCTGGGGGCGTTCCTGGGGATGCGGCGCCGGGCCACCGCCGAGGACCGTGAGTAGCGACCGGGCTCCCCTGACCGCCGACGCGGCGTCCGCACCGGTCGGGGGAGCACCGGCCGCCGGTCCGGCCGGGGACGGGCCGGCGGCGGCCCGCGGCCCGCGCGCCCGCACCACCACCGCGTACCTGCGGTACGTGGCGGGCAAGGTGGCCGGCGCGGCCGTGTCGCTCCTCGCCGTCCTCGTCACCAGCTTCTTCCTCTTCCGGCTGATCCCCGGCGACCCGGTGAAGTTCATGACCGGCGGCCGCCAGGTGTCGGCGGAGCAACTGTCCGCCTACCGGGAGCAGTTCGGGCTGGACCTGCCGTTGTGGCAGCAGTTCACCGACTACTGCGCCAAGGCGCTCACCGGCGATCTGGGCACGTCGTACCAGTTCAACGCCCCGGTGGTCGACAAGATCACCGAGGCGCTGCCGAACACGCTGCTGCTCACCGGCACCGCCTTCGTGCTGTACACGGCGCTGGGGATCTTCCTCGGCACCCGCTCGGCCTGGCGGCACGGGCGGCTCGGCGACCGGTTCCACACCGGCCTGGCGCTGACGCTGTACTCCGTCCCGTCCTTCTGGCTGGGGCTGCTGCTGATCGTCACGCTGTCGGTGGGCGTCGGCCCGCTGCCGGGACTGTTCCCCACCGGTGGCATGGAGTCGGGCGGCGAGGAGGGCTTCGCCCGCGTCCTCGACGTGGCGCACCACCTGATCCTGCCGGTGGTGACGCTGGTGGCGGTGGAGTACGGGCAGACGCTGCTGGTGGCGCGGTCGGCGCTGCTGGACGAGATGGGCAGCGACTACCTGACCACCGCCCGTGCCAAGGGACTGCGCGACGACCTCGTACGGCGCCGGCACGCCGTGCCCAACGCGCTGCTGCCGACCGTGACGCTGGTCTTCATCAACCTCGGGCGGACGGTGGCCGGGGTGATCCTGGTGGAGACGGTGTTCTCCTGGCCGGGTCTCGGCGGGCTGTTCTACCAGGCGTTGAGCGTGCCCGATCTGCCGCTGGTGCAGGGGCTGTTCCTCGTGTTCGCCGCCGCGGTGATCGTGATGAACACGCTCGCCGACCTGATCTATCCGCTGCTCGATCCACGGGTGGGCCGATGACGACCGACAACGGCACGACACCGGGCGGGCGGACGCCCGGCACCGGCACGGCACCGGGCGAGCAGGCGACCGCGGCGGCGGCCGTCCGCCCGCGTGCGCTCGCGTGGCAGCGGCGGAGGGCGTCGGCCGCGCGGTTCTGGCGGCAGTACCGCGCCCACCGGGCCGGGGTCCTCGGCCTGGCCGCGCTGGCGCTGTTCGCGCTGCCGGCGCTGGCCGCCCCCCTGCTCGTCGGCTCCGACGTGGACGACGTGACCGGTGCGCCCGGCGACCCGCTGGAGAGCCCCGGCGCACGGTTCCCGTTCGGCACGGACCGGTTCGGACGCAGCCTGCTCGGCCTGGTGATCTGGGGCGCCCGCGTGTCCCTGCTGGTCGGGTTGCTCGCGGCCGTGCTGTCGGTGGCGATCGGCACGCTGATCGGCGTGACCGCGGGACACTTCCGGGGCTGGTACGCGACGGTGATGATGCGGATCACCGACTGGTTCCTGGTGATGCCCACCCTGGTGCTGGCGATCGCGCTGGCCACCGTGATGTCCCGCTCGCTGCTCACGGTCGTGGTGGCGATCGGGGTGACCACCTGGCCGACGACGGCCCGGCTGGTGCGCGCGCAGACCCTGGCGGTGGAGACCCGGCCGTACATCGAGCGCGCCCGGGCGCTGGGCGGCGGGCACTGGCACGTCATGACCCGGCACGTGCTGCCCAACGTGATGCCGCTGGTGCTGGCCCAGACGACCCTGATCATCTCCTCGGCGATCCTGGCGGAGGCGACACTGGCCTTCCTGGGGCTCGGTGATCCGACGGTGGTCTCGTGGGGCGGACTGCTGCAGGACGCCCGGGAGGCGGGCGCGGTCAGCGCCGGGCACTGGTGGTACCTGGTGCCGCCGGGCCTCGCCATCGCCCTGGTGGCGCTGGCGTTCACCCTGTGCGGACGGGCCGTGGAATCCGTTCTCAATCCCAGGCTGGGGGTGTCCCGTTGAGTCTGCTCGACGTCAGGGGCCTGACGGTGACGTACCCGGGCGGCGTGGCGGCCGTGCGCGGGGTGGACCTGCGGCTGGAGGCGGGCCGCAAACTCGGGGTCGCCGGGGAGTCGGGGTGCGGCAAGTCCACCCTGGCGCTGGCGCTGCTGCGGCTCCTGCCGGCCGGGACGCGGGTCGGCGGGGAGGTCCTGCTGGACGGTGAGGACGTCCTGACCATGAAGTGGGGCCGGGTGCGGGCGGTCCGCTGGGCCGGGGCCTCCCTCGTGTTCCAGGGGGCGATGCACTCCCTCAATCCCGTGCGGCGCGTCGGGGAGCAGATCGCCGAGCCCATCCTGCTGCACCGGAGGGCGACCCCGGGCGGGGCGCGGCGGAAGGCCGGTGAGCTGCTGGAGCACGTCGGTCTCCCGGCCGCCCGTGCGGGGGCCTATCCGCACGAGCTGTCCGGCGGCCAGCGGCAGCGCGTCATGATCGCGATGGCGCTGGCCTGCGATCCGCGGCTGATCGTCGCGGACGAGCCGACCACCGCGCTCGACGTGATGGTCCAGGCGCAGATCCTCCGGCTGATCGAGCGGCTGGTCGCGGACCAGGAGGTCGGCCTGATCATGATCAGCCACGACCTGGCGGTCCTCGCCGCCACCTGCGACCGGCTCGCGGTGATGTACGCGGGCCGGGTGGTCGAGGAGGGACCGGCGCGGCAGGTGTACGAGGCCGCCCGGCACCCGTACGCCGGGGAGTTGTCGGCGGCCTTCCCCCGCGTCGGCGATCCGGCCTCCCGCTTCGCGCCGCGCGGCCTGGCGGGCGACCCGCCGGACCCGTCGGCGCTGCCGCCGGGGTGCGCGTTCCGTCCGCGGTGCCCGGTGGCGCTGGAGTCCTGCGCGGTGGAGGACCCCGCGCTGCGCGCGGCGGGCCCGGACCGGCGGGCGGCGTGCGTGCGGGTCACCGGGGAGACGGCGGGCGGCGGACCGGGCTCCGGCCCGGGTTCCGGCTCCCTGGAGGAAGCGAGGCGCGGCACCTCATGACCACCTCTCCCGCCGCCGTCCCCGGCGCTCCCCTGCTGAGCGCCCGGGGCGTGCGCGTCGCCCACCCCGGCCGGCGCGGCGCACCGGAGGTCCGGGCCGTGGACGGCGTCGACCTCGACATCCGTCCCGGTGAGATCGTCGCCCTGGTGGGCGAGTCGGGCTGCGGGAAGACGACGCTGGCGCGCGCCCTGCTGGGCCTGGTCAGGCCGACGGCGGGCCGCGTCGTCTTCGACGGGCGCCCGCTGGAGTACTCCGGCCGCTCCCTGAAGGCGTACCGCAAGCGCGTCCAGCTGGTCCTGCAGGACCCGAGCGGTTCGCTCAACCCGCGGCACACGGTGTACGACGCCGTCGCCGAGGGACTGCGCATCCACGGTCACGGCGGTGACGAGCGGGCGGCGGTCGCGCGGGCCCTGGCCCGGGCCGGCCTGCGGCCGCCGGAGCGCTTCTTCCTGCGCTACCCGCACGAGCTGTCCGGCGGTCAGCGGCAGCGCGTGGTGATCGCGGGCGCCCTCGTCCTGGAGCCCGAGCTCCTCGTCGCCGACGAGCCGGTGGCCTCCCTGGACGCGTCCGTGCGCGGCGAGATCCTGGCCCTCCTGCTGGGGCTGCGCGCCGACCCGGGCCTGGCCGCGCTGGTGGTCACGCACGACCTCGGGCTGGCCTGGAACATCGCCGACCGGGTCGCGGTGATGTACCTGGGCCGGATCGTGGAGACCGGACCGGTGGAGCGGGTCCTCACCTCGCCCCGGCACCCCTACACCCGGGCGCTGCTGTCGGTGCTCCCCGAGGCGCCGGGCGAGCCGGTGGTCCTCACCGGCGAACCGCCGGACCCGTCCCGCGTCCCCTCCGGCTGCCGCTTCCACGTCCGCTGCCCGGTCCTGGCGGGCGGCGAGGCGGAGCGGGCGGGCGTGGCCCGGGCGTGCCGGGAACGGGACCCGGGGGTCCTCGACGGGGACGGCGCGGCCCGGGTGGCGTGCCACTGGGCGCACGCGCGGGAGGCCTGACGGCCCCGGCGCTACGGCTTCCCGGCCGCGGCCACCAGCTCCCTGCAGCGTTCGACGTCCCGCGCCATCTGCTCCAGCAGCGCCTCGAGCGTGTCGAACTTCGCCTGGCCGCGGACGAAGGCCAGGAAGTCGACGGCGACGTGGAGGCCGTACAGGTCGAGGCCGACGCGGTCGATGGCGTAGGCCTCGACCGTGCGCTCGGTGCCGTCGAACTGGGGGTTGGTGCCGACGGAGATGGCGGCCGGCATGGCCTCGCCCTGGGCGTGCAGCCAGCCGGCGTAGACGCCGTCGGCGGGGATCGCGGTGTGCGGGAGGGTCTCGACGTTGGCGGTGGGGAAGCCCATCTCGCGGCCGCGCTGGGCGCCGCGGACGACCACGCCCTCGACGCGGTGCGGGCGGCCGAGGATCTCGGCCGCGCCGCCGACGTCGCCCTCGGCGACCAGGCGGCGGGTGAGCGTGGAGGAGAACGGCTCGCCCCCGCCCGCCTCGCCGGTCACGTACAGGTCGACGACCTCGACCGCGAAGTCGTAGATCCGCCCCTGCTCGGCGAGGAAGTCCACGGTGCCCGCGGCCCGGTGGCCGAAGCGGAAGTTGGGGCCCTCGACGACCGCCTTGGCGTGCAGCTTGTCGACCAGGACCTTGACCACGAAGTCGGCCGCGGAGAGCTTGGAGAACTCGGTGGTGAAGGGGAGGATCAGGACCGCGTCCACCCCCAGCTCGGCCATGAGTTCGGCGCGCCGGTGGTGCGGGGAGAGCAGCGGGGGGTGGCTGCCGGGGCGGACGACCTCGCTGGGGTGCGGGTCGAAGGTGACGACGACCGCGGGGACGCCCAGTTCGCGGGCGCGGTCCACGGTGTGCCGGATGATCAGTTGGTGCCCGCGGTGCACTCCGTCGTAGGAGCCGATGGTGACGACGCTGCGCCCCCAGTCCTGGGGGATGTCCTCCAAGCCACGCCAGCGTTGCACTGTCCCTGCTCCTTGTCGCAACCTCGTCGTACCCGAGTCCGTGGACGTCCGCGTCCGTGGATTTCTCCTGCGCAGGTCTAAGGGTGCCATGCCGCGAGGCCCCGGCCCGCATCGGCATGGGACCGGGACCGGGCGCACGCCCGGTGCGGGCTCAGCCGGGGGTGTCCGCGCCCGCGAGGTCCCCGATCGTCCGGCGGGCGCCCGCTCCCAGGACCGCGGCCCATTCCCGCGGGGCCTGCGCCGACCAGCCGGCCACGGCGGTGGCGAAGCCCGGGACGTGGCGGGCCAGGTCGGCCAGGCCGCGGTCGAGGCGGGCGGCGCCCTCCGGGGTGCGGACGAGGAGCAGAGCGGTGCGGTGGACGAGGGTACGCAGCTCGGGGCCGGTGTTCCGGGCGGCGGCGCGCAGCACCGTCTCCAGGACGCCGGGGTCGGACTCCCGGGCGAGCAGGACGTCCAGCAGTTCGCGGCGCAGGGGGCGGGAGGCCGGCGTCCCGGGGGCGGCGAGGACCCCGGCGAGGGCCGCCCGCAGTGCCTGCGGGCCGCCGTCCAGCAGGCCGGTGAGCGGGGGGCGGAGCGCGGCACGGGCAGCGGGTGCCGCGTCCCGGCCCGGGCATCGGCCGGCGTACGGGGTCACGTGTCCCGCGGTCTCCGGCCGCCGTGCCGCCGCCTCCGGCACCCGTGCGGCGACCGGGCGGGCCGGCCGGGAGGTGGCGGCGGCGACGAGCGGGCGCAGCGTCCCGTCCGCGTCCGCCGCCCGTTCCAGCCGCGTCCGGAAGGCGTCGAGCACGGGTTCCGGGTGGGTGGTGAGGGCGCCGGCCAGCGCGTCCGGCGGGAAGCGGGGGTCGCCGGCCGCGAAGTGCTCCAGGGCCCGTGCGAGGTGCCGGTCCCTGCTGCCGGGGTCCCGGACGAGGAGGGCGAGCGCGCCGCCGTGCAGCTCGCGGTCGGCGGTGCGGTCCAGCAGGGCGAGCGCCGCGCGGCGCAGCAGGGCGCGGTCGTCGGCGGCGCGGGCGTGGGGTGCGACGCGCAGGCCGTGCGTCAGCGCCGCGGCCCGGCGCGCGGGCCGCTCGTCCCGCGCCCACCGGCCGACGGCCCGGCACACCGTCGACGGCTCCTCCTCGGCGAGTGCGGCGAGCAGTTGGTCGGCCCGCCGGTGGGCGCTGTCGGCGAGCGCCTCCGCCAGCGCGTCCGGGGCCGCGCGCCGGTGGGTGTGCAGCAGGGCCTGCGCCGCCGTCGCCACGGTGGCGTGCGGGGTGGCGGGCAGCGGCCGCTCGTCCTCGAACCAGCGGACGAGGTACGGAAGCACGGCGACGGGGTCGGCGGCCAGCAGGCGGGCGGCGGCGGCGAGGAAGCGGGGTCCGCTCTCGCACGGCGGGCCGTCGGCGTGGACGAGCCGGCGCAGCAGCGCGCACCGCGCCTCCAGGGGCAGCGCCAGGCCGGTCCAGAAGGCGGGTCCCAGCTCCCGGGGCACCGTCCGCCGCTGTTCGCGCCGGGCCACGATCCGGTCGGCCAGCATCCGCAGCACGTCCGTGTACGGCGTCGCGTCGGGCACGCGGGCCAGGCTCCCGGTGAGCAGCCGGACGGCCCACCAGGAGCCGGGGTCGGCGTCCAGGGCGTGCACCAGGTCCGCCAGCCGCGAGGCGAGGGGGGCGGTGCCGTGCTGGCGGGCGAGGAGCAGCAGGGCCTCGACGACGGGACCGACGCGGTGGCGCGGCACGGGGTCGCAGCCGGGGTCCGGCGGGGTGCGGCGGCGGTGGACCAGGGCGCGCAGCGCCTCGTCGAGGTCGAGGTGGAGGCCGTGCATCCAGTCGGCGAACTCCTCGTGCGCGAAGCGGTAGCCGGTCCCGGCCGGGACGAGGAGGCCCTCGGCGAGCACGGCGGCGGCCCAGCCGGTGCCGCCGCCGGGCCGGTCCGCGGCGGGTCCCGGCGGGAACACCGCCTCGAACGCCTCCCGGTCCAGTTCGCCCCGCCCGGTGCCGAGACTGCGCCGGGCGGCCTCGTGCACCCGCCCGGCGGCCTTGGCGGCCAGCCGGCGCACGGCGGTGCCGCGCAGGCCGTCCTCGGCGGCCAGGCGGGCGGCGATGCGCAGGCACACCAGGTCCAGGTGGGCCGAGAACACGGTGTCGCGGTCCACCGGCACGTCCGGGACGTCGGCGGCGTCGGTGGCCCCGGAGTCGCCGGCGAGGGCGGCCAGGACCTCCGAGAACATCCGGAGCGTCAGCGGGTGCCGGGCGTCGGCCAGGGCGCCCTCGGGGACGCCGTGGCGGGCGCGCGCCTCGCGGGCCTCCTCGGGGGTGAGGTCGCCCAGGCCCACGCACGGGGGGAGTCCGTCGGGGCGGGAGCCGGCGGTGTGCAGCCGGCCCGCCGGGAACGCCGCTCCCGCGTGCTCCCAGTACTCCGTGCGGCACGCCACCACCAGCCGTGTCCCCGTGGCCCGCAGCCAGCGCTCCGTCGCGTCGGTCCACTCGGCGAGGCGGCGGGCCAGGCCGGCCGGCATCTCCTCGGGGCCGTCGAGGAGCAGCAGCAGGGGACGGCCGGCCGTGCGGGCGAGCCGGGCCAGGCGTTCCGGGCCGGTGTCGCCGAGCTCCTCCGGGGCGGCCGGGAAGGGGGCGCGGGCGGCGGCCACGGCGCGGGCGGCCCGGTCCAGCGCCCGGCGGGCGGCGTCCGCGACCGAGCCGTCGTCGCCGTGCAGATCGGCGCCGCGCAGCCACAGCGTGGGCCGGCCGGCGCCGTGGCGGCGGGCGGCGAGCGCCGCGAGCTGCGTCGTCCGGCCGCTGCCGGGCGGTCCGACGAGGCCCAGGACGGCGGCGTCGCCCCGTTCGAAGGCGGTGAACTCGGCGGTGACGGCGGCCCGTTCGACGGGTTCCACGGCCCGGGCCAGGTGCCGCGGAGGTTCCGGCCGCCCCGCCGGGGCGGCCGTGAGCTCCAGTACGCCGGCGAGGTTGAGGTCGGCGCCGTAGGCCGGGACCGTCGCCGCGTTCTCGGCGAGCAGTTCGGCGAGCGGGTCCCCGGAGCCGGGGGCCCGGGGCGGCAGGGGGACGGCGAAGCCGCAGTCGCGGCCGGGCGACCGGAGCGCGGTGCCGAGGACGCCGAGGACGGCTCCGGTGGCGGCGTCGAGCACGGGGCCGCCGGCCGCGGCCCCGCCGAGGCGCAGCGCGTCGCGGCCCGCGGTGCCGACCGCCAGCTCGAGGACGTCGTCGATGCGGTGGCAGCGGTCGGTGGCGGTGTAGGTGACGGCGCCGGTGCCCAGCACCCGTGCCGCGTGCCAGCGCCCGGCGGCGATGCGCACGCGGGTGCCGGCCTCGACGCCCGCCCGCGCGGTGACCGGCAGCGGCGGGACGCCGAGTCCCCCGCTGCGGACCAGGGCCAGGCCGAGCGCGGGCAGGGGGGTCACCGCGTCGGCGGTCACGACGCGGTGGCGGTCCCCCGGGGCGTGCAGCACCAGGCGGGGCAGGCCGTCGACGGCCTCGTGGCTGGTGATCACCGTGCCGCGGCGGTCGGCCACGAAGCCGGTGCCGCGCGGACGGCCGGCGAGGTCCCGGACGCGGACCAGGACGTGGTCGCCGGGGTGGCCCCCCGCGGTCGCGCCGGGGCGGCCGGAGGGGGCGGGGAGGGCCGGGGGGTCCGAGGGATCCGGGCGACCGCGGAGGTCCGAGGGGTCGCCCGGGACGTCCCGTCCGTGACGGGACCGATTCCGCGACGTCATCGTCGAGTCCTCCGCCGTGCCTCCGTGCCCTTGCGTCCGACGGTAGGGCCGGAATGATCAGCGGGACAGCTCGCTCGGCGAACGCGCCCCCTTGCGCTCCCCCGGTTCACTCCGAGCGCCTGCACTTGCGGGTGAACAGGCGGATGCGGAGGGATAGACCCTAGGTGGGGGAACCGAGGGGGGACCGTGGAGCGGCGGCATGTCCATCTCCGTGACGCCGCTCCACGGGGGCGGCCGC
The DNA here is from genome assembly GCF_055574875.1 of Streptomyces sp. NPDC034670. Taxonomy (NCBI): domain Bacteria; kingdom Bacillati; phylum Actinomycetota; class Actinomycetes; order Kitasatosporales; family Streptomycetaceae; genus Streptomyces; species Streptomyces sp. NPDC034670. Next base: position 46,420 of record NZ_JBVITR010000045.1, read on the forward strand.
CGACCGGTCAGCCGAAGACGGCCAGGCTCTTGGCCTTGCCCTTCTGCTGCGCGACGAGGGCCAGGAACCGCCCCTCGGGGCCGAAGACGGCCACGGGGCCGGAGCCCGCGTACTCGTCCGGCATCTCCAGCCGCACGCCGTTGGTGAGCAGCCGGGCCCGCCGGGCGTCGATGTCCCAGCGCGGGAAAGCGGCGGCGGCGGCCTCGGCGACCGGCATCACGGTCAGCTCCTTCTGGAGCTGGTCGAGGGTGCGGGCCGCCTCCAGCTTGTACGGGCCGACCCGGGTGCGGCGCAGCGCGGTCAGGTGCCCGCCCACGCCGAGGTCGGCGCCCAGGTCGCGGGCGAGGGCGCGGATGTAGGTGCCGGAGGAGCAGACGACGGAGACCACCAGGTCGAGCACGGCGGTGCCGTCGTCGGCGACGGCCTCCCGCACGTCGTGCACGGCGAACGAGGAGACGGTGACCGGCCGCGCCGGGATGTCGAACTCCTCGCCCTCCCGGGCGCGTTTGTAGGAACGCACGCCGTTGATCTTGATGGCGCTGACCTTGGACGGCACCTGCATGATGTCGCCGGTCAGCTTGGCGACGCCGGCGTCGATCTCCTCGCGGGTGACGCGGGAGACGTCGGTGGCGGAGGTGACCTCCCCCTCGGCGTCGTCCGTGAGCGTGTCCTGCCCGAGCCGGACGGTGCCCACGTACTCCTTCTCGGTCAGCGCCAGGTGCCCGAGGAGCTTGGTCGCCCGCTCGACGCCGAGCACGAGGACGCCCGTGGCCATCGGGTCGAGGGTGCCGGCGTGGCCGACGCGCCGGGTGCGCGCGATGCCGCGCATCTTGGCGACCACGTCGTGCGAAGTGAAGCCCGACGGCTTGTCGACGATGACGAGGCCGTCGGGCACGGTGTGCTTCTGGGTCATTCGGCGGTGTCGTCCGTCTCGTCGTCGCCCGGCTTGCGGTACGGGTCGGCACCCCCGGCGTACGTGGCGCCCGCGGACGCCTCGCGCACCTTCGCGTCGGACTCGCGCGCCTTGTCGAGGAGGTCCTCGATGGTGCGTGCCGTTTCCGGCAGCGCGTCCATGACGAAGGTGAGGGTCGGCGTGAACTTCACGCCCGCCGCCCGTCCCACCTCGGAGCGCAGGACGCCCTTGGCGCTCTCCAGACCTGCCGCCGCGGCCTTGCGCTCCTCCTCGTCCCCGTAGACCGTGTAGAAGACGGTCGCCTCCCGCAGGTCGCCCGTGACCCGGGTGTCCGTGATGGTGACGTGGGTGCCGAGCCGCGGGTCCTTGATCCCGCGCTGCAGCTTCTGGGCCACCACCTCCCGGATGAGGTCCGCCAGCCTTTTCGCCCGCGCGTTGTCGGCCACTGGTCCGTCTCCCGTTCTTTCCTGTCTGCGTATCGATGAGCTGTGGTCGTCAGTCGTCTTCGCCGTGGAAGCGCCGCCTGACGGACAGCAGTTCCACCTCGGGGCGCCCGGCGACCAGCCGCTCGCACCGGTCCAGCACGTCGGTCAGGTGCCCCGCGTCGCCGGACACCACGGCCAGGCCGATGACCGCCCTGCGATGAAGGTCCACGTGGTCCACCTCGGCCGCGCTCACCGCGTACTTGCGCTGGAGCTCGGCGACGATGGGGCGGACGACGGAGCGTTTCTCCTTCAGCGACCGCACGTCGCCGAGGAGGAGGTCGAAGGACAGCGTCCCCACATACATGTGTGCAACCGGTTCACCCGCCGGTCCGGGATCGATGGCCCCGCCAACCGTGCGGGCAGGGACATCAGAACCGTACAACGAAGGGACGTACCCGATCGACGGATATTGCGCCCCGTGGATCACGGGTCCTCGGTTCCGCGGGCCCCGGGTCCCCGGCTCCCGTCCCCTCCGTACCCGGAAGACACGGACCGGGGGGGGGGGGGGGGGGGGGTCTTGCGCGCACCCCACCACGGGGGGGGGTGCCCCCGCTCCCTCTCTCCCCTC
>NZ_JBVITR010000045.1:48395-59862 GCF_055574875.1 Streptomyces sp. NPDC034670
CGCCCCCCTGTTACCTGCTATTCCCCTCCCCCCCCCCCCCCCCCCCCCCCCCCCCCCCCCCCCCCCCCCCCCCCCCCCCCCCCCCCCCCCCCCCCCCCCCCCCCCCCCCGGCACGCAACCGTGGGGTGTTACGCCCGCGGCTTCTCGCGCATCTCGTACGTCGCGATGACGTCGTCGACCTTGATGTCGTTGAAGTTCCCGAGGTTGATACCGCCCTCGAAGCCTTCGCGGATCTCGGTGACGTCGTCCTTGAAGCGACGCAGACCCTCGATGGTGAGGTTCTCCGCGACCACCTTGCCGTCGCGGATGAGGCGGGCCTTGGTGTTCCGCCTGACCTCGCCGGAGCGGATGAGGACACCCGCGATGTTGCCCAGCTTGGACGACTTGAAGACCTCGCGGATCTCCGCCGTGCCGAGCTCGACCTCCTCGTACTCCGGCTTGAGCATGCCCTTGAGGGCCGCCTCGATCTCCTCGATCGCCTGGTAGATGACCGAGTAGTAGCGGACGTCCACGCCCTCGCGCTCGGCCATCTGCGCCGCGCGGCCGGCCGCGCGGACGTTGAAGCCGATCACGATGGCGTCCGAACCCATCGCCAGGTCGATGTCGGACTCCGTGACCGCACCGACGCCGCGGTGCAGGACGCGGATGTCGACCTCTTCGCCGACGTCCAGCTGGAGCAGCGAGGACTCGAGGGCCTCGACCGAACCGGAGGCGTCACCCTTGATGATCAGGTTCAGCTGCTGGACCTCGCCGGCCTTGAGCACCTTGTCCAGGTCCTCCAGCGACACGCGGCGCGTGCGCTTGGCGAACGCGGCGTTGCGCTCACGGGCGGCGCGCTTCTCGGCGATCTGACGGGCCGTGCGGTCCTCGTCGACCACGATGAAGTTGTCGCCCGCGCCCGGGACGTTGGTCAGGCCCAGGACCTGGACCGGCGTCGACGGGCCCGCCTCGGTGACGTTGTTGCCGTTGTCGTCGAGCATGGCGCGCACGCGGCCGTAGGCGTCGCCCACCACCATCGTGTCGCCGACCCGCAGGGTGCCCCGCTGGACGAGGACGGTCGCCACGGCGCCGCGGCCGCGGTCGAGCCGGGACTCGATCGAGATGCCCTGCGCGTCCTGCTTGGGGTTGGCCCGCAGGTCGAGCGAGGCGTCGGCGGTGAGGATGACGGCCTCGAGGAGGCTGTCGATGTGCAGACCCTGCTTGGCGGAGATGTCGACGAACATGGTGTCGCCGCCGTACTCCTCGGCCACCAGGCCGTACTCGGTCAGCTGACCGCGCACCTTGGTCGGGTCCGCGCCCTCGACGTCGATCTTGTTGACCGCGACGACGATCGGCACGTCGGCCGCCTTGGCGTGGTTGAGCGCCTCGACGGTCTGCGGCATGACGCCGTCGTTGGCCGCGACGACCAGGATCGCGATGTCGGTCGACTTCGCACCGCGGGCACGCATGGCGGTGAACGCCTCGTGACCCGGGGTGTCGATGAAGGTGATCTTGCGATCCTCTTCGTTGACCTCGGTCGTGACCTGGTAGGCACCGATGTGCTGGGTGATGCCGCCGGCCTCGCCCGAGGCGACGTTGGTCTTGCGGATGGCGTCGAGGAGGCGGGTCTTGCCGTGGTCGACGTGACCCATGACGGTGACCACCGGCGGGCGGACCACCAGGTCCTCCTCGTCGCCCTCGTCCTCGCCGAACTCCAGGTCGAAAGACTCGAGCAGCTCGCGGTCCTCCTCCTCCGGGCTGACGATCTGAACGTTGTAGTTCATCTCGTCGGCGAGGAGCTGGAGCGTCTCGTCGGAGACGGACTGGGTCGCGGTGACCATCTCGCCGAGGTTCATCATGACCGCGACGAGCGACGCCGGGTTGGCGTTGATCTTCTCCGCGAAGTCGGTGAGCGAGGCACCGCGCGACAGGCGAATGGTCTCGCCGTTGCCGCGGGGCAGCATCACGCCGCCGACCGACGGGGCCTGCATGGCCTCGTACTCCTGGCGCCTCTGCCGCTTCGACTTGCGGCCGCGGCGCGCGGGACCACCGGGACGGCCGAAGGCGCCCTGCGTGCCACCGCGGCCACCGGGACCGCCGGGACGGCCACCGAAGCCGGGACGGCCACCGCCGCCGCCGAAGCCGCCGCCACCGGGACGGCCGGCGAAGCCGCCGCCACCACCGGGACGGGCGCCACCGCCGCCCGGACGGCCGGCGAAGCCGCCGCCACCACCGGGACGGCCGGCGCCGCCGGGACGACCCGCACCGGCCGGACCGCGGCCGCCGGGGCCGGGACGCGGGCCGGCAGCGGGACGCTGCGGCATCATGCCGGGGTTCGGACGCGGGCCGCCGGGACGGGGACCGCCCTGCGGACGCGGCATCGAGCCCGGGGTCGGGCGCGGACCGCCCGGAGCCTGCGGACGCGGGCCGCCGCCGCTCTGGCCGCCGGGGGCCTGCGGACGCGGACCGGCACCGGGGGCGCCGGGGCCGGGACGCGCGCCCTGCGGGCGGGGCGCCTGCGGACGGGCCATGCCGGTGGAGCCACCGGAGGTGAAGGGGTTGTTGCCGGGACGCGGGCCGGCCGGGCGGGCGCCCGGACGCGGTGCGGCGCCACCGGGACGCTGACCCTGGCCGGCCGGACGGCCCTGGCCGCCCTGGCCCTGGCCGGCGGGACGACCGCCGGGCTTGGGGGCACCGGGACGCGCGCCGGGCTTGGGACCGGACGGAGCCGGAGCCGAGGGCGGGGCCTGGAACTCCGGGGCCGCCGGAGCCGGACGCGGCGCGGGCCGCGGACCCGGCGTCGGTCGCGGACCGGGGGTCGGCGCGGGCGCCGACGGGGCCGCGGGCGACGGCTGGGCCGCAGCGGGCTTGGGTGCGGCCGGCGGCTTCGGGGCGGCCGGACGCTCACCCGCCGCCTTGGCGGCGCGGGAGGCGCCTCCCGCCTGCGCCGGAGAGGGCGCGGCGGGCTTGGGGGCCGCCTTCCTGGGCGCGCCGGGCTTCGCGGCGGACTTGCCGTTGCCCCCGCCCTGCTGGAAGGCGTCGGTCAGCTTGCGTACTACGGGCGCTTCGATCGTCGAAGACGCCGAACGGACGAATTCACCGAGTTCCTGGAGCTTGGCCATGACGACCTTGCTCTCCACACCGAACTCCTTGGCGAGTTCGTATACCCGGACCTTAGCCACTTCGCTCCTTTGAGGTCCGGGTTGCGTCCGGACCGTCGCTAGTTCATGGGCGTACTCATCGCGTACTCATCGAGTGCTCATCGCAATCTCGACCTGCTTTCGACTCGCGAGGTACCAGACCGCACGGGGGCTTCCGTGCGGCACGTTTCTTGCCGTGTTGCCGTCAGTCGCTGTCAGCAACCTTGTGCCCGTTCGACGCGGTGGCGCAACGCCTTTACGTCGAGCGGTCCCGGAACGCGCAGCGCCCGGGGGAACGCCCTGCGGCGCACCGCCTGGTCGAGACAGACCTGGGCGGGGTGTACATAGGCGCCCCGGCCGGGCAGCGTACCGCGAGGATCGGGGACGCACGCGCCCTCGATCGCCACGATCCGCAGCAGCTCGCTCTTGAACGCTCGCTCCCGGCATCCCACGCAGGTGCGCTCAGGGCATGCGCGGATACGTGTCCGGCCAGACACTCCTCAGTCTACCTCCCCGGACCGACCTCACCCCTGGGGGGCGAGGATCGGACGCGTGCCGCGTGCGAACCTGTCGTGATCTCAGCGGCCTGCGGCTCGGATCTATTCCCCGGCCTGCTCGGTGTCCGGCCGGATGTCGATGCGCCAGCCGGTCAGGCGGGCGGCGAGGCGGGCGTTCTGCCCCTCCTTGCCGATCGCCAGCGACAGCTGGTAGTCCGGCACGGTCACCCGGGCGGACCGGGCCGCCATGTCCACGACCTCCACCTTGGAGACGCGGGCCGGCGACAGCGCGTTCGCCACCATCTCGGCGGGGTCGTCGGACCAGTCGACGATGTCGATCTTCTCACCGTTCAGCTCGGCCATGACGTTGCGCACCCGGCCGCCCATGGGGCCGATGCAGGCGCCCTTGGCGTTGAGCCCGGACCGGGTGGACCGGACGGCGATCTTCGTGCGGTGACCGGCCTCACGGGCGATCGCGGCGATCTCCACGGAGCCGTCGGCGATCTCCGGCACCTCCAGGGCGAACAGCTTCTTCACCAGGCTGGGGTGCGTGCGCGACAGCGTGACGGACGGGCCGCGCACGCCCTTCGCCACCCGGACGACGTAACTGCGCAGCCGCGTGCCGTGCGGGTAGCTCTCGCCCGGGACCTGCTCCTGCACCGGCAGGATGGCCTCCAGCTTGCCGATGTCCACCAGCACGTTCTTCGGGTCGCGGCCCTGCTGGACCACGCCGGTGACGATGTCGCCCTCGCGGCCGGCGTACTCGCCGAGCGTCGCGTCGTCCTCGGCGTCGCGCAGGCGCTGCAGGATGACCTGCTTGGCCGTGGTGGCGGCGATGCGGCCGAAGCCGGACGGGGTGTCGTCGAACTCGCGGGGCTCCTGGCCCCCCTCGAGGTCCTCGGGGTCCTCCTTCGCCCACACGGTCACGTGCCCGGTCTTCCGGTCCAGCTCCACGCGCGCCTGCCGGCGGCTTCCCTCGGTGCGGTGGTAGGCGATGAGGAGGGCCGACTCGATCGCCTCGACCAGCAGGTCGAAGGAGATCTCCTTCTCCCGTACCAGGCCCCGCAGGGCACTCATGTCGATGTCCACGGCTACGCCTCCTCTTCCTTCTCGTCGTCCTTCTTGTCGGACGCGTCGTCCTTGCGGTTGAACTCGACCTGGACGCGCGCCCTGGTGATGTCGTCGAAGGCGAGCCTGCGCGCGGTGGCCCTGCGGCCCTTCACCCCGGGCACCTCGAGGTCGAGGCCGTCGTCGGCGACCGCGAGGATCCTGGCGACCAGTTCGCCGCCCTCGGCCAGCTGGAACCGCACCAGGCGGCCCGTGGCGCGCACGTAGTGCCGGTGCTCGGTGAGGAGGCGCTCCGCACCCGGGGTTCCCACTTCGAGGGTGTACTCCCCGTCGCCCATCGCGTCCGTCTCGTCGAGCTCCGCCGAGAGCGCGCGGCTCACATCGGCGATCCGGTCCAGGTCCGCACCGGTGTCGGAGTCGACGACGACGCGCAGCACACGCCGGCGGCCGACCGAGTCCACGGCGATCTCCTCGAGGTCGAGGCCCTGTGCCCTGACGAGCGGTTCCAGAAGTTCTCGAAGCCTCTCGCTCTGGGTGGTGCTCATCCGGGTGACTCCTCGGCCGCGTGTGCTGTTGTGGGATGGGGCGCGTGTCTGGTCAAAGGGTATCCGGTCGCGGAGGGTGTTGCCGTCCACCCGGTCACGGAGGGTGCCGTTGGCCGCTGCCGGGCGGGCGCCCGGGTACCGTGATCACGGGCCGAGGGCCCCTCCGGTGCCTCCCCGCCGTCCGCTCGCCGGGCGGGGCCGCCGGCGGACCCCGGGCCCTCCTCCCGTCGCCCCGTCCGTACCCACCCCCGAGGACGTCCGCCGTGCCGTTCCCCCCGTCCTTGCGCGTCCGTCCGGGACCGCGCAGAAGGAACCTGCTCGCCGCCGCTCCGGCGGTCCTGCTGGCGGCGGGCTGCTCCGCCGGCCCCGAGCGCCCCGGCTCCGCCGGCGGCGGCCGCCCCTCGGCCGCCGACCGGGTGCGCGCGCGTGCGGCCCTGGACAGCCGGGGGCTGGCCGCGCGGTACGACGCGGTCGCCGCCGCGCATCCGGGGCTGGCCCCGCGGCTGGCCCCGTTGCGCGCGGCGGTCGTCCGGCACGCGGAGGCGTTCGGCGGTGCGGCGGAGGCTCCGGCGCCTTCCGGGACGGCGCCCTCCGCCCCCGCCTCCGCCTCGGCCGCCGCCCGGAGCGCCGCCGTGCCGGCCGGGGAGAAGGAGGCCCTGGCCGAACTCGCCGCCGCGGAGCGGGAGGTCGCCGACCGGCGGACCCGGGCGCTGGTGGACGCGCCGGGCGAGCTGGCCCGGCTGCTGGCCTCGGTGGCGGCGGCCGGCGCGGCGCACGTGTACCTGCTGACGGAGGGAGCACGGTGAGCGAGGCGCACGAGGCGGAGGACCGGGAGCTGCGGGCCCTCCAGGCGGCCCTGGCGGCGGAGCACGCGGCGGTGTACGGCTACGGGGTCGTCGGGGGGCGGATCGGCAAGGAGCGGCGCGCGGAGGCGCGTACGGCGTACGACGCGCACCGGGCGCGCAGGGACGCGCTGGTGCGCGAGGTGAGGGACGCGGGGGGCGAGCCCGTCGCCGCGGCCGCGGGGTACGCGCTGCCGTTCCCGGTGCCGGACGCCGCGGCGGCGGTGCGGCTCGCCGCGGAGCTGGAGGACCGGGTGGCCGCGGTGTACGCCGATCTGGTGCGCGACGGCGGGGGCGCGCGGCGCCGGGGAGCCGCCGAGGCGATGCGGGAGGCGGCGGTGCGGTCGGCGCGGTGGAGCGGCGGGAGCGTAGCCTTCCCTGGGCTCGCCGAACGGGCCGGCCCGGCCTCGGGCACCCCGGCTCCCCCGCCGGCGGAGTGACGGGACGGCGCACACCGCGTACAGCACGAAGGGAGCGACTCGCGCATGGTCTTCGAACCGCCGCAGCGTCTGGTGAGGGCGCTCGGTGAGACGGCTCCGGACGGGGACGGCTGGCTGGAGAGGCTGCCCGAACTGGCGCGGCAGGCCGTCGCCCGGCGCGAGTTGACGGTGGAGCGGGTGCAGGTGCCCGGAGGGCGCAGCAGCCTGGTCGTGCTAGTGCGGACGGCCGACGGCACGCCCGCCGTGCTGAAACTGGCCCCGCGCCGGGCCCGTCCGGAGAGCGAGCGGGCCGCGCTGGCCCACTGGGGCGGCCGGGGAGCGGTGCGGCTGCTGGAGCCTCCCCCGGACCCCCGGTTCCCCCCGGACACGGGGGAACCCCCGTCCACCGGGGGCGTCCTGCTGCTGGAGCGGCTGCACCCGGACGTGTCGGTGCGGTCGCTCCCGGAGGCGCGGGCGCTGCTGGAGGCGGCGGAGACGTTGCGCAGGCTGTGGGTGGAACCTCCGGAGGACCACGTCTTCGAGACCGTCGCCGAGCGGACCGGGCGGCAGGCCGAGGCGATGCGGGCGGGCGCGGCGTCCGATCCGGAGGTGGCGCCGCTGGTGGAGGCGGCGCTGACGGCCCGCGAGGAGCTGCTGGCCGCGCCGCCCGAGCAGCGGCTGCTGCACGGCACGTTCCGGCAGAGCAAGGTGCTCTCCGGGGGGCGGTTGCCGTGGCTGGCGGTGGGCCCGGACCCGGTGGTCGGCGAGCACGCCTTCGACCTGGCCCGGCTGGTCCGCGACCGCGTGGAGGACCTCATCGCCCAGCCCTCCGGCGCGGCGACCACCCGCCGCCGGGTGAAGCGCCTCGCGGAGTCCCTGGAGGTCGACCGGGAACGCCTGCGCGGCTGGACCCTGTTCCGCGCGGTGGAGTCGGGGGTGCGGGCCCGCCGGGTCGGCCGCGCGCAGGACGCGGAACTGCTGCTGGAGTTCGCGGGCTGGCTCTGAGGGCGCCGGCCGGGCAGCGGCCCGGAGCGTCGTGCGCACGGGTGGCCGGTGGCCGGGCGGACGCACCCTTGCCGGTCGCGCGGGCGGGGGCTCGACGATCGGGCAGGGCGCGTCCGGAGGAACCGGCGACGCGCCGTTGTGCTCCCGGGGCGCGCGGCTGGGACCGCCCTCGGGCCTCGCCGCTCTCGTCGTCCGGGCGGTCACGGCACGGGCCCGGCTCCGGTGCCGTGACCGCCCCGGAGCCGGGCCCGGGACGGGCCGTTGCGGGGCCGCCTCCGGCGCGGGCCGTGGTGCGGCCCCGCGGGCGGGGCGACCGCCGTCCGGGGCCGGTCATAGACGTCCGGAGCCGGCCCCGGCCCTCGTCAGCGAGCGGTCAGGCGGGCGACCGCCTCCTCGACGGTCAGTTCCTCGCGCTCGCCGGTGCGGCGGTCCTTGAGTTCCACGACGCCCTCGGCCGCGCGGCGGCCGGCGACCAGGATCCGGGGGACGCCGATCAGCTCGGAGTCGGTGAACTTCACGCCCGGGGAGACGCCGGGGCGGTCGTCGACCAGGACGCGGACGCCGGCCGCGGCCAGCTTCTCGGAGACGTCGAGCGCGAGCTCCGTCTGGAGGGCCTTGCCGGCGGCGACCACGTGGACGTCGGCCGGGGCGACCTCCTGCGGCCAGCACAGGCCCTTGTCGTCGGCGGTCTGCTCGGCGAGGGCCGCCACCGCGCGGGAGACGCCGATGCCGTAGGAGCCCATGGTGACGCGGACCGGCTTGCCGTTCTGGCCGAGGACGTCGAGCTTGAGGGCGTCGGTGTACTTGCGGCCCAGCTGGAAGATGTGGCCGATCTCGATGGCGCGGTCGAGCCTGAGGCCGGTGCCGCACTTCGGGCAGGGGTCGCCCTCCTCGACCACCACGACGTCCACGTACGCGTCGACCTCGAAGTCGCGCCCGGCGACCACGTTCTTCGCGTGGGTGTCGGCCCGGTTGGCGCCCGTGATCCACGCGGTGCCCGGTGCCACGCGGGGGTCGGCGATGTAGGTCACCTTGTCCAGGCCCTGCGGGCCGACGTAGCCGCGCACCAGGTCGGGGCGGGCGGCGAAGTCCGCCTCGGTGACCATCTCCACGACGGCCGGGGCGAAGTGCGCCTCGACCTTGCCGAGGTCGACCTCGCGGTCACCGGGGACGCCCACGGCGACGATCTCGCCGTCGACCTTGACCAGCAGGTTCTTCAGCGTGGCCGAGGCCGGGACGCCGAGCTGGGCGGCGAGGGTCTCGATGGTCGGGGTGTCGGGGGTGGGGATGTCCTCGGCGGCCGGGACGCCGGAGGCGTCGACCGGCTTCAGCTCGTAGGCGATCGCCTCGGTGTTCGCGGCGAAGTCGCAGTTCGGGCAGTCCGCGAAGGTGTCCTCGCCGGCCTCGGCCGGGGCGAGGAACTCCTCGGACTTGGAGCCGCCCATCGCGCCGGCGGTCGCCGCGCAGATGCGGTAGTCCAGGCCGAGGCGCTCGAAGACCCGCTGGTACGCCTGGCGGTGCAGGGCGTAGGACTTCGCCAGGCCCTCGTCCTCCAGGTCGAAGGAGTAGGAGTCCTTCATCAGGAACTCGCGGCCGCGCAGGATGCCGGCGCGGGGACGGGCCTCGTCCCGGAACTTGGTCTGGATCTGGTAGAGGATCACCGGCAGGTCCTTGTAGGAGGACGCCTGGTCCTTCACCAGCAGGGTGAAGATCTCCTCGTGGGTGGGGCCGAGGAGGTAGTCGCCGCCCTTGCGGTCCTGGAGGCGGAACAGCTCGGGGCCGTACTCGTCCCAGCGGCCGGTCGCCTCGTAGGGCTCGCGCGGGAGCAGCGCGGGCAGCAGCACCTCCTGGGCGCCGATGGCGTCCATCTCCTCGCGCACGATCCGCTCGACGTTGGCGAGGACCTTCTTGCCGAGGGGCAGCCACGTCCAGATGCCGGCGGCGGTGCGGCGCACGTAACCGGCGCGGACGAGCAGCTTGTGGCTGAGGACCTCGGCGTCCGCCGGGTCGTCGCGCAGCGTCTTCGCCATCAACTGGGACATGCGCTGGACCGGTGCGTTCGCCATGGTTCTCGTACTCCTGCTGCGTCTAGGTGATGTCAGGAGGTTAGCCGGGCGGGACGGGAGGGCGGAAATCGGTTATCCGCGAAGGAGCGGCAGGGGGGCGCCCATGACGGCGTACGGCTTGACGGCGCTGGGGAAGTGGACCTGCCGGGCGAGGTCCCGGTAGCCGAGGGAGCGGTAGAGGCGGCGGGCGGGGCTCTCGACGTCGATGGCGGAGAGGATCGTGCGGGGTTCGTCGGCGCCGTCGGTGATGGTCGTGATCAGGGCGCGGCCGATGCCGTGCTTCTGGTGGCGCGGGTGGACGTGCAGCTCGGTGATGACGAAGGAGTCGTCGAGCCAGTCGTCGTGGCCCTGGGCGCGCAGGTAGGGCTCGACGACGGTGGACCACCAGTGGGCGCGGTCGTTGGGCATGCCGTAGACGAAGCCGACCAGGCGGCCCTTGACGGTGGCGCCGAAGGCCCTGGCGCCCGGGAAGGTCATGTGGCGCAGCACGATCTGCCGTCGTACGGCCACCTCGTCGGGGCCGAGTCCGAAGGCCACCGCCTGGACCGCCAGCGCCGCGTCGACGTGGGCGGGGAGGTCGAGGGGGCCGATCACGATGTCGTCGGGGCGGGAGGGGCCGTGACCGGGAAAGTGCAGCATGCCGGGAGACTACAGGGGGTTGCCGTGGGGCAGAACGGTGCTGCGGACCGGTACGGGGCCACGGCGTGCGGCGCCCGGCGCCGTCCGGCGGGCGGCCGCCGGAGCGTGTTCAGAACAGCACGCTCATGAAGGCGCCGATCTCCCGGAAACCCACCTTCCGGTACGTCCGGCGGGCGGGGGTGTTGAAGTCGTTGACGTAGAGGCTCACCAGGGGGGCGACGTCCGCCAGGGCGTAGCGCAGGACGGCCGCCATGCCGGGGGCCGCGACACCCGTGCCCCGGTGTTCGGGAGCCACCCAGACGCCCTGGATCTGGCAGGCGCGGTCCGTCGCGGCGCCGATCTCGGCCTTGAAGACGACCTTGCCGTCGGCGTCGAAGCGGGCGAAGGAGCGGCCCGAGCCGACGAGTTCGGCGACCCGGGCCTGGTAGAGCAGTCCGCCGTCGCCGGCCAGCGGGGAGACGCCGACCTCCTCGGTGAACATCGCCACGCACGCCGGCATGATCGTCTCCAGCTCGTCCTTGCGGACGCGGCGCACGTAGGGGTCCGGGGTGACGGCGTCGGGCAGGCGGTCGGCGACCATGAGGGGCTGGTGGGCGCGGACCTCGCGGGCCGGGCCCCACTGGGGTTCGAGCAGCCGCCACAGTGCGGCGGTCGGGCCGGCCGGCCCGACTATGGAGGAGCAGCGGCGACCCGCCCGGCGGGCGCGGTCGGCGAAGGCGCGGACGGCCCTCGGGGTGGCGCAGATGGGGACCAGGTTGGCGCCGGCGTAGCACAGGGACGTCAGCGCGCCGCCCTCGTACCAGCCCCACATCTCGCCGCCGAGCCGCCACGGGTCCAGGCCCGCGGCCCGTACCCGGGCGGTCACGAAGGCGTTCGCCACCGGCTCGCGGTCGAGCACGGCGAGTGCGGCGTCCAGGTCGCTCGGTTCGAGGACCCGGGATGTGGTCTGCGTCAACACGCGCGGGGCCTCACACACTGGGGTCTGCTGATTTCCGCACTGTACCCGCGCAGCTCGTGCGGCGCCGCCCTGCGGAGGGCGGCACCGGTTCCGAAGGCGCCGCGGGCCGGTGTGCCGCTTGCGGGGGCTCGCGCCCCCGCCCCCCGCTCAGGCCCCGGACGGGCCTCCTCCTCACCTGCCGGGCGGACGTCCCGGTGCCGGCCGGTACCGGGACGTCCGCCCGCGTCCCGGTACGTCAGCCCGCGACCGAGACCTCCGGTTCGCCGGAGGCCACGCCGTTCTTTTTCCTCTTTTCCGCGATCTTTCTGG